>JBGOTW010000260.1:0-5967 GCA_041476685.1 bacterium | reverse complement strand
TCGTAGTTCCCTTGGGAGCTGATGTACGCGAGCGTCATGGCCCGGTACGTCCGCTCCGCATCCAGGAACTCCAGCAGGCTCGCCGCGCCGCGCCGGTAGGCGAGCTCCACGCGCGCCCGAATCTCCGTGGCCTTGGGCACATACACCTCGCGCAGGGCCTTGAGCTTGATGCGCGCGTTCTCGAGCTGGGACAGGGCCGCTTCCACGTCCGCGCGCGTCTGGGTCAGCGCGAAGTTCGTCAGCGCCCCCACCCGTTCCGCATCGCGCGCCGTGCGCTGGATCTCGCCCTGGTTGCGGTTGAACAGGGGCAGGTCCATCGAGAACCCGACCACGAATCCGTAGCAGGAATTGTTGTCCGCCCAGCACACGCCCACCGTCGGCGCGATGTTGGGCACGGCATAAGCCTGGGCCAGCCGGTTGTCCGCGCGGGCTTTCTCCAGCGTGGCCCGGGCCGATTTCAGGTCTGCCCGGCGCGTCTCGGCCTGCCGGAGCAGCTCCTCCCGCGGGACGCCCACCTCGTTCAGGGCGAACTTTCCGCCGACGTCGAAGTCCTCGTCCACCACGTCCTGGCCGATGGACTGCCGCAGGTTCACCTTCGCGATCCGCAGCGCCTGCTGCGCGTCCGCGGCGTCGGACTCGAACTGGAAGCGCTGCTGCTGGATGCGCAACAGATCCAGCTCGGACAGGTCCCCCTTCTCGGCGCGCAGGCGCTGCAGCCGCTCCAGCTCGTCGAGCGTCTTCAGGTTCAGCTGCGTCTGCTCCGCGCTCGCCTTCGCCACCAGGATCGCGGTGAACGCCTGCTTGACCTGCAGCGTCAGCAGGCGGCGCAGGTCCTCCACGTCGAAGACCGCGGCGCGCGAGCCGGCCTCCGCGCTTTCGATGCGCCGCTGGCGCTTGCCGGACAGCTCGATGGGCTGGGCGATCGTGAGCTGATACTGCGGCGGCCCGATGTTCGGGGCGAACGCGTTGGACACGCCCGGCGACAGCGTCGGATTGGGGATCAGTCCCGCCGTGACCTCATTGGCCTGCACCGCGCGCATCTCCTGCTCCTTCGCCTGTAGCGCCAGATTGTGCTCCAGGGCGAGCCGCAGCGCCTCTTCCAGCGTCAGCACTCGCCGCGCCCCGCTGACGCCGGCGGCCTCGGCTGCGGCGTGCGCCGGCGATCCGGCCCGCGGCTCGGGCGACGTCCCTCCGGGCGGCGCATTCCCCGGCATGGCGCCCTGCTGCGCCAGCACCCCGGCCGGCCCCAACAGCGCCAGCATTCCCGTTCCGACAAGGCTCTGCCGCATGCCCCTCACTACCCGCTCCCTCCACCCCGCCATTGCTACCGGCTCGCGTTCGCGTTGAAGTGTTGCGGAAACTTGTGGACGTAGTAGGCGACCACGATTCCCAGGATCGAAAAATCGTCCAGCAAGCCGAAGACGGGAATGGTGTCGGGGATCAGGTCAAACGTCGTGATCAGATAGAACAGCGCGCCGTACGCCGCCAGCTTTTCCATCGGCGTCAGGCTGGTCGAGGTGACCACGCGCCGCAGCGTGTTGATCCGCGAAGCCCATTCGCTGCCCAGGCGGCGGAAGCGCGCGAGCCGTTTTCCGCCGTGGTTCACCTCGCCCTGGCGCTGCGGGCTGGCTCCGATATCGCTCAGGCCGATCAGCACCTGCTCCGGGTGGGAATCGCCCAGGGCCATCGCGTCCTGGCGGAAGCCCAGCGCGTGGATCGCCGCCTCGAAGGACAGGCTCGGGCTCTGGCTCACGACGAGCTGCGCCACCGGGGCATCAGGCTTGAGCCGGCCCTCGATGATGAGGCCATAGACCCCCTGCCGCACCAGCGAATGGTACGCCTCCGGCAACAGGTCCCCGTCCGGCCGCTTCAGCAGGCGCCGCAGCGTCATGCCCGACAGTTGGATGCGCCGGCCGAATTGCTCGGGCGACAGGCCCGTCTCCTTCAGCAGGCTGCGTACGTAGGAAATCAGCATTCACAATTGTTAACCCACGGTTCACGAAAGTGCAAGCGGGTCGCACGGACCTGATTCCCCGGATAAGGCCGGAAGGCGGCGCTGCCTGCCGGTCCTCATCCTCGCGCCGATGCGACCGGCGCGGTCCTTCTCCGACTGCGCGGAGAAGGACAACAGCTTGACGCCGCAGGCAGTTCCCCTCTCCACGCAGTTGGAGGGGGGTGCCCGCGCAGCGGGCGGGGTGAGGACTCGGCGCGGCGGGCGCGGCGGCCGGCTCAGCAGCGCGCGAGCAGGGCGAGAGTGAGGGTGTGGCGGGCCGCGTGCCGGGCGGCGGGGTCGTGGACGGCAGGTGGATGGTCCGGAGTCACGCGGTACAGGAGCTGGCCCTTGTGGACGACGGTGCCCTGGGTCGGGCTGAGCAGCGCCTCGGCCACCTGGGCGGCGAACGGGGCGCGCACCGGATTGAACATCTTCATCACCTCCAGCAGCCCGACCACGTCCCCTGCCTCCACGTGCTGCCCGGCGGTCACGTATGGCTCTGCGCCGGGACTGGGGCACGCATAGAACGTCCCGCCGGTGGGCGCGACGAACGCGTCGGCATCGGCCGGAGGCGGGGGGGCCAGGGCCAGCAGGGCCGGCGCGGACGCCCTGTCGTCATACAGGTCGGCCGGAAGCTCGGCCTCCAGGCGCGGCGTGACGCGGATGCGAAAGAAGCCCGCCTCCTCCCCGAGGATCACGGGCAACCTAAGGAGGTTCAGCCCGAGCTGATGGCCCCGGTGGGCGGCGCGCACCCGCGGCCACAAGGCGTGGGGAATTCCGGCGGGGACCTCCTCCCGCTCCAGCAGCGCCGCCAGCTCGCTCCAGGGGCGCGCCCCGACCCGCGCCGCCAGGTCCCGATAGAACGCCAGACCCGTATCCAGCAGGTCCTGGTCCTGGCGCCAGATGCGCTCCTCCGCGGACACGCCGGGGTGGTCCTCCATGCGCAGGTGCCGGTAGAGCCGCTCCAGCACCTCCAGCGGATTGCGCCGCCACGTCACGCGCCCCTCCGCCCGCTCCCAGAGCGGATCGGCGGGATGGCTGCCGAGCCCGAGCCAGCCGGCAAGGACATGCGGACGCGCCCACAGGCGCGCCAGCGGCCGCGGCACGAGCGTCTGCTTCGCCTGCAGCGCCTCGGCCTGCCCGCCGCCCGCCTGCGCCGCGCGCCCGGTCAGCGCCTCCCAGGCCGCCGCCAGGTCCACCTCGTCGGCCAGCCGCTTCAGCTGACCCACCGCCGCCAGGTAGCCGCGCACGAAGCGCGTCGAGGGCTTGACCAGGGGCTCGTTGCCCAGCATCCAGTGCAGCAGGCCGTAGTGGAATTCCAGGTTGGTCTGCACATCCTCCCCGCGCACCTCGGTCACGCGCAGGAGCTCCGCCAGCCGCCGGAATGCGTCGGCGCGGTCGCTGCCGTGGGTCACGACCAGCGCGGCGTTCGAATCGTAGGCCCCCGCGAGGCGATACGGCATGAACGTGCCGATGTCCGGATTGCGGATGCCGATGCCCTGGTCGTCCCGCAGCTCCTCCGCCTGAGGCGCGCTCCAGCCCAGCACCATCCCCCCGGCATGGGGCCTGAGCGCGTCGTTGGTGGCGTTGATGCGCGCCTCGACCCCGCTGCCGTGGCGGGGCACGCGCTCCGGCTTGGGCAGCTCCGCCCCGTGCACCGCCAGCCACAGCATCGCCTCCACCAGGCTGTCCACCTCGATCGCCTGCTCGGGCTGGCGTGGATTGCGGAAGCGCAGGCCGTAGACCATCTCGGTGACGCGGTGCTCGACCTGGATGCGGGTGTTGACCTCCATGAAGTAGTGCCTGGGCCCGTCAACGATGCTCTCGAAGGTGCTGGCCGAATCGAGCCGGACGGCCTGCCCGAAGCGCTCGGCCTGGGCCTCCATCTCCAGCAGCGTGGCGCGGTCCTGGCGCAGCACCGCGGCGGCCTCGCTCCGGCCCTGGGCGGAATAGGCCTCCGCCGCGTGCGCCAGCTGCCCCTCGCTGATCGAGACTTCGAGCAGCTTCTGCTCGTGCATCTGCAGCGAGCAGTCGCGTCCGCCCAGGGCCACGCACCACTCGCCGTTGCCCAGCAGCTGAATCTCGTTGTGCCGGGTGGACTCGACGTTGAGCTCGATGAGGAAGTTGCGGTTGTCCGCCGGGCCTAGCGCGCGGGACTCGCTGAGCACCTCGAGCACCGCCTGGGGAGCCTCGTCCGCGGAGGAGACGATGCGCTGGCCCTTGCCCCCGCCCCCGGCCACGTGCTTGAGGCGAAAGCGCCGCCCGGGATGCTCGGCCATCAGCCGCCCCAGCTGGCGCCGGGTCTCCTCCTGCAACTGCGCCACGGTCACCAGCTCGACGCCCCGCGCCTGCGCCGCCAGCAGCACCTGCTCGGCGAACGCCTCCGGGTCCGGGTCGGGCGCATCGTGCAGCGCCAGGCCGTGCCGGCGCACCAGGTCGGCAAGCAGCGCGTGACCCGCCGCGGCGGAAGCTCGTCCGGCGGACGCTTGTCCGGCGGAAGCGCCTCCGCTGGGAGCCGCTCCGCCAGGGGCTTGCGCAAGCAGGGCCAAGGCGGTGGGATTGTCGAGACCGGGTGTGACGGAAACCCCGAGCTTGCGGGCGAGCCGCTTGGCGGCGTCCTTCGCCCCCGCCCGGCGCGCGACGGACGACGACGGCCCCACGAAGCCCAGCCCCGCCCGCTCCACGGCCGCAATGAACTCGAAGTCCTCGGCCATGAAGCCGTAGCCGGCGAACAGGTGCGTGTAGCGGTGTGTGTGCGCAATGTCGAGGATGCGCTCGATGGTGGCGGCCTTGTCCGGCCCGGCGTAGTCGGGCAGGCGGTGCACCCTCTCGTTGCGGCCGACGCGGCGCAGCTCGGGCGAGAGCGCGCGCGGATAGACGACGCTGTCCTTTTCGGAGAGCAGGATCCCGCTCGGCTGCACGCCCAGCCGCTCGAACGCCTCCAGCGCTTCCAGGCGGATCGGCCCGCGGCAGACGATCAGCACCTTCACCCGGTCGAAACGGAACCCTTCGCGCCAGGCGTGCGAGGCCGCGACGGGGACTTTCGCCTGCCCGCGCAGCGCCGCCGTTGACGGGGGAGTTCCGCCGGCAGCGATGCCGGTGGCAGCCTTGCCGGGGGCGGCCTTGCTGGAGGACGGGCTGGGACGGCGAGCGGCCACGGCGCGATTCCGGCTCGGGGAAGGACGGCCTCCGCCCTCCAATGGCTGGGCGGGTCAATGGGTCGGTTTCAGGCTGGTGTTACCGGAAGGGCGGGGCGGATGGCAATGCGCCGCCTCAGGTCAGGCGAGCAGCGCAGGCGAGCAGCGCAGGCCACCTGGGCGGGCGGCCCGGCGGATGGCATGATCTCCCCGCGGGCCCACCGTCGCAGGATTGACAACCGGCCCTGGGCAGGGCCAAAGAACGGTCAGCCGATTCCATCCGGGGGGAAGGACAGGCGGTGCGCGGCGCCGCGGCGGCAGGGCCCGGGCAGCGACGGCCTTTGCGGGGGGAATTCCATGGGCAAGCTGGACGTGCAGCCGATCTCCGGCGCGCTGGGCGCGGAGCTCTCGGGCGTGAAGCTCGCCGACGATCTCGACGCCGCCACGGTCGCGGCCATCCGGGGCGCGCTGCTGGACCATTGCGTGATCTTCTTCCGCGACCAGGAGCTCAACGTCGAGCAGCACAAGCGGCTCGCCCGCAAGTTCGGCGACATCTTCATCCACCCGAACTTCAAGGGCACCGGCCCCGATCCGGAGATCGTCGAGCTGATCCGCAATCCGGGGGACGCGCGCACCGTCGGGGACGAGTGGCACACCGACACGACGATGATGCCCGAGCCGCCGCTGGGGGCGATCCTGTACGGGATCGAGGTGCCTCCCTACGGCGGGGACACGCTCTTCGCCAACCAGTACCTGGCCTACGAGACCTTGTCGGAAGGAATGCAGCGCATGCTGGCGGGCCTGCGCGCCGTCCACAGCGACCGGCTGGTGGCGGGC
>JBGOTW010000259.1:0-6077 GCA_041476685.1 bacterium | reverse complement strand
CGAAGCCCTCCGGCGCGCCGCGTAAGGCGAGCCGTCACGAGCGACGTTCCGGCACGGCCCCTGCTCCCGTCCCACACGGGCGCGGGGTGCCGGGGCGGCGCTCGCCCGATCGCTGCGCCCGATCGCTGCGCCGGAAGCGCCGCGCGCATCCAGCGCCCGGAGCCGCGGTTCAGCGGACTGCCGCCCTTTCCGCCCAAATTTGCTATGAGCAGGGACGAGGGCCGCCTTGCGCCTGTTTCGCTCCGGCCAGGGTTCCGTTGCGGGCGGATTCGCCGCGGCACAAGAGGCCCTTGATCCGGACGGCGCCGCCCCCGGGAGGACGCCGATCCGCAGCAGCCGATTCTGTGATGGGGAACCCATGGCCGCACAGTCCTTCCACGCCCTCTCCGCAATCGACATGTCGGCCGCCTTCGCGCAGGGCACGCTGTCGCCGGTCGAGGTGACCGAAGCGGCGCTGGCGCGGGTCGCCGCGTGGGAGCCCAAGCTCAACGCGATCTACCGGCTGCTGGGCGAGCAGGCCCGCGTCGCCGCCCGCGCCTCCGAAGCCCGCTGGCGCAAGCGGCAACCGCTCTCCGCGCTCGACGGAGTGCCCGTGACGATCAAGGAGAACATCGCCACGCGCGGCGATCCGTCCCCGATCGGCACCCGCGCCAACGAGGCCGAGCCGCCCAAGGGCGAGGATGCGCCGCCGGCCGCACGGATGCGCGAGGCGGGCTGCGTCATCCTGGGCAAGACCACCATGCCCGACTACGGCATGCTCTCGTCCGGGCTGTCGAGCCTGCACGGCATCACGCGCAATCCCTGGCGCCTGGAGCTCAACACGTCGGGCTCCAGCTCCGGGGCCGGCGCGGCCGCCGTCGCGGGCTATGCCCCGCTGCACCTGGGCACGGACATCGGCGGGTCGGTGCGCCTGCCGGCGACGCACTGCGGCCTGTTCGCCCTCAAGCCCAGTCTCGGCCGCATCCCGATCCATCCTCCGTTCCTGGGCCGCGTCGCCGGGCCGATCACGCGCACGGTCGCCGATGCGGCCCTGCTCATGAACGCCCTCACCCGTCCGGATGCGCGCGACTTCATGAGCCTGCCTCCCGTCGCGTTCGACTACGCGGCGGACGTGGCGCGCGCGGTGCCGAGTCTCAAGGGCCTGAGCATCGGCTTTCTTGCGGAGATGGGCGGCGGCCTGAAGCCCCAGCCGGAGGTCGCGGCGGCGGCGGCGGACGCGGCGCGGGCCCTGGCGGCCGCGGGGGCGACGGTCGAGCCCCTGCGCTCGTTCCTCAGCGCCGAGATGATGGAGGGCATGAACCGCTTCTTCGAGGCGCGTTCCTACACCGATTACGCGGCGCTTCCGCGGGAACGGCAGAAGAAGATCCTGCCCTTCATCGTCGAGTGGTGCACCTGGCGCGCGGCGGACTTCTCGGGCCGCGACGTGATCTGGGCGTACAACCAGGTGCACGCAATGCGCGAGGCGGCGGTGTCCGCGTGCCAGCCGTTCGACTTCGTCGTCTCGCCGACCTCGCCCATCCTGCCGTACGAGGCGGAGCTGCCCGCGCCGGGCAACGATCCCCACGATGCCCTGCCGCATATCTGGTTCACCGTGCCCTACAGCATGTCCGAGCAGCCGGCGGCGTCGCTGAACTGGACCGCCAGCGCGGACGGACTGCCCATCGGCGTGCAGGTGATCGGACGGCGCTTCGACGACGCGGGCGTGCTGCGGCTTGCGCGGGTGCTGGAACTGCTGCGCCCCGCCCAGCGCGCCTGGCCGGAGCCGGGGTAGGGCGGCCCCTAACCCCCGACCCCTTTCCCCGCCGAGCCGCTGGCTCAACTCGCAAGCTCGCCTCGCATGGGACGGGGAGAAGAGCATCGCCCCGGGGCGGTGGGCTCGATGCAGCGGGGGCACGCGTGAGGTAGCGCTCAGGTGCAGATTGAGCCTGTTCAGCAGCGCTTTGGAGCCGTCTGGGGGCCGGCTTAACCCTTGCTTCGGTTGCGGCTGATCTGCGGGAGGTCGGAAACGGGGTGCCGCGAAGGGCGAGTGTCGCGGAACCGCGATGCGTGTCGCAAAACCATCCGAGCGGCCGGCGGCGGGTACGCTACATCCGCGACCCTCACGGTCGGACAAGACTTGGGAGGCGCTTCGCCAGCAATTCTTCGGCCTGCGCCACGAGGCGCGCAACGACCTGGCCCGCCGGCGGAATGTCATGAATCAACCCGGCATCCTGACCGATCATCAGCGTGGCCTCCTCCGCATCGCCCGCCTGCTGTGCTTTCAATTGAGCCGCGGCGGCATCGCGCTGGCCGGCGCGAAGTTCAGACTCGCGTCCGGACCAACGGGCGATGAAAGCGTTGCGGCGCACGCGGACCATGGCGCCGGGCCAAACTCTGCCGCGGGCCAGGTCCGGAATCTCCGTGAGCACGGTGTCGTGACCGTCGCTCTCCACCAGCGCGCGTTTGAAGTTGGGATGCAGCGGCGATTCTTCGGTAGCCAGGAAGCGCGATCCCAGCAAAACCCCCTGCGCCCCCAGCGACAGGGCCGCCGCCAGCCCGCGACCGTCAGCGATGCCTCCTGCCGCCAGGACGGGTGTGGGCGCCACCGCGTCCACCACCATCGGAAGCAACGCCATTGATGCCATCCAGCCCACATGCCCTCCACCCTCAGTCCCTTGGGCCACAATCACATCCGCACCGGCGTCTTTCGCCCGCCGTGCCTCTCGGACTGTGGGCGCCATGTACATGACGGTGCATCCGGCTTGGTGCGCCCGCCGGATGTAGTCGCCCAGGTCCTGCTCCGGCTTGGCCCACGCCAGCGACATCACGGGCGGATGGACTTCCAGCGCTGCGGCGTAGGCCGCGTCGTTCGCGAAGAACAGGAGAAAATTCACGCCGAACGGTTTATCCGTAGCGGCGCGAATTGCGGCAACATCTAGCTTCACCTGCTCCGGCCCGTAGACAGCGACTCCGAGCGTGCCCAGACCCCCGGAATTGGACACGGCGGCTACCAGGGGCGCCGAGGTGTGGCCCGCCATGCCGCCCAGCACGATCGGATGTTTAATGCCCAGCAGCTCGCAGACTGGCGTGTGTATCATGGGGACCTCGTGTTGCGGATCGGGTGTGTGGAACGGCCTGCGCGGGAATCTAGCGAATACGGAAATTCCCGGTCCGGTATCGCCGCTCGCACGGACCTATTCCCCGGATGGATTCCGGATGCTTGTTGGATCGGTTACCCCCCGATGCCTACCTCAGGTTTGAGCAGGGAGCCAATGGGCACGGATCGTTTGCCTCGTTTCCAAGGGCCACCGCAGGGACTCCAGCCTTGGAGTCATCGTGCGCCGGTTCACGGCGCATCTCCAACATCTCCCTACCGTTCGGCTTTCGAGGGCAGCAGCACGTAATGGGCGCCGCTGTCCTCGATTGATCGCATCAGCCGCTCTGCAAGTACGGACCTCGTGATTTGAAGCGCTGAGCGAATCCCGAACCCACCTCGGATTGCTATTCGAAGGTCGGCATGGCACGGGTCAAGGCGGATGGCCGGGAGAGCGTCACGCGGCGAAGCGCTTCCGGTACGGGGTCTCGCACGTCCAGTGTTCGACCACGCGCCGCGGGCAAAGGTTTCCCGTGCCAATCCACCTGCCTTCGCGCGGGATCGTCCCCATGCGCACTCCCATTGATCCCGCCCTGCTGGGCCAGTGCCCGCTGTTTGCGGGCCACGGCGCCGAGGACCTGGCGGACATTGCCCAGTACATGCGCCCGATCCACGCCGCCGCCGGCACGCGCCTGTTCTCCCAAGGCGAGTCCGCCGAAGGCATGTACCTGGTGGAGGAAGGGAGCGTGCGGATCGTCTCGCGCCTGCCGGGCGACCGGGTGGTGGAACTGGGCCGGGTCGGACCGGGCGAGCTGTTCGGGGAGGTGGCGCTGGTGATCCACAGCCAGCACTCCACCACGGCGGAAGTGGTCGCGCCGCTCAAGGGCTGCTTCTTCAGCCGCATGCACTTCGAGATGCTGCGCAACGACCTGCGCCCCTCGGCCTTCCGCACGATGAACGCCATCACCCACACCCTGTGCGGCCGCATCCGCAGCCAGATCGCCGAGATCCGCAACAGCCTGCCCCGCCACGCCCCCGCGTCCCGCCGGGCAGCCCGAAGCGGTAACGGGAGCGCGCGGGGTCGACATGCGCCGCCGCTCGACCCGCCGCTCGACCCGCGGCTCGACCCGGCGGTGTTGCGCCAGCTGCCGCTCTTCCAGCCCTATCGCGGGCGCGAGCTCAAGGCGTTTCTCGCTCCGCTCCAGCTGCGGCGCCTCCCGCGGGGCGCGGTGCTCTTTGCGCCCGGGGACGCCCCGCGGCGCTGCATCCTGGTCGTACGCGGGGCGCTGCGCCTGAGCGTGACGCGCGGACGGGCGGCCGAGCAGCTAATGGTGCTCGGCCCGTCGCAGATCGCGGGAGACCTGGCGCTGATGGACGGCCTGCCCCAGGCGGCGCTGTGCGAGGTGCGGGAAGACGCGACGGTGCTGGAGATGCGGCGGGCGCGCTTCGAGGCGCTGCGCGCGGGCGGCGATCCGCTCGCGTTCGCGTTCTTCGAAAGCGTCAACCGCTCGCTGGTGGGCAAGCTGCGCCGGAACAACCGCACCCTGGCGCTGCTGGCCGTGCAGGGCCGGACGCGCTCCGGGCATCGGCAGGGGACGTGAGGGTGGCGCTCTCCAACGTCCCCATTACTGCGAGCGGAACCTGTGCGTAATCGAGTTGCGCTCGGATCATAGGATAGATCAAGCGCAAATCGTTCGCCCGCAACCTCACCCGCACGGCTACGCCGTGCTGCCCTCTCCGACTGCGCGGAGAGGGCGACAACCCGCTCCAGCTGCGGGCTGGCGGCACCCCCTTCTCCGCGCAGTCGGAGCAGGGGGCGGGGGGATGAGGTCTGCGAGCAAGGCTCCGTTCCACCAGCGAAGCCCGTGGCCGGAGCATGAATTCGCTAATCCCCCGTTTTCGCAACGGTCTCGCGAGCGGGTAGTGCCGGCCGCGAACCGGGCTGAACTCCCGTTTCACACCTCCAGCGGCAGGGTCTCGACGTGGCGGCGCCCGCGCTGCGTCGTCACGTACAGCAGCGAGTATTCCGGCACCTCGATCCACGTGGACGTGTCCTGGGTGAGCGGCTCGGAGGCCACGATGACCGAATCGGCCCGGGCCTGTCCGCCCTCCATCTTCCACTCCCCGTCGCGGAAGCCGTAGTTGCGCCCGATGGTGAACCAGAGGCTCAGGTACGACAGGTTCGCCTCGTGCACCTTCGCCCCGTAGCAGCCGAAGTCGAAGGTGAAGCGCGTCGCGACGAGGTCGTTCCCGTCGCAGAGGAACAGGTTCACCGAGGAGGAAACCGCGATGCCGAGCTTGCGGCGCACCGCGCGCAGGATCGCCAGCGTGCGCTCCACCGCGGGCAGGATCTCCTTGAGCTCCAGGTCCGCGGCCGGATCGTCCATCTGGGACATGAGCAGGGCGTAGATCCATTCGCTGTCGGTCGTGCCGGCGATCTGGCGGGCGATGCCCGGTTCGATGTGCCGCAGCAGCTCGAACTTCATCCGGCCGAAGTCGGCCAGGTCGCCGTTGTGGGCGAGACAGAGGCGGTAGCCGGGAAAGCGGAAGGGGTGGATGTTGGCGCGTTCGACGTGCGCCCGGTCCGTGTAGGGCACGCCCCGCACGTGGGCCAGCACGCAGCTCGCGCGCAGCTTCTCCGCCAGGCTCTTCAGGTTGCCGTCGAAGATCGGCAGCTCGGTGACCTTGTAGACGAACGGCTCGCCCGCGCGGTGGGACGCGGGGTCCCACGCGGCCATGCCGAAGCCCGCCAGGTTCAGCATGTGCAGCATCTGGGGTGCGTAGGTCTGCCGCACAAGCGAATTGTCCGGCTGGTAGAGCAGGTCGTCCAGCAGCACCGGCGTTCCCAGGTAGGCCATCACCCGGCACATGTGTCACTCCCCCGGAGAGCACGCGTCACGGACTTCACTCGCCGCGGCGGCGCGCGTCCGGCCTAGTGGACTGTAACATCGCGGTTGGTGGTAACAGCTGCAAAGCGCGGGGCGCTGCCCCGCACCCTGCTGGG
>JBGOTW010000258.1:0-6088 GCA_041476685.1 bacterium | reverse complement strand
GCCAGGTCGCCAGCACGCCCAGGATCAGCAGCGGCACCGGCTCGTCCCCGATGGCGGCCAGGATCGCCTGGAACGATTCGGAGGCCAGCAGCGGCTCGGCGAACGAGATCACCTGGTGCAGGGCCAACAGCATCAGGCCCAGCCCGAGCAGGGTCTTCGAGACGTTTTCCTGGCGGCTGTTGCGCCGCGAGACGTAGGCGATTCCGCCGGCGAGGATGAACAGCGGCGAGAGCCAGCGCAGATCGAACGCGAACACCTGCACCACCAGGCTCGTGCCGACGTCCGCGCCCAGCATCACGGCCAGGGCGGGCGCCGTCTGCATCAAGCCTTCGCGGGCGAAGGACACGGTGATGAGCGCGGTGGCCGTGCTGCTCTGCAGCAGGCCCGTCACACCCAGGCCGGTGAGCCAGGCCAGCAGGGGATGGCGCATCCCCTGGCCGATCAGGCGGCGCAACTCGGTGCCGAAGGCGTGGTTGATCCCGGACTGCACCAGGTTAAGGCCCCACAGGAGCAATGCCACGCCGCCCGCAAGCGCGATCAGCGTCTCGGTTCCGTTGATGGCTCAAACCTCCCGTCAGGAATCCGACCGGTTCAGCCAGGCGCTCACGCTGCGTGAGCCCGCGACTTGCCAGGGTAGCACCTTTTGCGCCGCAGGGATGAGGGTGCAGCGTCCGCCGCTGCACCTCTGCCGCGGGCCGGCTCGCCGGCAGACCGGCTTTCGCAACGGGCCGGCCTATCCGCGCGCGGTCGCCACGATCTTGTCGATCAGGTTGCTGGTGGAGCGGTTCTCCTTCAGCGGGATCAGCCGCACCTGACCGCCCCACTGGGCGACCAGATCGTGGCCGACGACCGTGTCCACCGAATAGTCGGCGCCCTTGGTGAGGACGGCGGGCTTCACGGTGCGGAGCAGGTCCAGGGGCGTGTCCTCCTCGAAGATCGCCACATAGTCCACCGCGGCCAGCGCGGCCAGCAGGTGCGCGCGGTCCTCCTGGCCGATGACCGGGCGGGCCGGCCCCTTGAGGCGCCGCACCGAGCCGTCGGAGTTCAGCCCGACCAGCAGCACGTCGCCCAGGGCGCGGGACTCCTGCAGGTACTGGATGTGTCCGGCGTGCAGCAGGTCGAAGCAGCCGTTGGTGAACACGATGCGCTTGCCCTGGGTGCGCAGGCGCTCCGCCAGCTCGCCCAGCGCGCGCCGCTCGGCGGCGGTGGCGCCGAAGATCTTGCGCGCCGGGGCGCTCTGCTCCGCGGCGGCGGCGGCCAGCTCCTGCCGCGTCACCACGGCCGTGCCGACCTTTCCCACCACCACGCCGGCGGCCAGGTTGCCCAGCTCCACGGCCTCGAAGAAGGGCGCCTGCGCGAACAGGAGGGCGGCGAACGTCCCGATGAACGTATCGCCCGCGCCCGTCACGTCGTACACCTCGCGCGCCCGGGCGGGCAGGAAGCGGTGGGTCTCGTCGTGCAGGGCCAGCACGCCCTTCGCGCCGCGCGTGATGCACACCAGCGGCAGGTCGAGCTGCTTGCGCAGGGCCTGCGCCGCCGCCAGCGCCTCGGCTTCCGTGCCCACCGGCAGGCGCGTCGCCGCCGCCGCCTCACCCTCGTTGGGCGTCATGCAGGTCGCGCCCCGGTATTTCGCGTAATCGCTGCCCTTCGGGTCCACGACGACCGGCAGGTCCGCCTTGCGGGCGAACGCCAGGATGCCCTCCATCATGGCCCGGGAAACCAGGCCCTTGCCGTAGTCGGAGACGATGATCCCGTCGCAGTCGCGGCCCAGCTTGGGCAGGCTGGCCAGCAGCCGCTCGGCGAGAGGAGCGGACAGCGGCCGCGTGTCCTCCCGGTCCACGCGCAGCATCTGCTGCTGCCCGGCCATGATGCGGAACTTCTCGGTCGTGGGCCGGTCGGGGTCGGGGAGCAGTCCGCGCGCATCCGCCCCCATCTCCGCCAGCATGCCGCGCAGCCGTTCGGCGGATGAGTCCTTGCCCACGACGCCGCACACGGCCACGGTGCAGCCGAGCGCGGCCAGGTTGCCGGCCACGTTCGCTGCGCCGCCGGCCCGCAGCTCCTCGCGCAGATAGCGCACGACCGGCACGGGCGCCTCGGGCGAGATGCGATCCACTTCCCCGAACAGGTAGCGATCGAGCATCAAGTCCCCGATCACCAGCACGCGAGTCTTCGGCAGGCGGTCCAAGGCGGCGTCCACGCGGGCTCCCCGAAAGCGAAGGCGGGCAGGTGCGTCCGCCGATGATTTTGCCGGAAGGCTTCCTTATACTGTATCCGCAGGACGAAAGCGGAATCCAGCGGAGGGGCGGCGCGGAAGTGGGCCCACCCGGAAACACAAGCGGATTTCTCGCTGCGCGCGCTGCGACGATTCTTGTCACTCCGGGCGAATTCGGGGAGTCTGTTGTTGCAGTCCACGGCACCTTCATCACATTGACCCGCTTCCGGCGGCGCGGCGGGCTTGCGACCCGCCCAGCCGCCGCACCGGCGCAGCGGAGCGTTTCGCCCATGATGGTGCTCAGCCACGGAATGTCCGGCTACGTCGCGGGGCGCGTCGCGATGCCCGCGCTGCGGCGCGTGTCGCCCCTGTCGCCGCGCGCGATGAGCTGGGCGTTGAGCATCGGGGCCATGATGCCCGATGGAGACGTGCTGACGCGGCTCCTGCTGGGCCAATCCGCCTACTTCGGCGGCGCCTGGTATGCCCATCGCCAGGCTTCCCATTCGATCCTCGGCACCTTTCTGCTGGCCGGGATCGTGACGTGCGGCGCCTTCGCTCCGCGGCTGCGGCTGGGGCTACGGGACCGGCGCGCGCTGGCGTGGGTGTGGGGCTGCCTGTGGTGCGGCGGCTTGTTGCATCTCGTCGGCGATCTGCCCACCCCGGGCATGTCGCTCCCGCTGTTCTGGCCTTTGCCCTGGCGCTACGGTTCCTGGAGCCATATCGGCTGGTTCACCCCCTACTTGTGGTGGATGTTCCTGACCGCCGTGCTGGCGGGGGGCCTCCTGCGCTGGGCCGGGGCGCATCTCGTCACGCGCGGCGCGATTCGCAGCGGGATCGTCATGGCCGGCTCGGCGTGGGCGGTCTACGCCGTGACGCTATACCGCTGGCTGCACTACCTCGCCATCTCCCGTTACGAGACCACGGTGCAGTTCACCGCGGCCCAGCGGGCCCTCCTGCCCGATCCGCTCGTCACAGGCTCCGCCCGCTGGGTGCGGCTTGTCTGGCGCTGGATGGTGGATTAGCGCGTCGCGGTCGGACGCGCAGGTGCGTCGGGCGCGGTCACTCCTTGTCCCTCCTCGTCTCTCCTCCTCACCCGCGGCGCTCCTGCAGTCCGCATCCGTCCCCCCTGAATCAATGAGCAACCCCCTCAATTGGTACGTAAATCGTGAATGGAACCCTTAGATCAAATGCTCGTTATCACTAATACGGATTTGCCCGAGACGCGGCGGCATCAGTCTGCTCATGCGGCAACGTGGTGCGTGACATCCCTGCCTGCGGCCGGCGAGGCGCACCACGATCCATTGGAGGCCTTATGAAGTCCTTGAGTCTGAACGCGAAAATCAGTGGGATGCTTGCAATATCGCTGATCGGTGCGGCGGTGATCGCCTTGGTCGGAGTTTGGGTCGTGCAGGATGCGCAGCACAGCCTGGACCGCGTGGGCAACGTGCTCGCCAAGCGCCGCTTCCAGGCGCGCACGGTTGAATCCACGCTCAATGCCATCCGCAACGCCGAGAAAGTCGTCGTGCTCGACGAGACCCCGCAGGGGAAAGCGGCATGGGCAGCCAAGCTCGACGCGTTGGAAAAGGACCTCATGGCCGCGATGGAGGCCTACCGCAAGGTCGCCAGCGCGGAAGGCCTCGCGGAGCTGGACCAGATCCGTACGCTACACGGCCAATGGAAGCCCGTTGACCAGGAGATCGTCCGACTCGCCCTGGCGGGCCGCACACGGGATGCAGCGGCGCTGGCCATGGGCAAGTCCCGGGATCTCCTGCTGGAGGTCGGGAAGCACACGGAAAAACTCTCCGACCAGGCGAACCGGGATATCGGCGCGGCGATGATGGACAGCGAATCCGCCGCGGCCATGGCGATGATATCGTTCGTGGGAATCAGCGTCTTCGCGATCGCCGTCTCCATCCTGCTCGCCATCTTCATCATGCGCTCGCTGAGCCGCTCCATCGGCCAGATCATCGCCGATCTCAACGCTTCCTCCCAACAGACCCTGAGCGCCTCGCAACAGGTGTCCGCGTCCAGCCAATCACTGGCCCAGGGCGCCTCGGAGCAGGCCGCCAGCCTGGAGGAAACCTCCTCGACCCTGGAGGAGATCTCCGCGCTGACCAAGCAGAACGCGGATACCGCGAACCAGGCGGAGACGCTGTCCGGCGCGGCCCAGGCCGGCACCCTCAAGGGCAGCGAGTCCATGACGCAGATGGTGCAGCGCATCAACGAGATCAAGTCCGCCTCGGACAAGACCGCGAAGATCATCAAGACCATTGACGAGATCGCCTTCCAGACCAACCTGCTGGCCCTCAACGCGGCCGTGGAGGCGGCGCGCGCCGGGGAAGCCGGGCGAGGGTTTGCCGTTGTGGCCGAGGAAGTCCGCAACCTCGCCATCCGCTGCGCCCAGGCGGCCAAGGACACCAGCGCCCTGATCGAGGATTCCCAGGAAAAGGCGGCCCAGGGCGTGACGTCCTCCGAGCAGGTCAATACGCTGCTGAAAGAGGCGCTCAAGGCCGTGGAGCAGGTCAACGGGCTCGTGCAGCAGGTCGCCGCGACCAGCAAGGAGCAGACCAAGGGCGTGGACCAGATCAACGGCGCGGTCACCCAGATGAATCAGGTGACCCAGGCCAGCGCGGCCAACGCCGAGGAGACGGCCGCGGCCAGCGAGGAGCTCTCGGCCCAGGCGGAAACGCTGACCGGCATCGTCAGCCACCTGACCCGGATCATCCGGGGCGGTGGCGTGGCCCTGATCGGCAACGGCGACGCCCGGCCCGCCCTCACGCACGTGCATCACGCAATCCCGGGGCTGGTGGCGCTGCCTGCCGGGAACGGCCACAGCCTGCGCGACGCGATCCGCAAGGAACAGGAGCCGCTTCACGCTCCGGTGGGTGGCTTTGCCAACGCGCCGGCGCGGCCCGTCGTCTTCCGCGACCTGAAATAGACGCGGCGCAGCAGACTTTTCCCTCGCCCCTCCGGGGGGAGCGGCTTGCCGCTCCCCCTTTTTCGTGGCTTCTCCGCCAACCGCACATTCCGCACCCGCTCCGGCCGGGCGGCGCCGGATTCCGTCCGGCAGCGGCGGATCCTGCACGCCCGGTGCCGGCGCGCGGCATTCCGGATTGACGCGGCACTCCCGGGTGACGCGGCCTTTCAAGTTGACACGACCCCGGCGCGGGCGTATCGGTACAAGGATTCAGCGGCGGGCCGGCCGTGTGCGCGAGCGCGCGGCTTGAGGGGCTTGCTCCCAACGAGACACGGTAATAAGAGACGATCACGGCGCTCCCGCCCGGCGTGGGCGCCGCAAGCTGACCAGGAGATACGCGGCCATGCATGCACGATTCGGCTTCGGCGCCTGGTGCTACTTTTATTACTTTGGGAGCCTGCCCGGGTAGGATCACCCGCCATCCGGGCAGGCCTTCAAATGAGGGTCTGCCCTGCCGCATCGGACCGCAGGGCGCTTCCGTGGGAGAGCCCCGGGCCGGACGGCAAGAGTGAGCAGGACAAGGCCATGGGGCGAGCCGCCCGCATGGCCTTTGTTGTTTCTAGGGGTCGTGCAGTTCTGGCTCAGGGTTCATGC
Organism: bacterium; assembly: GCA_041476685.1. Classification (GTDB taxonomy): domain Bacteria; phylum SAR324; class SAR324; order SAR324; family JACQKK01; genus JBGPEV01. The sequence goes on along the minus strand of JBGOTW010000258.1, from coordinate 305 downwards.
CGCCGCTTGGCGTGCGCCCCGCTCCCGCCCGCCTTTCCGGCGGCACCGCCGCGCGTTTTCCGCGCGGCGCGGGCAGGACGCGCATCTTCACCGCAAGCAACGCGAGAGACGAGGCCATGATCATCCCGAAGGAGAGCCACTTGACCCCGCAACAGGAACGCGAGCTGGAAGGCATCACGAGCGAATTCGGCATCAAGCTGATGAAGATCCAGGGGGAGACGCGCTCGATCTACCTCATGCTCGGCGACGAGCGGCAGGAGGAGATGCTCGCGCGCATCGGCGGACTGGACTACATCGACCGCGTG
>JBGOTW010000257.1:0-6097 GCA_041476685.1 bacterium | reverse complement strand
GGTCTAGATTGGCACCAGGTTGGTAGGCTATCATCGGACAACTTCACGATCCACGAGGGTACCCAGCGACGGACTGCGAGCAGGCTTCCGACAAGATCAAGCCGTCGAGTGCCGAAGGAGAGTCGTATGCGCGCCGTAAGAGCGGTCAAACGAAAGACATCGGGCAAGCTTAGCCTGATTCAGGCCGCGCGAGACGTAAAGCGAAAGGGCGAGCCGTTTGTGATCAAGAGCAAGGGATCGGCGCTGGCTGCTGTCGTCCCTCTCGCACAATTCAGGTTGACCCAATCCATCGTCCGGAAACTCGAAGACGAGGAGGACGCGGCGTTCACCCGGGCAGCGCTAGCCGACACGGACCCCAAGTCCTGGAGCTCGCTCGATGACATCCGAAAGGAACTTGGGCTGGAGCCTCGAGGTCCACTAGTCCGCAAAAAAAGCCCTTCGCAGACTGCCAAGAAACCTCGCCACAAGACTGCTCGTCGTCCTTGAGGGTCTGTCGGGAAATCCATTTCCCATCGGAGCCCAGAATGACCTATCCAAAATCAATTGGCCTAACTCGCTATAACGCCTCTTCGAATGATGCATCAATTCCTGGCCCTGGTGCCCCAGTTCCCTCAACGGTTTTGATTGTCGGAAGCGGTGCAATTGTAAACTCATGGGAACCAGTCATTTCAACCATACGCCAAATTGTTGACCCAAGCAGGTCCGGCGGGCCAGCATACGATCTTGCAAGATTCTCTGGGCATGAACTTGCCCGGCTCTCTTTTTTTCATAGGCTCTATAGAAATGCGGTCATAAAAGATCCAACAAAAATGAAACGAGCAGAACTTATAAAACTGTTGGATTATTACACGAAATTTAGATTAGCCCTTGCACAGTCGTTTACTAAGTTTGAGGATGATGGTGAGATACGTCTAAGGGATTCTTTTGAGTTAGTGAATTCTCATATCGACCCAAATATAGACGGAATTATTACAATAAATTGGGATCAACTTCTATGGAAAGAGAAGAATAGATTTCCAAATCTGATTCAGCTCCACGGACGCGTCACAATTCCTGAATCGCTCATATTGCCCACGGAGACGGCGGCTGAGGAAGATATACTAAATTCTTTAACGCCCCTTCAATACGCTCGAATACAGGGACATAAGGACATTGATGAGAAAACTGATGGTGAATTCATACGGCAATGGCAGAGAAGAGATTCCATCCATGAATTGCTGATCGCTCACTCAACAGCGATGAAGTGGCTGGCTGGTGCGAATAAGGTTCTGTTCTTTGGCGTCGGGTTTAACTTATACGATAACGAACTAAATTCCGTCTTTGGTGGTGCTTCAGAGGGAACCGCGCTAGATGAGGTAGTAGTGTTTGATGTCGATGAACAGAAAAGATGCTTGGCCTCACGTTTCACATTTTGCCCTATGGATAAGGTAACGTTCATTCATACGTAGAGAGGCATCTTGAGGAAGTGGCAACTCTACTCCCTCTTCAGGCTTTCGAGCAGACCTCATGCGATTCCTTGCTCTCGTTGCCCTTGCGCTTCTATTGGTTGCAAGCTCTGCTTCGGCCCAGGGAATCAGATCCAATCCCTACATCCAGAACATCATTGCCAAGGTGCTCCCATCGAAGTATCCGATGCTTGTGGCCTATGCACGCAAGCACCCGGAATTCGCCATCAGATACAAAACCCAGTCCGGAGAAATACAGAAGATAACCGTCAATTCCAAAGACGACGGCATCGTTCTTACCTCCATAATCCACCTGTCGGATGCCAGTGGAGCAGATTCGGGTACCGCGATTGTTATGATGTTCGATGTAAATCTCGACTCTCGATTGGATCTGGTGACTTACATGGGCGCATCGGTCCCGAACCGTTCGTATTCTCAGAAGAGCCCGACCGACGATGCATCCCTGTTCTACTGGTACACTGGACTTTACGCCGTGATCCGGTTCTCCGACTGCTGCCAGTAGACTCAAGATGCATCCGCAAGCCTCTCCGTCGCCAAGCGCCAACGCCCCGTGCGACAGTGGTGCGACAGTGCCAGCATGGCGCATTCCCCCAACCCACGAATCCCGTGAGCCGCAGGCCAATCTCCGCTATAAGGGGGCTGCACGCTGACCCCGCGCCGCGCTCCGCACGCTCGAGGGCCTTTCGCCATGAACCCGGACAAGCAGAAGCTGGAGACGATCACCTACGAGGTCGCCGATCGGATTGCCCGCCTCACCCTGAACCGTCCGGAGCGGCGCAACGCGATCAACCGCACGATGCTGCGCGAGATCGAGCAGGTGCTGGACGACGCCGAGACGGACGAGGCGGTGCGGGTCGTCGTGGTGTCCGGGGCGGGCCAGAGCTTCTCGTCGGGCTTCGACCTGAAGGAGCAGATGGAGGCGCGCCCCGAGGGCGTCGCGGCGTGGCGGGAGATCCTCGCGCGCGACTTCCACGCCACCATGCGCTTCTGGTGGCTGCGCAAGCCCACGATCGCCGCGGTCAGGGGGCACTGCCTGGCGGCCGCGTTCGAGCTGGCGCTGAGCTGCGACATCACCGTGGCCGCGGAGGATGCCGTGTTCGGCGAGCCGGAGCTGAAGTTCGGCGCCGGCATCGTCACGCTGCTGCTGCCCTGGATCACCGGCCCCAAGCAGGCGAAGGAGATCATCCTCACGGGCAACGACACCGTCCCGGCCGCCGACGCGCTGCGCATGGGACTGATCAACCGCATCGTTCCGAGCGGCGCGGAGCTGCCCGCAGCGCTCGCGCTGGCCCGCACGATCGCGGCCATGGACCCGATGCTGGTGCAGGAAACCAAGCGCGCCCTGAACCGCAGCTACGAGTTGATGGGCATGCGCGAGGCCCTCGCCGCCGGGCTCGACATTGACCTGCAGATCGAGGGCCAGGGTTCGGTGGACAAGCGCCGCTTCATGGACATCGCGCGCAAGGACGGGCTCAAGGCGGCGCTCGCCTGGCGCGAGGCCCGCTTTGCTCCGCGCAAGCTGGGCACGCAGGACAAGCCATGACCGGCGCGTTGGCGCGGGAACTGGACGCCGCCTGTGCCGCGCACGGCGCTGGCCGGCTGAGCAACGGCAGCGGGCTGAGCGACGGCAGCGGGCGGAGCGACGGCGGCGGCCTGAGCGACAGCAGCGGCCTGAGCGACAGCAGCGGCAGCCTGTCCCTGCCGGGGCTGGCCGCTGTGGCCCGGAGCGTGGAAAGCGCGCTGCGCGACGCCGGCTGCCGCCCGGACGAGCCGGTCGCCGTGACCGTCTCCAACCGGGCGCGAGACCTGGGCGCGCTGTGGGGCATCTGGCGGGCGGGCGCCGTGGCGGCCCCCCTGCACCGCACCGCCCCGCCCGCCGTCGCGCAGAGCCTGATCGAGCGGCTCCAGGCGCGCTTTGTCGTCAATGTGGAGCCCGCACTTGGCGCGCAGCCCGCACTCGGCAGGCTGCCCGCCCAAGCTGCCATCCGCGACGCCGCGCAAGCTGCCGCCCACGGTGCCGCCCGCGCTGCAACCCGCAGTGCCGTCCTTGGTCCCGCCCGCGCTGCCGCACCCGCTCCGGCCGAGCGTAGCCCGAGCGGGGACGCCGCGCCGTTGACGGTGCTGGACCGGCCCGCGCCCCCGCCACGCCCGCTCCTGCGCGATGCGGCCCTGATCGTCTTCACCTCCGGGACGACCGGCCAGCCCAAGGGCGTGGTGCTTTCCCACGCGGCGCTTTCGGGCAAGCTGGCGGCGAACGACTCCCTGCTGCACTTCGGCCCCGCCACGCGCACGCTGCTGGTGCTGCAGATCACGTTCAGCTTCGGGATGTGGGTGTCCCTGCTGACGCTCACGCGGGGCGGCTGGCTGCACCTGGAGGAGGGGTTCAAGGCGCCGCGGCTCCTGTCGGCCCTGGCCGCGGGCCGGATCACGGACGTGGCGCTCGTGCCGACCATGATCCGCTCCCTCTTCGCCTCCGCCGCAGAGCCGGAGCTGCGCGCCCAGGTGGGCGCCTGCGGCGGCCTGGCGCACGTGCGCCGCCTCATCACCGGCGGGGAAAACCTCGGCCCGACCCTGGGCGGCCGTCTCCGGGCGCTCTTTCCGCAGGCGGAGCTGTGCGACATCTACGGCCTGACGGAAACCGCCACGTGCGACTTCTTCCTCCTGCCCGCGGACCAGGGGCGTTTCGCCGGATGCATCGGCCGGCCCGCCCCCGGGGTTGCGTTCCGCATTGCCGACGAGGCGGGCCGGCCGGCTGCTCCCGGTCAGCCGGGCGAGCTGCAGATCCGCACGCCGTACTTGATGAGCGGCTACCTGGACGCCCCCGACCTGACGCGGGCCGCCCTGAGCGAGGGCTTCTTCCGCACGGGGGACATCGCGCGCGAGCGCGAGCCGGGCGTGGTGGAGCTGGTGGGACGCAGCAAGGAGCTGATCTCGCGCGGCGCCAACAAGGTCTCCCCGCTCGAAATCGAGCATGTCTGCGCCGCGCACCCGGCCGTCGCGGAAGCGCTCGCCACGGGGATTCCCGATCCGCTGCTGGGGGAACGCATTCACCTCCTCGTCCTGCCCCGCCACGGCGTTACGGTGACCGAAGCGGAATTGCGCGCCTGGATCGCCGCGCGGCTCGAGCGCTACAAGTGCCCCGACCGGATCCATTTCGGCACCGCGCTGCCGCTGGGCCCGACGGGCAAGTCCGACCGCATTCGGCTGCGGCAGGTCCTGCTGGAGGGCGGGCGGAAGGATAGCTAGCGAGCCCGCCCCGGCGGCCCATTCCCGGCCGGCCGCCCCGAGCCGCTACGCACCGCCGCGCCGAGCCGAGCCGCCACGCACCGGCGCGCCCCGCTGCGAATCCGGGATTCCGCTGGGGCGCCCGCTTGTGCTAGGGACCAGGCGCCGGACGCCAGCCAACCCCACACCCGCACGAGGGATCCCCATGCTCTACGAACTCCGCATCTACCATGCCGTCCCCGGGCGCTTGCCGGACCTCAACAAGCGCTTCGAGACCATCACGCTGAAAATCTGGGAGCGCTTCGGCATCCGCACGGTCGGCTTCTGGACCGTGGCCATCGGCGAGAGCAACCAGGATCTGTATTACATGCTCGAATGGAAGGACCTGGCCGAGCGGGACCGCCTCTGGAACACTTTCATCGTGGATCCGGAATGGATCGCGAAGCGGGCGGAGACGGAGCGGAATGGCCCGCTCATCACCCACCTCACTAACTACATCCTCTCCCCCACGTCGTACTCGAAGATGAAGTGAGGCGGCGCGCCCCGCTGCGAGGGGCTGGGGTGGGCTGGGCCGGGAACTGCCGACCGCGCCGCAGCCCTAGCGGCGGGCTGGGGCGCGGCCTGCTCCGCGTGCCGCCTGTTCGCAGAGGAACGCTAGTCGGGAAAAGGCGAGGCTTCCCCCGGGGGCAGGGAAACCTGGAACGCGTTCAGCGTCAGCGAGACGTACGAGTAGTAGCCGATCGTCGCGACCAGCTCCACCAGCGTCTGCAGCCCGAGCAGCTTCAGCGCCGCCCCGTAGGACTTGTCGCTGACGCGGCGCGTCTCGAACAGCTCCATGCACAAGTCGTAGACGATTCCCTCGTCCGCGTTCTTGAAGACGGGGCGCTGCTTCTTGGCGATCGCGGCAATCACCGCGTCGTCCACCCCTGCCTCCCGTGCCAGCCTGGCGTGAGCCCAGTATTCGAAATCCGCCCTCCAGAAACGCCCGGTGATGAGGATGCCCAGTTCCTGCAGCCGCTTCGGCACGGTCGACTTGAAGCGGATGTATTCGCTCAAGTTGCGGGACCGTCCGGCGATTTCAGGGCTCTGCAACCATGCGTGATAAGGCCCGACGATGCGGCCATGGGGACCCGTGACGATTTCCTGCACCACCTTGCGCTGTGCATCGGTCATGCTGTCCTGGCGAAATTCGGGAATGCGAGCCATGCGTCATCTCCAGTGGGGGGCGGCAATGTGTCGGCCGGTTGAGCGCGTCGGCCGGTTCAGTGCGTCGGCTGGTTGAGTATGTCGGCCGGTTCAGTGTGCTGGCCGATTCAGTTTGTCGGCAGGTTCAGCTTATCGGAACGAGGCGAAAGTCGTAGCGCATCGTGAAAAAAGGCGGACGAATCTGGTGGCGTTTGGCTTCC
>JBGOTW010000256.1:0-6201 GCA_041476685.1 bacterium | reverse complement strand
CGTCCACAGTGTCGTCCACAGTGCCGCCTACCGTGCCGTCCACGGTGTCGTCCACCGTGCCGCCTGGGGGCGCCGGGCAGGCGGCCCCGGCCAGTGCATCCCGCCAGGCGACTTCATGCGCCCTGGACCCCTCCGCGGCAAGGAAGCCGCAGTGGACGTCCGGGAGCGGAAGCTCCTCACCCCATCAGGGAGGTGTTGTGCGAGCAGTAAAGCAGCAGGCCCGTCCCGTCACCGCAGGGTCCAGTGCCCCGCAGATCCGAGGGTCAGACGCCGACGATGTCCCAATAGTGGTGTCCCTGGCCGAAGGGACCCAGGTCTTCACCCCCAACGAGATCATCGGCCTACAGGAAGATCTCGACAACCACCTCGCAGGACACGCTCCCCAGGACCGCATGCTCACCCTCGAGCATGCCGGGCGCATCGTGGGTTTCGCCCATTACGGCCCTGCCGAGATCACCCAGGGCACGTGGTACCTGTTCTGGATCGCCGTGGACCGGCGGTCGCAGGGGCGGGGCTACGGCTCGATCCTGCTGCGGCACGTCGAGGAGGACATCCGCGGGCAGGGCGCGCGGCTGCTCCTGATCGAGACCTCGATGCTCCCGCACTACGAGCCCACGCGGCGCTTCTACGAGCGCTACGGGTATGCGCGCGAGTGCGTGATCCGCGACTACTATTCGGAAGGGGACGACAAGATCGTCTTCTCCAAGCGCGTGGCGCGGGCCGCGAGCTGAGCGGAATGCGTGACTAGCGGCGAGAGGCTTTGCCTCTCGCGCTCTCCAGCAGAGAGCAGCGAGCCGCTGTTTGGGCGGCGAGCCAACAGCATGGCTCCCTGCACCCTGTCGTGCGCTAAAGCCGCGGTAAGCGCGGTTTTAGCGCAGAGAAGGGGTACAGGGGTCTTAGACCCCTGGCGGGGTTGCAGCGATGACGGCTTGCCGGAAGCGCCGGCCAGCAGCGGGCAGCGCCCCTTGCTAGTCCATTTTTCAAACAATCCTTAGCGGCGCTTCTTAGCGCCCTTGCGCTTGGCCGTACCGCGCGCAGGCTTCGCCAGGTAGGCCGCCCAGGGCTTCCAGTAGTACGCCGGCCAGCCTTTCCGCACGCCCTGCGCGTCGTGGTCGGGCACGTTGACGTGCACGAGCGAGATCTTCCCGCGCTTGGCGTCCCCGCTGAAGGTCAGCACGAGCACCGAATCCGGATCGTCGGGCCGGAACGCGCTGGAGCGCCAGGCCTGCACGATCATCCGTCCCGGCTTGAGCAGCAGGGTGCGTCCGCTCAACGAGCCGCCGAAAAGGGAGAAGGTTCCGCCCACCCGGGGCGCGATGCGGGCATCGCCGCCGCCGCAGGCCGCGGCGTGTTCCTTCGAGCTGAGAAACATCCGGTACAAGGTGCGCGGCGAAGCGGGAAAGGTGGCGGCGGACGCGATCGTCTTGGCCATGGTCTGTTCCAGGTTGAAGGATGAAGGACGGGTTGATGAATGAAGGGACTGGACCCCGCTAGGAAAGCATCCGCACGCAGAATATCGGCGGCAGGTCCGTGGACACCGTCTGCCAGGAGTTGCCCGCGTCCTCCGAGCTCCACAGCCCGCCGGTGGTGGAGCCCATCGCCAGGCGCCGTCCGCTGCGGTCCACGTCCAGGCCGTGCCGGTAGATGAGATGGTACGCATGCTGTTGGGGGAGACCCTTGTGCAGCTGCTCGAAGCTGCGGCCCCCGTCCCGCGTGCGCGTCACGACCATGCGGCCGCCCACGGGAACGCGGCACTGGTCCGCCACGGCCGGCACGAACCAGGCCGTCTCCGGCTGTTCGGGATGCACGGCCACGGCGAAGCCGAACGTGGAGGGCTTGGCCGACAGCTCCTGCCAGACCCGGCCGCCGTCCACGGAACGGAACATGCCGTTGTGATGCTGCAGCCAGAGATGATCGGGGGACGCCGGGCATTGCACGAGACGGTGCGGATCCTGGTTTTCGGGGAGCTCGGCCTGCTCCGGCGGGACGTACCCGGCGCGCATGCCTTTGGTGCGCGGCGACCACGTCGCGCCGGCGTCCTCCGAAACCCAGACGCCGCCGGAAGACACGGCGACGGTGAGGTGCCGCGGATTGCGCGGATGCACGGCGACGGAGTGGATGCCGGCGTGGTCGTATCCGCCGCCCATCCACTTGAGGCGCGCCGGGTGATTCCACAGGCCGGTAACGAGCGTCCACGTGCTGCCGCGGTCCGGGGAGCGGAACAAGCCGCCGGGGATCGTGCCCGCCCACAGCACGCCCGGCTCGTCCGACCCGCCCGGTTCCAGGCTCCACAGCAGTTCCAGGCTGGCGGGCTCATGGGGCGGAGGCGGAGCATCCAGACCCGCGGGGCGGCCCGCCGCCGTCGCTCCGGCGGGATAGACCGGCACGGCGCATTCCTCCCACGTCTTGCCGTCGTCCCGGGAGCGGTGCAGCTTGCCGCCGAAATGCCCGAGGTACAGCGCCGCGTACAGCGTGCCGTCGCGCGGATCGCGCAAGGCCATCGAAACCGCATCGCCGACAAAGGCGCTCCGCGCCACGCTCCACCCGCCGCCGAGCCTGCTCTTGGCTGGGCCGCTCCGGGCGAGCAGGAATAGTCCCTTGCGCGTCGCCACGAGCAGGCCAGGCCAGTCAGATTTACCGGCGGCAGACTTGCTGGTGGCCGGTTTCCTCGCAGCAGATTGCCTGGCGGCCGGTTTCCTCGCGGCAGAGCGCCGCGGCTTATCGCGTGACATGGGTTTATCCTCCCGAAAGAGCCTGCATCACGTACAGCTCGCTGTCGGAGCGGACGGCATCCGCCAGGCCGTCCCGGTCGCGCAGGAGCTGTCCGTCCACGAAGATGTTGACATGCCGCCTCAGGCGCCCCTGGTCGTCCAGGATGTAGCCGCGCAGCACCGCGTGTTCCGCGAACACCGCCTCCAGCACTTCGCGCACGGTGGCACCGGAAGCCTGGCGGGGCTCCGCTGCGACGTGCCGCTGCAAGTTGGCGGTGAACACCACGCGCGCCATTGGGCCTCGCCGTGCAGTACCTTATGTAGAGGGCGCCGCGTCCCGCATGCGGGTCGGCGCCGGAGCCAAACGTGCCTACAGGCTCTGCAGCAGGCCGCAGGGCGCGCCGGCCGGATCGGCGATGATGCAGATGCGAATGCCCGGGCCGGGCAGGTCCATCGCCGGCATCAGCACCTTCGCCCCCAGCTTCTTCGCCTTCTTCACGCTGGCGTCCACATTGGCGACCGCCACATAGGGCACCCAATGGGAGGGGTCCTTGGCCTTCTGCGTCTTGGCCATCCCGCCGCCGATGCCGTCCCCCGCCGTAATCATGGTGTAATCCATCGCAGGCATGTCCTTCAGCTTCCATTGGAACAGCGAGCGGTAGAAGGGTTTCACCTTCTTGAGGTTCTTGCTGTACAGCTCCATGTGCGTGAATGTGCCGGCCATACGCTCTCCCCCGTTAATGAATGCCGCGTTTCTCAGAACGGACTGAGACTGTATCGCAAAACGATTCGCGAATCTGCCAGCGGAACCCAGGACGCCCCGCGTCCGCGACCCGCAAGGTCGTCCCAAGGTCATCCCGTTACGTGGTCCGCGCGGCGAAATAGCGATCCAGGTTCTGCAGACAGCCGTTCCAGCCCCCCAAGTGGCTGTCGCGGCGGGCAGGGTCCGCGAATCGCTCGTGCCGCAACAGCAGCCCGGTTTCCTGGCCCAGGTCCTCGAATTCCACCGTGACCAGCGTCTCCACGGCCTCCGGGCTGTCCCAGCGCCAGGTGTAGACCAGCCGTTGCGGCGGGCTGATCTCCCGGTATTCGCCGCTGGTCGTGAACACCTCGCCCCCCGGCGAGCGCATCCCGAGCCGGTAGCGCCCGCCCAGCCGCAGGTCCACCACGGCCTCCACCACCTCGAAGCCGACCGGGCAGGACCAGCGCTTGAGGTGCTCCGGCTGCGTCCAGGCGCGAAAAACCTCGTCACGGGGCGCGGGTAGCCGCCGCCGCAGGAGCAGGGCGGTGTCGGTCAGCTCTTGTGCCGGCGCCGGCGCTGCGCGGCGGGAGACTTGGGCCATGGCTCACTCCTCGTTGCGGACTCCGCAGGCGCGGAAAGCGCCCCGTCTCGGGCGCGGCTCCTGCCACACGCCTGCGGTCACGCCTTCTCGCCCCGCTCCAGCGCCGAGGCGTGCGCGGCGTGGGTGCGCAGCAGATAGTCCTCCAGCGCGTCCAGACGCGCATCCCAGAACGCCCGGCACCCTGCCAGCCAGCCCGCCGCATCCTCCAGCGGCTTGGGCCGCAGGCGGCAGTGGTGGACGCGCCCCTCGACGCGCCGCTCGATCAGCCCCGCGCGCTCCAGCACCTTCAGGTGCTTGGACACCGCCGGCAAGCTGATGCGGAACGGACGCGCCAGGGCCGTGACGGTGCACTCGCCCCGGGCGAGCCGCCCGAGCATGGCCCGCCGCGTCGGGTCCGCCAGCGCCGAGAATACGCGATCGAGCCGCGGCGACCTCGACGCGGGCCGCCCGCCGCTGTATTGGTTAACCATCGGGTGAACTATGGCTCAGGCGGGAAGGAATGGCAAGCGGGTCGCCCCTACTCCCCGACCTGCAGCAGCAGGCCGCGCCGCCTGGCCACGCCGAAGCTGAACAGGAACACACCGGCCCCGACGGCCAGGTACGCCGCGTTCAGCGCCAGGGCCGCGAAGAACAGGTCCGCGCGGAACTCGCCCTGCAGCAGCACCGCGCGCATGCCCTCGAACACGTAGCTCGCGGGAAACGCCAGCGCCACCGGCTGCAGCCACTCGGGCAGGGTCGCGATGGGGTAGTAGACGCCCGAGATCGGCGTCAGCGCGAAGATGCCCGCCCAGGCCAGCCCCTCCGCCCCGAAGCCGAAGCGCAGCAGCATCCCGCACAGCACCAGCCCGAATGCCCAGCCGAAGATCAGCAGGTTGACGAAGAAGGCGAGCAGCGGCAGGCCCATCGCGAAGATGGAGTAGTGGTAGAGCGGGATGGCCAGCAGCGCCGCGCTGCCCGCGCTCAGCAGCGTCCGCACCAGGCTCACCGACAGCAGTGCCGCGACCATCTCGTAGGGGCGCAGCGGGCTGATGAACAGGTGCCCCAGGTTGCGGGCGTACATTTCCTCCTGGAACATCGTGTGCACGCCCATCTGGCTGCGGAACAGCACCTCCCACAGCAGCACCGCCGCCAGGAACAACCCGGCCGCCTGATGCAGCACCGTCGCGGACGTCAGCACGTAGCGGGAGATCAGGCCCCACAGCACCATCTGCATGGTGGGCCAGTAGATGATCTCGATGATCCGCGTCCAGGACGCCCGCAGCAGGAACAGGTAGCGCAGCGCCATCGCGCTGACCCGCTCCGACGAAAAATACAGATGCGTCGGGCGCGCGGTGCGCGGGGGGGCAGGGCGCGGTGCGGCGGGGCGCGCGGCGGGTACGGAGACGACCGGTGCGCTCACGAAACCTCCTTGTGCCCGGCCGCGCCGCCGTTTCCGTCCCCCGGCGCGCTCGACAGGCTGCTGGAGCGCGGACTGCCGGAAGGCAGGCCGCTGGACGGCGGGCCGCTGGACGGCGGGCTACCGGAGGGCAGGGGCGGCGGCACGTCGTCCTCCTCCCCGGGCCGGCGGCGGTGGCGCGCGATGTCGATGAAGACGTCCTCGAGGGTCTGCCGGCCATACTTGGCGATGAGCGCCTGGGGCGAACCCTCGTCCACCTTCACCCCCTCGCGCAGCATCACCACGTCCCGGCAGAGCCGCTCCACCTCGGTCATGTTGTGGCTGGCCAGCAGCACCGTCGCTCCGGTGCGCGCCTGGTAGGCCTGCAGGTAGCCGCGCACGTAGTCGGCCATGTCGGGATCGAGCGAGGCCGTGGGCTCGTCCATCAGCAGCACGTCCGGCTCGTTGATGAGCGCCTTGGCGAGCGTGACGCGGGTCTTCTGCCCGGCCGACAGGCTGCCGTAGGGGCGCTTGAGGAACTGCGCGAAGCCCAGCTCCTCGCTCAGGCGCCCGATGCGCGCGCCGATGCGGTCCAGCCGGTACAGGTGCCCGAACACGCGCAGGTTGTCCCGCACCGTGAGCCGGTGCGGCAGGTCCACGTAGGGCGAGGAGAAGTTCATGCGCGGCAGCACGCGGTGCCGGTGCCGCAGCATGTCCTCCCCCAGGATCGTCACCCGGCCCGCGGTCGGCTCGAGCAGCCCGATCAGGATGG
>JBGOTW010000255.1:0-6225 GCA_041476685.1 bacterium | reverse complement strand
CGAGAAGACCAGCTCGTCCTGCGCCAACGGCAGCACCCCGGTCAGGTTCTGCACGCCGCGCAGCGTGCCCGTCTTCGCCCGCAGGCGCCCCTGCAGCGCCGGCGGAAAGGTGCGGTAGTGCAGCGTGCCGTCCCATCCGGCGCGGCTCAGTGCGCCCACGAACTCCGGCCCGAACTCCGGCCGGCGCAACGCCCCGCTCAACACGCGCACCAGCGCCCGCGCCGTGAAGCGGCTGTCGGCGTTGAGTCCCGAGCCGTCGCTCAGCTCCACCTCGCCCAGGATGCCCGGGAAATCCTGCTGCAGGACGCGCCGCACCACGCGCAGCCCGTCTTCCGCGCTGGGAGCGCCCGCCTTGCCCGCCGCGCGGCCGTGCGTGGCCAGGGTCCACAGCAACCCGTCCGCGCCCAGGTTGTCGCTGTCCCGCAGGATCGGCCCGATCGCCTCCCGCAGCGACGGCGAGTAGTAGGAGAAGAGCACCTCGCGCCGGGAGCCCCGCGGGACTTCGCTCCGGAGCGGCAGGCTGCCCTCGATCCCCTGCCGGTGCAGGGCCGCGCGCAGCAGCTGCGCAAAGAACGCCGCGGGCTGGGCAATAGGGACGGCAAGTGTGTGCTGCCCGGGCGTGACCGTGCCCGACAGCGTGATGGATCCTTGCGCCCCGTCCCAGTCCTGCTCCAAGCGGAGCACGGAGCGGCGGCCAGGGCCGGGCTGGACGCGCGACACGATGCGCACCGCCTCCGCGGGCAACCGGCTCAGCACGTCCACCGCGCCGGAATTCGGCAGCGAAATCAGCAGCTCGGGCGCGTTGTGCTCCACGACGAACGCGCTGGGCGCTGCCAGCCCCGGCTCGTCCTCCGTGTCGCCAGCGCCGAGCGCTTGCCGCGCGGCGCCAAGCTCCCCGCCGAGCGCTTGCCGCGCGGCGCCAAGCTCCCCGCCGAGCGCTTGCCGCGCGGCGCCAAGCTCTCCGCCGAGCGCTTGCTGTGGGGCGCCTGGCTCGCCGCCGAGCCCTTGGCTCGAGGCGCCGGCGTCACCGCCGGGCGCTGACGTCACGGAGCCGGTCCCCACGCCGCCCACTTCATCCCGGACTTCCACCCATTCCCGCACCACGGGCTGCTGCTCCGGAAGCGCCGTTCCCGACCCGTACAGCGAACCGTCCAGCACCAATCCCCCCGTCAGGCGGCGGATTCCCGCGGCGCGAATGCGCTGGGCAATCGCCTCCAAGTCCGAATACAGGAGCGTCGGATCGCCGGCGCCCTCGATCAGCAGCCCTTGACGACCCGTAGCCGCTGCGCCATCGTGTTCGACGATCCGGGAGACGCGCGTGCGCCAGCGGAAGTTCGGCGAAAGCGCGCGCAGCGCCGCATAGGCCGTCACCAGCTTGGTGTTGGAGGCGGCGGGCATGGGCTCGGTGGGGCGGTGCTGCACCAGGATGGCGTGGTGGCGCGTGGACAGCACGAGCAGCGCCACCTGGTCCGGAGCCAGCCCCTGCTCCTGCACGAGCGCCTGGAACCGCGCGGCCAGCCGGGCGGGCGCGTCCTGAGCCGCAGCCGCTCCGGCGATCAGCTCCACCGCGGCGAAGCCAGCCAGCCAGGCAGCCGACCGGAATTTCGAAGCCGGGTGTTTCAACGGGGTTCCCTTCATGATGCCGCAGTCCCTCAAGGGAATGGCTGGGAGTGAGACGGCCCCCGCACCGGCGGCGCTGCCCCTGCTGCCGGTGGCCACGACGCTGTTCCTTCCCGTATCCGGGAATCCTATCGGTTTCAACCACTTTGCGCTCGCGGAGTGGCTCCTGCGGCAGGGCTCCGGCGCGGAGCGCGTGGTCTTCATCCTCTCCAATGGCAAGCACCCCGATCCCACCAAGCCCGACGCGGAAGTCGGCCCCGCCGATCGCTACATGATCGCACAGGCCGCAGTCGGAGCGATCGCCGATCCCGCCCATTGCTTCCTGGCGCGGCAAGCGGAGCTGGCCGGCGAGCGGCTGCTGGTCAATCCGGAGCGGCTCCTGCTCGACCCGCGCGAGTTCCACATCAAGACCCCCGTGCGCACCGCGCAGCTCGTCCAGCTGCTGCGCGAAACGGGCGTCGTCCCGGTCGAGCCCAAGGAGCCGCTGCACTGGGCCGTGGGGGCGGATCTGGTGCGGCGCATGGCGGACCCCGCGATCTTCACCGACGCGGACATCCGCTACCTCTCCCAGCACCTGCACTACACGATCCTGGACCGCGAGGGAGATCCGGCGAGCGTCGCCGTGGAACTGCTGCGGCAGCGGCGCGGCGTGACGCTCGCGTTCCGGGTGCTGAACCGGACGGACGTGCCGGCCTGGCTGGCGCCGTTCCTGCAGCTTTCCTCCACCCTGATCCGCCATGCGGTGCAGGCCGGCGACCCGCTGGGAGGCATGCTGCCGCAGCCGGCCGTCGAGATCGTCGCCGGCCGCGGCCTGTACCGCAAGGGCAGGCACGTCGCGAGGCTGGTCACGCCGACCGGAGCCACGCTCGGAGAGCGGTCCGCCCTGCAGCTCACGCTCGAGGGCCTGCAGCTCCAGCTCGATCAGGAGGCCGCCGCGGTCACCGCGCTGCTCGCCGAACGGCACGCCCAGGGCAAGCCCCATGGCCTGGCCATCGGCGAAGGCACGGTGGGCGGCGTGCTCACGCAGAGCCTGGCCGGGCGCAGCGGCGCCTCGCGCTTCCTGCGCCAGGCGCGCTTCTTCTACGACCGGCAGGCCAAGCTCAACCTGCTGGGCGAAATCCCCGCGGACTTCTCGGCGGTGACCGAGGCGGGCGTGCTCGCGCTCGCCAAGGCGCTCAAACGCGAGGCCGCGGCCGATTACGCGCTGGTGGAAAGCGGCATGGCGGGGCCGCCCGACGGCGTGCGCCGCAGCCTGAAGAACGGGCAGACGTGGCTGGCGCTCGCGGGGCCGGACGGCGAGCAGACCGAACTGATCGTCCTCAATCCCTTCCAGACGCGCAAGGAGCACATGATCCACTTCTCCCGGCGCGCCCTGAGCCTGCTGCGCAAGACCCTGGAGCTGGGATAGGAGCCGCGCTTCGCCCCCCGCGCCGCTACGCCAGCCGCGTCGCGATCTTGATCTCGGACTTGAGCGTGCGGTGCACGGGGCACTTGTCCGCGATCTCCATCAGCCGCGCCTTGTGCTCGCCGCTGAGCGGGCCGTCCAGGCGGATGTCCCGCTCCAGCACGTCGATCTTCCCCTCCCGCGTCTCGCAGTCGGCGCAGTCCTCCGCGTGGATCTTGTTGTGCCGCAGCGTCACCTGGACATTGGTCAGGGGCCAGCCCTTGCGCTCCGCATACATGCGGAGAGTCATGGCCGTTCAGCTTCCGAGACTGGCCAGCAGCAGGTCGTAGGGCGAGGGGCCCGTGTCCGAGCCGCCGTTCGCGACCGGCTCGTCCGCGCGCAGCAGGTGCCCGTGCGCGGAGAGGATCTGGGCGTAGGCGCTTTCCCCGTGGCCGCGGTCGGCGCCGGTCACGACCACCGTGCCCGCCTCGGCCTCCGGCGCGCCGACGGGCGCATCGCCCAGGTAGCGCGCGGCCCAGGCGGCCAGCACCTCGGTCACGAAGGCCGCGTCCCGGCGCCGGGTAAGCAGGTGATCCGCGCCGTCCAGGCTGACGAAGCTCTTCGGATGCAGCGCGGCCTCGTAGATAAGCCGGGCATTGTCCACCGCCACCAGTTCGTCCGTCGGCGAATGCAGGATCAGCAGGGCCCTGCGCAGGCCGTGCACGGCCGCCTGGAGCGACTGGCCAGCCACGTCGTCGAGGAACTGCTTGCGCACCGTGAAGCGGCGCCCCGCCAGGGTGACCTCGGCCTCGCCGGCGGAGTTGATCTTCGCCACGGCTTCCGCGAACAGGTGCAGCACGTGCTTGGGATCGAAGGGCGCGGCCACGGTGGCGACGGCCACGCATTCGGGCACCTGTCCCGCCGCGGCCAGCACGGCCGCCCCGCCCAGGCTGTGTCCGATCAGGATGCGCGGCGCCTGGAACTTGGCGCGCAAGAAATCCGCCGCCGCCAGCAGGTCCTGCACGCTGGAGGAGAAGTGGGTGCTGGCGAATTCCCCGCCGGAGTGGCCGAGGCCGGTGAAGTCGAAGCGCAGCACCGCGATCCCCCGCGCCGCCAGTCCCTGGCTGATCCGCGCCGAAGCCAGCACGTCCTTCGAGCACGTGAAGCAATGGGCGAACAGGGCGAAGGCGCGCGGCGGGCCCAGCGGCCAGTCCAGCCGCCCCGCCAATTGCGCGCCCAAGGCGCCGGGAAACTCGACCTGGTCGGAACGCAGCATGGGGCCTCCTCGGAATGGGTCAACGCCCGGAGCGGGTCAATGCGCCGCAGCCGGGGTGTCCGGCTCCGGCTTGGCGTACCAATAGGCGACCAGCAGCCGCGGGCCGGCGCAGCCGATCGCCACGGGCCCCTGCCAGCCTGTGAAGATCGTCAGCTCGCCGCTGTTCAGGCTTTCCGGCAGGCCGTGCATGCGCTCCCGGTCGGCCGGCTCGCTCGGCCGGCCCGGCCCGTAGCGCCGCTCCAGCACCCGCTGCAGCGCTGCCCGTTCCCTCTCGCAGGCCGCGTCTCCGGAATAGCGATCCCAGCCCACGATCCCCACCATCTGGCCCGACTCCTTGTCCGCGATCACCGCGTAATCGGAGACGGAGCGGTGCGGGCTGGGCGGCCGCACCCGGTACAGCGCGCGCCCGGAGATCAGGGCGTCCATCGGCTGGGCCGTGGTCTTGTCCAGCACCGCGCCCAGGCTCAGCCCGAACGCCCAGGCCGGCACCTGCGGCGTGGTGGTGCGGCAGGCGGAGAGGGCCAGCGCGAGGGCGGTGCTCAGCGCGAGAAGGGGCAGGGTGCGCACGACGTTCATCCTGGGCGGAGTAACGCCAGGTTCTGTTCGGAAATGCATTCCGAGGGGTTTCACCCCTCGGACTCCCCAGCAGGGCGCGAGGCACCCTGCACCCGGTTATGGCGCTGAAGCCGCGCCAGCGCGGCGTCAGCGCTTACTGCGGGCGCAGGCGCACAGCCCTTGCTCCGCCCTCAGCCCACCTTGACGTCTTCCCAGAACCCGAAGCGCTTGGCCACGTTTTGCATGGCTGGCCGCGGCGCCTCGTAGGACCATGCGGCGCGGATGTGACGGACGCCGTCTACGATCACGTCGTAGAATTGGACGCCGTGCGGTCAGGCGTGATCATCTTTGGTCTTCTCCACCTTTTCGAGCCACTCCATGCGCACCGCGGCGGGCGGGAAGTACGCGTAGCCGTCGCACTCGACGATGTCCTGGCTCTCGGCGACTACATGTCCGTCAACGCTGGCTTTCATGCTGCGCTCCTTACTGCACGCGAGGGGAATGAAAACGTTTCCAGGAGGATGACCCAGGGCTCCGCGCCAGGCAAGCCGCACGAGATCCTGCGCGAGCCGTGGAGCGTGCGGCACCCGCACTTCGGAGCGCGGATGTGGGATCCCGGGTGAGGCTACCCCGCGCAGAGGGGTTCGGCCCGCCCTGGCTCCACGCGCCGCGGCTCGACCCGCCCTGGCTCCGCCGGCACGGCCTGCGCCGTCTCCAGCACGCAGTCCGGATCGGGCAGGTCCAGCCGCCCGGTAAGCGCGTGCTTGACCGCGGGGCATCCGCCGCCGCAGCCGTCATAGGCGGAGCAGGACGCGCAAGCGCCCATCTGGGGCTGGCGGAAGACGCGCTGGAAGACCGGCGCGTCGCTCCAGATCCGCTGGAAGGGCGTGCGGCGGAGATTGCCCGCGTGGAAGTTTTCCGTCTGGGTGAAGGCGCAGGGGTACACGTCCCCGTTGGGCACGATCAGGCAAGTCAGCCGCGCCGCGCCGCAGGACTGGAAGCCGGGCAGCGGCCGGCCGCCGAAGGCGTTAAGGTGGAAGAAGGTGTCGCCCGTGAGCACGTCCGGGTGCCGGCCGAGCCAGCCGTGCAGGGCCGCGAGCTGCGTCTGGGTCGGGCGCAGCGCCTCGTAGCTCGCCGCCCCGCGGCCGCAGGGCTTGAGGCGCGTGACGCGCAGGGTCGCGCCGTGCCGCCGCGCCAGGGCGTGCATGGCGTCGAGTTGGCCGGCATTGCCGCGCGTGACCACGAAGTTGACCGTGCGCACGATCCCGCGCCCGGCCAGGCGCTCCAGCGCCCCCACCGCCTTGCGCCACGCCCCCGGCCCGCGCAAGGCGTCGCAGGCGGCTTCCGTGGCCCCGTCCAGGCTGATCTGCAGGTACACGCCGCCCAGCTT
>JBGOTW010000254.1:0-6261 GCA_041476685.1 bacterium | reverse complement strand
TCCAACGCAACGACTTGAACAACAGTTGCCACAACACCAGCCCAACTAACTACCCATAAACATTAAAGCCAAAACCAAAAATACATTTGGTGGAGGGGGAAGGATTCGAACCTTCGAAGGCAGAACCGTCAGATTTACAGTCTGATCCCTTTGACCGCTCGGGAATCTCCCCGACGTGCGCATGCGGGCGGCGCGCCCACCCCGGGTCGTCCGCGCCGCGCCACCAGCGCGCGGCGGTCGAGGATTCCCCAGGGTCTTCACGGTCTGCCAGACCGGGCCGGGAACCTGACTCCCTGCTAGGAGCTGGCGAAGGGAATTGAACCCCTGACCTGCTGATTACAAATCAGCTGCTCTGCCAGCTGAGCTACGCCAGCACGCCCGAAACCATACTTTTTACGGCCTATGGCGGGGGTTGTCAATGGGCATTGGCCAGCGGACGTAGCCTCGTTTGCGCCTTTCCGCGCCTCCCGCCGCGTCAATCGCCTGGGCGGCCCGGTTGCTCCTAGCGCCCGTGCCACCAGCGCCGCACCGCGACCAGGGACCAGATCGCCTCAACCAGCCCGAACGGCCACGCGCCTTGCAGGAATCCGTAGGCCGAACCCAGCGCACATGCCCCGGCAAAGGCCAGGACGAACCCGCGGCTCCGCTTCTCCAGCGCGTAGCACACCAGCATCGCCGTCACGGCGAACAGGCCGAAGACCGTGAGCCCATCCATGCCCCTCCCACCCCCACCATAGCGAAGCTTGCGCCGCTGCCCGGACGGGACCGCCCGTGCAGCGCAGCCAGCGCCCGGGCGGGACCGTCCGGGCAGTGCGGCAGGGGGAAACCCTATCCCGGCCCTTGCCCGTTCGCTATCTCCGCCCGTCGCGGTGCTTCATGCCGGCGTCCGCCCGTGCGCCATCCCGCCCTGCGCCGCTGCTCTATGCCGGCGTGCGCCGGTGCGCTATGTCTGGCGCACCGTTCCATCACCGCGTGCGGAGGATTCATGAAAATCGGCATCATCCTGAACAACCAGCAGCCGCGCTCGGCCGACATGGTTAGCGCGTTCCACGAACAGATCGCCATGGTGCACCTGGCCCGCGACTGCGGCTGGGACTCGGTGCTCATCAGCATGCATTACCTGTCCGAGGGCGACGTGCAGCAGCTGCAGCAGGTGCCCCTGCTGGCGCGCCTCGCGGCCGAGGCGGGCGACATGACGCTGGGCGTGGCGATCTTCCTGCTCTACCTGCACAACCCGGTCTACACGGCGGAGACGATGGCCACGCTGGACATCCTCTGCCGCGGCAACTTCGTCATGGGCCTCGGGCTGGGCTACCGGGAGATGGAGTTCGACGCCTTTGCCGTGCCCAAGGGCAGCCGCGTGCGGCGCTTCGAGGAGGCGCTCGCGCTCATCAAGCGCCTCTGGACGGAGGACGAGGTGAGCTACGAGAGCGACGTGTGCAAGCTGACCAAGGTGCGCATGAACGTGCGGCCGGTGCAGAAGCCGCACCCCCCGATCTGGTTCGCGGCGAACGCGGACGTCGCCGTCAAGCGCGCGGCGCGGCTGGGCGACTGCTGGTACATCAACCCCCACGCGACGCTGGAGACCAACCAGCGCCAGATGAAGCTTTACCTCGCCGAGCGCAAGCGCCTGCGCCTGCCCGCTCCGGCCGAGGTGCCCTGCCGCCGCGAGATCTTCTGCGCCAAGGACCGGCGCACGGCGCTGGAAATGGTGGGGCCGTACCTCGCCGAAAAGTACCGGCTCTACTGGAAATGGGGCCAGGACAAGGTGATGCCCAGCGGCGACCGGCTCGACCTGGCCTTCGAGGAGCTGACGCGGGACCGCTTCATCCTCGGCTCCCCGGAAGACTGCTACGAGCAACTGCGCCCCTACTGGGAGACGCTCGGGGTGACGCACCTCGTGTTCCGCACGCACTTCATCGGCATGCCGCTCTCCCACGCCCTGCACAGCATGCGCATGATCTCCCGCGAGCTGCTGCCCGAGCTGCGCAAGGCGGTGCCCAAGCGCCTGAAGGCGGGATAGGCGGCGCGGCCCTTTTACGAGTTCACCCAACACTGCAATTCACCCAATACCGCAGCGGAGGCGGACATGGCCGGACAAACGCGGATCGGCATCTTCATCACCAACCAGCAGTACGTGGACCGCGACATGGTCAGCGCCCTGGACGAGCAGATCGCCATGGTGCGCCTGGCCCGCGACCTGGGCTGGGACTCGGTGTTCACCGGGCAGCACTACCTGAACGAGGGCAACAACCAGCAGCTGCAGTCCGTGCCGTTCCTGGCGCGCCTGGCGGCCGAGGCGGGCGAGATGACGGTGGGGCTGGGCGTGCTGCTGCTCAACCTGCACAACCCGGTGTACGTGGCGGAGACGGTGGCGAGCCTGGACGTGATCTGCCGCGGCAACTTCGTCTTCGGCGTCGGCCTGGGCTACCGGGAGATCGAGTTCGACGCCTTCGCCGTGCCGAAGGGCCGGCGCCTGAAGCGCTTCGAGGAGTGCCTGATGCTCGTGCAGCGGCTCTGGACGGAGGACGAGGTGACCTACGAGAGCGAGGTGTGCAAGCTCAACAAGGTGCGCATGAACCTGCGCCCCGTGCAGAAGCCCCGCCCGCCCATCTGGTACGCCGCCAATAACGACAACGCCGTCAAGCGCGCGGCGCACCAGGGCGACAACTGGTTCATCAATCCCCACGCGACTGAGACCACGCTCAAGCGGCAGATGAAGCTCTACCGCGCCGAGCTGAAGCGGATCGACAAGCCGTTCCCGGACGTCGTGGCCGGCGCCAAGGAGATCTTCTGCGCCAAGGACCGCAAGACGGCCATCGAAATGGCCGGGCCATACCTGGCCGGCAAATACGCCTCCTACGCCTCGTGGGGCCAGGACAAGGTGATGCCCAAGGGCGAGAGCTTCCAGGTGCCCTTCGAGAAGCTGCTCGAGGACCGCTTCGTGCTGGGCTCGCCGGAGGAGTGCTACGCGCAGCTCCTGCCCACGGTGAAGACGATGGGCGTCAACCACCTGCTGCTGCGCACGCACTGGGCGGGCCTGCCGCTCTCCGCGGCGCTGTCCAGCATGCGGCTGATGTCCCACGAGCTGCTGCCGGAGCTCAGGAAGATCCGGGGGTAAAGGCCTTGGTCTGGTCCCGGGAGCTGAACGGATTGACGTGCCTGCTGCCGGGCTGGTCGTGCGTCCAATCCGGACTTCACCCCGCCCGCGCCCGGCTGCGCTTGCGCTTGCCTCGTTCCACCACCGCCAAGCGCAGCCCCAACTCCGCCAGGATCTTCTCCAGACTGCCGAAGCGCGGATTGCCGCTCGCGGAAAGCATGTGTTGAATCGAGACGCGATGCAGTCCCACTTTGCGCGAGAGCGACGTGGCTCCGCCATAGCGCGCTTGGATCACGGTCTTGAGCGCGATGAGAAACGTCCCGTCATCTTCCTCCAGACAGGTATTGAGGTAACCGGCGATTTCCTCGGGGTGCTCCCGCAACCGGGTAACCAGATAGTCCCGCCATTTCCGGGTGGGCATGGTCATTCGCTCCTGTGCGCGGCGAGGAGTGCCTTGGCCTTTCGGATATCCCGGCGCTGCGTTCGTTTGTCCCCGCCACACAGCAGCACGACCGGGCCGGACCCCTGCAACGTGAAATAGATCCGGTCGCCTGGACCGAAAAACAAGCGCAGCTCGAACAAACCCGGTGCGCCTGTGACAGGCATGCAGTCTCCCAAATTCCCCAGCCCGACGCGCTCAATGCGGTGGCGGATCCGCTGTACCGTCATCAGGTCACGGATGGACTCCAGCCACTCGATGAACGGAGTGCGGCCCTGCGGGGAAACGTAATACGCGACGACAAGCGGCGTCCCCGAGGCCATGTTCTATGGTAAATTATAAGTTACCCAAGGGCAATACCGGCGGGCTCGACGCCGCCAGGAGGTTGCGGCGTGGGACCGGCTTGAATTCGCTGGAATCCGCTGGCTGTCGGCATCCGGCGTGCTGACCACACGATGCCGTTCGCAGGACGGGTATTGCAGCCTCCACCCAGACGGCCGCCCTAATCCGCCGCCTGCTCCCGCACGACCGTGTCGCGCAGCGTGATGGGGTCGACTTGGACGAGGCACTCCTGGAAGCGGGCGCCGGCGCCGACGTCGGTCTGGTCCTGGGAGATGAGCTGATTGACGTTGCGGCGGCCGGGCTGGTCGCGCGGCCACCAGACGGAGTCCGCCACGCACACGCCGGGCCGCACGTCCTCCGTCACGCGCACGGGCAGCGTGCACTGCCCGCGGCCGTTGAAGACGCGGCAGGGGTCGCCCGCCTGGAGGCCCCGCGCGGCGGCGTCCGCCGGGTTCAGCCGCAACGCCGGCCCGCGCTCGAGCCGGCGGGCGGACGGTACGTTGCCGAAGCTGCTGTTGATCAGGTGGTGCGAGTGAGGTGTGAGGAGCTGGAGCGGATAGCGCGCCTTGAGCGCGTTGTCCAGCTGACCCTCCGGCGAGGGGACGTAGACGGGCACGGGCGACAGGCCGAGGCGCGCGAGGGGCTCGGAGTACAGCTCGAACTTGCCCGAGGGTGTCTTGAGCCGGCCGCTGCGCCAGGGCTTGTCCGGCGGCTGCATGCGCTGGGCCTTGCCCGCCCGGAGCGCCGCCAGGTCCCAGCCGCCGGCGGGCGCCCAGTCCGTCTCCAGCAAGTGCGCGACGATCTCATCGAAGCTCTCCCGGTAGGCCGGATGATCCACGCCCAGCCGCGCGGCGAGGGCGCGGAAGACCTCCAGGTTGCCGCGCGCCTCGCCCAGGGGCGCGATGGCCCGCCGCGCGATCTGCACGTACCAGTGCCCGGCAGCCGCGCCGAGGTCGTCCTGCTCCAGGAACGTGGGGGCGGGCAGGACGATGTCGGCGAAGTCCGTCGTATCCGTGAACATCTGCTCGTGCACCGCCACGAACAGGTCCTCGCGCATCAGGCCCGCGTGCACCTGCGCCTGCTCCGGCGCCACGGCGGCGGGATTCGAGTGGTACACGTACAGCGCGTGAACGGGCGGGTCCTTGAGCGTCGTGAGCGCCTCGCCGAGGCGCACCATGTTGACCGTGCGCGCCTTCGGGTCGCCCGGACGGGGCTGGGTGAGATACGCCAGGTTGAGCTTCTGGTTGCCCCAGGCGTTGCGCTGGAAGCCCCCGCCCCGCTCCTCCCACGCGCCGGTCAGGCAGGGCAGGCACGCCACCGTGCGCACCACCATCCCCCCGTCGCGGCGCCGCGTCAGCCCCAGCCCGAGCCGGATGAAGGACGCGCGCGTCGTCCCGTACAGGCGCGCCAGCCGTACCACGTCCTGCTCGGACAGGCCGGTGATTCCGGCGACGCGCTCCGGGGTGTACTCGGCGCACGACTCGCGCAGCGCGTCGAAGCCGAGCGTGTACTTTGCGATGAAGTCCCAGTCGAGCAGCTCTTCCGCGATCAAGAGGCGCATCATGCCCAGCGCCAGGGCGATGTCCGTGCCCGGCCGGATGGGCAGGTGCCAGTCGGCCCGGCGCGCCGTGCGGTTGCGGTGCGGGTCGATCACCACGAGCGTGGCGCCGTTCTTGCGCGCCTGCTGCACGAAGGGCATCAGGTGGATGTTCGTGGACACCGCGTTGCTGCCCCAGAGCACGATCAGCTTCGCGTGGGGCAGCTCCTCGATGTCCGTGGACAGGTGGTACCCGGTCGTGAAGCGCTGCCCTTCGCTCGCCTGGGTGCTGCAGATCGTGCGCGCCAGCCGGCTGGCGCCCAGGCCGTTGAAGAGCGGCTCGCCGCTGTATTGGGCCACCTTCGCGACCGTGCCGCTGAAGTTGTAGGGCAGGATCGCCTCGGCGCCGTAGCGGGAGCTGGTCTCCTTGAAGCGGTGCGCGATCTCGTCCAGCGCCTCGTCCCAGGAGATGGGGGCGAAGCGGCCCTCGCCCTTGGCGCCGATGCGGCGCAGCGGGGTCAGGACGCGCTCGGGCGAGTACACCCGCTCCGCGTAGCGGCTGACCTTGCCGCACAGGAATCCGCGCGTGATGGGATGATCCGGATCGCCGGCGAGCGAGACGATGCGGCCGTCCTCGACGCCGACGCGGACGCCGCAGATGTCGGGACAGTTGTGGGAGCAGACGGACGTGACGTACCTGACCATGGACCCCCCCCTCCCCAGGCAGGGCTGGCTCGGACCGGACCGCTGTCACGGATGCGGCAATCCCGATCCTGCGACCCGGATACGGCAAGGCCGCGCCGCCCCTGCAAGAGGCGGCGCGGCCCCAACCTCCACGCTATG
>JBGOTW010000253.1:0-6338 GCA_041476685.1 bacterium | reverse complement strand
GGGACAGCGCCCAGTCCACGTTGTTCTCCAGCCAGTTGCCGAAGCGCCCCTCCTTGATGGTCTCGGGCACCCAGCGGATGGTCTTGTTCAGCGCGACGAGACGCTCCTTCACCGCCGTCGTGCGGATGTACCAGGCGTTCTTCGCGTAGTAGATGAGCGGGTCGCCGGTGCGCCAGCCGAACGGGTAGTTGTGCAGGACGCGCCCGGCATGGAAGAGCAGGCCGCGCGCCCTGAGCTCCCGCGTCAGGATCGGGTCCGCGTCCTTGAAGAACTTTCCCGCGACCGGCGTCACCTCCGGCAGGAAGCAGCCGTCGAGGCCGACCCCGTGCAGGACGGGCAAGCCGAACGCCTTGCCCAGCTCCAGGTCGTCCGCGCCGTAGGCAGGGGCGATGTGCACGATGCCCGTGCCGTCCTCGGTGCTGACGAACGCACCCGGCAGGACGCGGCAGATGTCCGCATCGGTCTTGAGGTAGTCGAACAAGCGCGTGTAGCGCAGGCCGACCAGGTCCTTGCCGCGCACCTCCCCCTCGTCCTCGAAGTAAAGCTCCTCGCCCAGCGTGTCCTTGCCCGCGTCTTGGCGCGCCTTCATGCGCCGGTCGATTTCCGCGCCGATGACGGCGCGCACGCGCTCCTTGGCCAGGATCAGCGTCTCGGCCTTGCCGTCCGGCTGCAGCAGCTTGACCCGCTGGTAGCTGATGTCCGGATTGACCGCCAGCGCGCAGTTGGACGGCAGCGTCCAGGGCGTCGTCGTCCACACCAGGAAGGACGTGTCCGGCTCGCCCACGACGGGGAAGCGCACGAAGACGCTCGGGTCCTCCACTTCGCGGTAGCCCAGCGCCACCTCGTGGGACGAGAGCGTCGCGCCGATGCGCGGATCGTAGGGCACGACCTTGTAGTCCTGCCGGATGAGCCCCTTGTCCCAGATCACGCGCAGCAGGTACCAGACCGACTCGATATAGCGGTTGTCGAGCGTGTAGTAGGCGTTCTCCAGGTCCACCCAGTAGCCCATGCGCTCGGTCATCTGCTCCCACACGGCGATGTAACGCATCACCGATTCGCGGCAGCGGCGCGTGAACTCCTGGATGCCCACCTCCTGCTCGATGCGCTTCTTGTCGAAGATGCCCAGTTCCTTCTCGATCTCGTGCTCGACGGGCAGGCCATGGGTGTCCCAGCCGGCCTTGCGCGGTGCGTGGTAGCCCCGCATCGTCTTGTAGCGCGGAAAGAGGTCCTTGAACGTGCGGGCGAGGACGTGGTGGAGGCCCGGGCGGCCGTTGGCCGTCGGCGGTCCCTCGTTGAAGGCGAAGCTGGGGCGGCCCCGGGACTGCTCCAAGGTCTTGGCGAAGATCCCCTGGTCTTTCCAGAAC
The DNA here is from genome assembly GCA_041476685.1 of bacterium. Classification (GTDB taxonomy): domain Bacteria; phylum SAR324; class SAR324; order SAR324; family JACQKK01; genus JBGPEV01. The sequence goes on along the minus strand of JBGOTW010000253.1, from coordinate 4,974 downwards.
TTCAGGATGGCGCCTTCGAGCGCGGGTCCGTCGTAGCGGGTGGGGACGTCCTTGAACGGCATGTGGGCCATCTCCTGTGGAGCGGCGCGCCCCACGCAGCAGTGCGGCAAAGCCGTGTCGCGCGGCAACGTCGCGCGACAGTGTAGCGCAGAAGGGCAGCGCTACGCGTCGGAGCCGGGGCGAGAAACTGGCGGAGAGAGCCTGTCGCGGTACCACCCGGATTCGCCGGGGCTGCCCGGACTGAGGGCGGCCGCGGCCTCTGTGGCGGGTCCCGGAGGGCAACGGGATGGACGCCGGGCCCGCTCTCGGGGGGCCGGCCGGCCGAGCCTACTGGTGCGGCCCGCGCTGGACAAAGGCGCGGGAGCCCGTTCGGTCGGCGGCTCCAGGGGGATCTTCACCGGTGCCGGGCACGGGGCTTCCACCATCCCCCACTCGCTCGGAAGCGCGCGGCCGCACTCTCGCCGGCTGCGCCCTCCGCCCGTACGGTCCGGCTACTTGTCCCTGTCATGGCCTGTGCGAAGCCCGGTGCAGCATGTCTCGCCTCGGGCTCCACGCCCTGCACGTGGTCACTTGTAATGGCTGGGCGGGGAAAACGCAAATCCGGCGCACGGCCCGCGGGCGGCCTCCGTGCGCGCTGCGGCCCGCTGTGACGGGAAGCGCCAGCCGCCGCGAAGCTTCCCTTGGCGCGGCCCACCCGTGACGACGGGAAATGGACAAACGGATGTCGGCGACGACGCGCGGGAACCGAAGCGGCGTGCATGCGGAGCAAGGTTCGCTCGAATGCGCCGCTGCACGGCGCTAACGCCGCTACGGCACAACGCGACTTTACGCGACTGAAAGGCCTCGGTGCGCCGAAAATCCGTCACTCCGTGGACTTCCGCCTAGCATGCCGATGTGGATCAAGTTCAGTGGGTTAGTCGGCCTCCGGTCCGCCTCTGAAATCTTAGCGGGTTGATGTGGCGGAAGATTATGACGCTTTGGGAGATCCGCATGCCATGCCTTGACGAGAGTGGCATGGGGGCACACCGGCGGCCCGATGGCGCGCAATCTTAACCGCAAACGTGCGGCTGATATTCCGACTCCGACTGTATCGTTATGATGCAGCATAACGAGACGATTACCGTCTCATTATAATACAAACGCATTGCTTCAATGCGGCTAATATATTGTTATTACGAATGAATATATATGGCACAAGCCTTGTAATAGGGGAGGAGCTTCCATCTACGACCCTACCCGCTCGCCATTGGAGAACCCATGACTTCCCTGACTTCCCAGACCCTGCCGCAAGAGTCCACCGGCGGCGAATTGGTGCTCGAAAACCTGGCCGTCGCCCACTACGAGCAGATGTACGCCGTGTGTCACGCGTTCTACGACGACCCGGCGCTGTGCCTGACCTTGACCAACCAATGGTTCCGGGAAGCGACGACCTCGCCCAGCCTGGTCACGGTGTGCCGCAAGGCAGTGGACACGCTCCGCCGGCGCGCGGGGTTGGAGCTGCTGGTGCCGAGCTGCGGGCTGATGGCCAACCTGACCTGGCTGCTGAAGGAAGTGGCGGGTCTGCGCTACGCGGAAATCGGCGAGGTGCTGGGCATGGACTTCGACGAGGTCAAGCACACCATCGCGTCGGTACGCGAGGCGCTGCTGGCGCTGGCGACCGAACAGCTCGCGGCGTGAGCTTCCCAGGTGTTCCCCGTGCCGTTGGCCGCTGGTTCTCGGGCGGCGGCCGGGACGCGGCATGCGTGTCCCGGTGCGCGGAGCTCGGTCTCCGCTCGGCGCGTGGGGCGGCTGCCGCGGGTCACTGCGCGTAGCCGGAGGATTCCCGCGGCTGCGGAAGGCCTGGGTGCGCTGCTCGCGCACGGAAACCGGATTGCGACCAAGGGTCCGCGTCCCGCCCTGCGCGTCGCTAGGGCATCCACATCCCGCCGTTGGGGCTGATGATCTGCCCCGTCACGTAGCCGCCCCGCTCCGAGCACAGGTAGGCCACGGCCGCGGCGATGTCTTCCGGCTGTCCGATGCGCCGCATGGGAATGGCCGCCTCGATTTGCTCCCGCACCTTCGCGATCCCTTCCCGCATCAGCGCGGTGTCCACGACGCCCGGACAGACCGCGTTGGCGGTCACGCCGCGGGAGGCGCACTCCAGCGCCAGGGAGCGCATGAAGCCCAGCAGCGCCGCCTTCGCCGCCGCATAGCCCGCCGCGCCCTTCCACCCCAGCGTGGCCGCGACGCTGGAGATCATCACCACGCGCCCCCAGCCGCCCTCGATCATCGGATTGATCGTCTCCCGCACGCAGTGGTACGCCCCGTACACGTGCACGCCGAACAGCTGGTCCCAATTCTCCTTGCGCTCGTTGCGGAACAGCGAGGCCACGCCCGCCACGCCCGCGTTGCACACGACGATCAGCGGCGGGCCGAGTCTGGCGCGCACCCGCTCCAGGCTGGCGCGCACCGCGTCCCCGTCGCTCACGTCGGTCGGCAGCGCGAGCGCCCGCAACCCCAGCGCCTCCACCTGGGCCGCCGTTTCGCAGGCGCCGGCGCCGTTCAGGTCGAGCACCGCGATATCGGCGCCCTGGCGCGCCAGGGCCAGCGCGCAGGCCCGGCCGATCCCCGCGGCCCCGCCCGTGACGAGGGCGAGCTTGCCGTGCAAATCCTGATTGACCATGGCGGGGACTCGGGGGATGGTGTGAGGCGATGCGCCGCGCCGCGTGCCGGGATTGGGCGGGGCTGGCGCGCTTGCAGTCGCTTCTAGAAGAACCCCGCGCCGTTGTCCAGCCGGAGCGCAGTCCCGTCCCGCTGCGCGGCGCCCGCTGCCTGGACGCCATGCCGCTCGAGTGGGCCGTCTGCCTGCGCTACCTGCGCGCCACGCGCGGCGGCGGGGCGATCTCCTTCGTGACCCTCGTCGCCGCGCTCGGCGTCGCGCTCGGCGTCGCGGCCCTCGTCGTCGCCATGGCCGTCATGAACGGCTATCAGGTGAACCTGCTCCAGGCGATGGCCGGCGCGCTGCCCCACATCTCGGTGTTTCCGGCGGCCGATGCGACCTTCGACGATCCGGAGGGCCTGCGCCGGCTGATCGCCGAGACCGTACGGCCGCGCTCGATCGCGCGCTATGCCAGCCTCGATACGCTGCTGCGCAAGGCCGACGCCCCGGCCGCGCCGCTGCAGGCGATCACGCTGCGGGGCATCGAGCCGGCCATCGAGGCGGACGAGGTGGGGTTTCTCGCCTTTCTCGACGACGGCAGCGCGGGCTGGGGCGCCCTGCCGGCGGCGGAGCGGCTGCGCCGGGCCGCGGCGCTGATGCGGGGGCTGGAGCCGGCAGTGGGTGCGACCCACGCGCCGCTTGCGGTGCTCCTCAGCCGCACCCTGGCCGCCCGGCTCGGCGTCCGCGTCGGCGATGCCTTGAGCCTGCTCGAGTTTCCCCGCGGCGGCGGCTTTGTCCCGCTGCCCCTGTCCCAGCGCCTGACGGTGCGCGGCCTGTTCGAGACGGGCATCCTCGCCTTCGACGAGGCGGTCGTCCTGACGGCGCTGGACGGACTGCTGCGCATCGCCCGGCCCGCCCAGCTGGATAACTCCCTCGGTCTGCGCCTGGAGCAACCTCTCTCCGCCGGCCGGGTCGCCAACGAGTTGCGCGCGCTTCCCCAGAGCGGCGATTTCCACGTGTTCAGCTGGATCGAGAGCAACAAGAGCCTGTTCCAGGTGATCCTGCTGCAGAAGGTGATGCTGTTCCTCGTGCTGATGCTGATCGTCCTGATCGCGTCCTTCGGCATGATCAGCGCCCTGGTGATGCTGGTGACGGAAAAGACGCGCGAGATCGCCATCCTCAAGGCGCTGGGGGCCCGGGAGCGCAGCATCCGCGGCCTGTTCCTGCTGCAGGGCATGCTCATCGGCGCCGGAGGGCTGCTCGCCGGGCTGGCGCTCGGCCTGGCGATCTGTTGGGCGCTCGCGTCCTTCCCCCTCTTCGCCATCCCGCCCGGCGTCTATCCGGGCAGCGACCGCATCCCGGTATTGCTGGCGCCCCTGGACGTGCTCTGGGTCGTGTTGGGCACCGTCGTCATCTCCGTGGGCGCAACCCAGTTCCCCGCGCTCAAGGCCGCGCGCCTGAAGGTCGTGGAGGGGCTGCGGCGCGGCTGAACGCGGCCGCCCGGCAACGAGCGGATGCGCGCCCTAACGCCGCGCGGCGGGTCGCACCAGCGGCACGAAGCGCACCTTCTCCAGCTCCTCGCGCTCGAAGGCGCCCGAGGGCAGCTTGCGCAGACACACGAGGGTCTGCCACGACTCCGAGCCGAGCGGGATGACCAGCCGCCCGCCCGGCGCAAGTTGCTCCAGCAGCGCCGGGGGTGGCTCCTTCGCCCACGCGCCGACGACGATGCCCTCGTACGGCGCCGCGTCGGGCCAGCCCAGGCGGCCGTCGCCGAGATGGCAGTGCACGGGCGCGCGGTGGTGCACGGCGATGTTGGTGCGGGCCCGGTCCAGCAGATCCGCATGCACCTCGATCGTATGCACCTCCGCCGCCAGGCAGGACAGCAGCGCCGCCTGGTAGCCCGATCCGGTGCCCACGTCGAGCACGCGCTCGCTCCCCTTAAGCTCCAGGGCCTCCAGGGACAGGGCGTTGATGTACGGCTGGGAGATGGTCTGGCCGCAGCCGATGGGCAGCGGGGCGTCCTCCCCGACGTGCTGCTGCTCCTGGGGCGGGACGAAGCCCTCGCGCGGAATGGCGGCCATGGCGGCGAGCACGCGCCGGTCGCGGATGCCGCGGCGCACGAGCTGCTGCTCAATCCACAGGGGCCAGGACGCTTCGCTTGCCATGGCATCCGGCGCGGCAAGGGCGCAGTGGGAAACTGCGGGGGGAAACTGCGGAGGGGAACCGCGGGCGGCGCGATTCCCGTTTGGCGCCGATCCGCGCTATGCTTCCGGCTGGATCGGCCGCAGCTACGCCGCGAGCATAGCTCATTCCCGCGCCCGGCGCCGGACTCCGAT
>JBGOTW010000252.1:0-6341 GCA_041476685.1 bacterium | reverse complement strand
TCCTGCAGCACCTCCGGAGGCAGCTTGCTCTGGATGTGGTTCATGATCTTGTCGACTTCCTCATCCACGAGCAGTCGGGACTCCACATATTCATCCCGGCCATCCCGGTTCAGGCTGTTTCGAGAACCGACGGCACTGGCCGTCTCGGGATGAACCGCATTCGGGCCCTTCTTGAATTCCCCTGCCATGGTTCCTCTTGTGTCGCTAGGCGTTCGAAGCGCTTGCCTGACGCGATGAAATTTCGAAGTCCGACCGGTCCCCCGACGGCGCCATGCTCCGGCTTGCGGACGATACGTGCTGGCCTCTTCGGCGCGTCCCTGCTAGGTGACGTTTGCGCCGTCCTGCCCGTGCGGCAACCGTCTGCAAATCAACCCATTTGTTCTTTCCCGCGGGCCGGCAAATCGCTGCTCCAGCCCACAAAATGATCGCCTAGCGCTATCAGATCAATACCCAAAGATCAAGCAGCCCCTTGCGTCGCGAATCGCGCACAGGCGCGCTTTCACAGGGCGTGTTTCCCCGCCCTTTCCCTGCGCCGCTCCGCCCTGCGCAGCGCAAGCGCCGGGCCCGGCTCTTGATCTCATTGTGTAGCCGGACAGCCTCTGCCAAGCCCGGGAATTGACTCGCTCCCGAAAGCAGGTAGTCTGCCTTTTGCCGCATGCCGGGACCGCCGCCGCGCGAGTCCCGCCCCCATCATTCTCGAGGAGACGCACATGGCCGTCGCGGTCGGTAGCATGGCGCCGGACTTCACGCTGAAGTCCAGCAAGATGGAAGACCTGACATTGAGCAGTTTCCGGGGCAAGCCGGTTCTGTTGCTCGTCTATCCGCTCGCTTTCACCCCCACCTGAACGAAGGAATTCGGGATCGTGCAATCCCGACTCGCCGCAATCCAGCAGGCCGGCCACGTCTTCGGCATTTCCGTGGACAGTCCGTTCAGCCAAGCCAAGTGGTGCGAGCAGGAAAAGTACACCGTTCCGATGCTAAGTGATATCGGCAAGGAAATGTGCACCGCGTACGGAGCGATCTACCCCGACCTGCGGGGCATGAAGGGCATCGGCAAGCGCTCGGCGTTCCTGATTGACAAGTCTGGCAAGCTCGTCAAATCGGAAGTGAAGGAAGTGGCCAGCGAACTCCCGGATCTGGACGGCTTCATCAACGAGCTGTCCCGGCTCGCGTGAAAGCATGCGTGGCGTCCTGCGGTCCGCACCGGGCCGCGGGATGCCGCCGACAGTAGCCCTCCCTTCGCGGCCGGGAGCCGCGGCAGCGCTAACTTTCGTCGCGGACAGACTCCTTTCGTAGCTCCTTCGCCTCAATCCTACGGACCGCGGTTTCCACCGGCTCGACTGGGGGAAGCTCCTTGCGGGCTACCGTGCCCAATTCCGGAAAGCGCCGGGCGGCCGACAGGACATTGCGCTCCAGCGTTCCGACGGCCGCATTGTAGGACTTGGCGGCCCGGTCGATGCTGTCGCCCACCTTACTGAAGTGATCGGCCAGCACGGCCAGCCGGTCATAGAGCGTGGCCCCGAGCGCGGCGATTTCCTCGGCCTTTTCCTCCACGCGCTTCTGCCGCCAGCCGTAGGAGACGGCGCTCAGCAGGGCAATCAGCGTGATGGGCGATGCCAAAAAGACGCGCTGCTTCACGCTCTGCTGGATGAGATCTGGCTCCTGCTCCAGGGCGGCGATGAAGAAAGCTTCGCCCGGCAGGAACATGACGACGAACTCGGGCGAGGGAGAGAATTGGCTCCAGTACTCCTTTCCGCTCAGCTGGGCGATGTGGGTCTTGACGAGTCGCACGTGATCGCGAATGGCGGCCTGTCGATCTTCCTCGGTAGAAGCCTCGTGTCCGCGCAGAAAGGCGTCGAGGGGCGCCTTGGCGTCAATGACGATGCTGCCGCCATCCGGTAGCTTGACGATCACGTCAGGGCGGACGTGCCGACCGTCATCAGTAGCGACCGACGCTTGCTCTTCATAGTCGAGCCCAGCGCGCAGGCCCGCCGCCTCCAGCACGTTGCGCAGCTGCAACTCGCCCCAACGCCCGCGCACTTCAGTCCGGGTCAGGGCAGAGGCAAGACTTCCAGTCGTGGATTGGAGTGATTTGAGTTGCTCGGTCAGGCTGCCATAGGCCTGCGCCCGCACCTTCTCCAGTTCCTGCACATGCTTATTCACCTGATCAAGGGATTCTCGGATTGGCTTGACTAGCGCCTCGACGGACTTCTCCTTCAGCTCCAGGTCGCCTTTGGCTTGCTGCTGGAACTTCTCCAGGTTCTGCTTGGCGAGATTGAGGAAGGTTTCGTTGTTGCTGCGCAGGGCTTGGCCGGCGAGATCGGCAAATGTGGAGCGTAGCTGTTCCTGAGCCTGAGTCGCGGCCGACAGTCGCGCCTGGGCCTGGGCCCGCTCGGCGGCGAGTTGCTGGGCGAGTACGCCGATGCGGCGTAGAAAGAACACGAGCAATGCCCCCAGAGCGAGCAAGGCTAGCGCGGCGATAATGGAGATTGCGAAGGCGCTCATATTCGGCTCGCCCTTAGTTAGATAGACGCGGTGAAATCGGAGCAATTGGGCACAGATCGTAAGCCCCTTCAAGACCGAATTGTTTCAATATTGTTTCAATCTGCACCTGTGTACACGAGGTTCGGAACCTGAACGTCCACATCATTTCTTGGAATGACTCCAGCGCAATTTCTCCGAGCGCATCAAATATTCGGGTGAGCGCAATGTGGAGTCGCGGATCGAATTGGATGATGCAATTCCACATTGTATCTCTGCAGAGATAGAAGGTCCTCCGGAACCCATGGAGGGTTGCCGGGATCAATGTGGGAGGCTTTTCTGGCGGGGAGGTCGGAATTATGAAAGGGCCAGTCCAGCTTATAGCCAAACGAGCGCCTACCGCAGTCCGGTTACCCGTGCTCTATTTGCCAACCCACGCCCATTGGGGACGTCGCCAGCACTGTAGCGCGCAGTCGACCCTTGTTCAAGACCTCCGCATCGGCAATTGCGGAAACCGGCTCCATTGCGCCCTGCGGGCTGGTGCAGCTATACAGAAGGCCCTGACCCTTTGCCTGGACCGCCTGCCCGCGTCCCGGATCACTGGGCCGGCGTACCCACACGCCCAAACCAACTCCGCGCGCGCGACCCTCAGCGAGAGCCGTTCATGCCCTTCATCTCCAACCGCACCAAGTCCCTCGGCACCGAGCATGCGTTCGTCGTGCTGGCCGAAGTCAACAAGCTCATCGCCGAGAAGCGCCCGATCATCAGCTTCGCCATCGGCCAGCCCGACTTCGTCACGCCGGGCAACATCCGCGAAGCCGCCAAACGCGCCATGGACGAGGGCAAGACCGGCTACACGGCCTCCGCCGGCATTCTAGAGCTGCGCCAGGCCGTCGCGGACTACCTGGCCCGCACGCGCAAGGCGGACATCAAGGCCGACGACATCGTCGTCGCCAACGGCGCCAAGCCGTTCATCCAGTACGCCATTGCCGCGGTGACCGATCACGGCGCCGGGCACGAGGTGATTTTTCCCGCACCGGGCTTCCCCATCTACGGCAGCATGGTCGAGGCGCTGGGCGCGGTGTCCGTCCCCCTTTCCCTGCTGGAGCGCGAGGCGTTCAACTTCGACCTGAATACGCTCAAGGAGCGGCTCGGTCCGCGCACGCGCCTGCTCATCCTCAACTCGCCCCACAACCCGACGGGCCGCACGCTCAACAGGGCCGAGCTCGAAGCCATTGCCGCTCTCGTCCGCCCCTACCCGGACCTGTGGGTCTACTCCGACGAGGTCTATTCGGGGATGGTACACGACGGGGAATTCGCGAGCATCGCCTCCCTGCCGGGCATGGCCGAGCGCACGATCGTGGTGGACGGCGCATCGAAAAGCTACGCCATGACCGGCTGGCGGCTGGGCTACGCGGCCAACCGCATCCTTGCCCCGTACTTCTCCACCTGGATCACCAACACGGACTCGTGCGCGTCGTCCATCACCCAGTGGGCCGGGGTAGAGGCCCTCACCGGCCCGCAGGAGGAGCACCGCAAGATGATGGAGAGCTTTACCCGCCGGCGCAACATCATCTACGAAGGCCTGAACACCCTGCCCGGCGTGCACGCCCTGAAACCCGGCGGAGCATTCTACATCTGGCCCAACGTCAGCGAGCTGTGCGCGATGACCGGGGCGCCCACGGCCGAGGCGTTGCGCAAGCGCTGGCTCTACGAGGCGGACGTGGCCGTGCTCGCCGACAGCCAGTTCGGCCCGCCGGTCGCCGGAGAGGGCCATCACCTGCGCTTCTCCTATGCCACGTCCGAGCCCAACATCCACGAGGGCCTGGAGCGGATCCGCACCTGGATCAAGAAGGCGCAGCGCTCGACCCGGCAAGGCTGAGCGCCTTTCACCCTGCGAGAGCCTGACATGCGTGCCCCGGCCGAAACCCCGCGTCAGGTGCTCGACTTCTGGTTCGGGCTGGAACGGCCGGGCAAGAAGGATGATCCCGCGGTGCGGGCGGTGCTCGCGGCTGCCTATGAGCAGGCGGCCCGCCACCTGCTCGACGCCTGGGCCGAGGTACCCCGCGACCGCATGGCGCTGATCCTGCTGCTCGATCAGGTGCCCCGGCACCTGTACCGGGCGGACGCACGGGCGTTCGCCACCGACTTGAAGGCGCAGGCACAGGCGCGTCCCTACTTCGAGCGTGGCGACTGGATGGACTTCCATTCCATTGAGCGCTTCTACGCGGCCCTGCCCTATCTGCATGCGGAAAACGAGCAGCGGCAGGAGCAAGTCAACCCGGTCATCCATGCGTGCGCGGCCTCGCTGCAGAACCTGAGCTTCATGGGCCGCATCGCCGACCTGTACCTGGAGACGATCCGCCGCTTCGGCACCTTTCCGCACCGCAACGCCGTGCGCGGCGTGCCCAATTCGGCGGAGGAGCAACGCTACCTGGATGAAGTGTGGCACCCGCGCCGGCGCCGCATCGAAACCGACCAGACGACGGCCGGAGCCGAGGTCGGTTCAGGCGGCGGACCCGGCAGGTTCCCGGCCTAATGCGGCACCGGCAAGTTCCCAGCGGAAGAGGAGCGAGGATGAAGGCGATCGTGATCCGCAATGGAGGCGCGGCCGATGTGTTGCGCCTGGAAACCCTGGACACGCCCGAGCCGCAGCCGGGCCAAGCCCGCGTGCACTTGAAGGCCGCGGCGCTCAACCACCGCGATATCTGGCAGCGCAAGGCCTATGCCGGCCCGGCGCCGATGGTGCTCGGCTCGGACGGTGCGGGCATGGTCGCCGCCGTGGGCGGCGCGAGCGACACGGCCTGGGTGGGCAAAGAAGTGGTGATCAATCCTAGTCTATACTGGGGCAATCGGGAGGATGCGCCGCACCAGGGGTTCCAGATTCTCGGCAACCCCACGCCCGGCACCTATGCGGAGTATGTCATCGTGCCGGTGGAGAACCTGGCGCTCAAGCCGGCACATTTGACGTTCCGGCAGGCTGCGGCCCTGCCCCTGGCTGGGTTGACGGTCTGGCGTGCCCTGTTCACCCAGGGCCGGCTCAGGGCGGGGGAGACCGTGCTGCTGCCGGGAATCGGCAGCGGGGTCGCGGGATTGGCTCTTGCCCTGGCGAAGGGAGCCGGCGCCCGCGTGCTCGTCACGTCCAGCTCCGCCCAGAAGCTCAAGGATGCGGAGGCGGCTGGAGCGGACGGGGGAGCGAACTATGCGGCGCCGGATTGGGAGGACCAGGTGCGCCGCCTGGCCGGGGCGGACGGCATCGATCTTGTCATGGACCACTCTGGAGCGCAGACGATTCCCGCGGCGCTGCGCCTGGTGCGGCCCGGCGGCCGGATCGTTTTCTTCGGCGCGACGACTGGACCGCAGGTTACCTTTGGGCTGCGCGACGCGTTCTTCAAGCAGGTGCACCTGATCGGCACGACGATGGGCAGCCCGCGGGAGTTCGACGCCCTATTCCGCTATATCGCCCATTCGCGTTACGTGCCCGAGGTGCGGCACGCCTACCCGCTCGACGAAGCCCCCGCCGCCCATACGCTGATGGAAAACGGGGGGCAGTTCGGCAAGATCGTACTGGAGATGTAGCTCCGGCCGCCTGTCAGGGCGCGGAGCGCAGGTGATCCCAGCCGAGCGCGGCGAGGGGCTGACCGTCGAGCAGCACGCCCTGGCCGGCGGTCACCTCCCCGATGATCCGCGTGCCGAGCCCGCCCAGCGCTTGCAGAGCTCCGCCGCGCGGAACGGTGAACAGCAATTCGTAATCCTCGCCGCCGGCCAGCGCATAGTCCAGCGCCTCGCGGCCCGCTGCGGCGGCGTGGCGGCGCAGGTCCTCGGAGATAGGAATGCGCTGCCGCTCCACGGACAGGCAG
>JBGOTW010000251.1:0-6368 GCA_041476685.1 bacterium | reverse complement strand
GTCGTCTTCGACAAGCTCTCCCAAGACAAGTCGAAGCAGTACAAGGCCGTGCTCACGATCCACAACGAGACTTCGACCGGCGTCACGACGGACGTGAAAGCCGTGCGCGCGGCATTGGACCGGGCCAAGCATCCGGCGCTGTTGATGGTGGACACCGTCAGCGGGCTCGCCTGCACGGACCTGCGCTTCGACGAGTGGGGAATCGACGTGGCGGTGACGGGCTCCCAGAAGGGCCTGCTGCTGCCGCCGGGCCTGGGGCTGCTGTGCGTGAGCGACAACGCGCTGAAGGCGATGGAATCGGCCCGGACGCCCCGCTACTATTTCGACTGGGCGCCCATGATCGAGCACAACCGGGCGGGGATCTTTCCCTACACGCCCGTGACGACGCTCATGTACGGGCTGGACACGGCCCTGGACATGCTGCTGGAGGAAGGGCTGGACAACATCTTCAAGCGCCACTACCGGCTCGCGGAGGGCGTGCGGCGCGCGGTGAAGGCGTGGGGACTGAAAACCGTGGCCATCAAGCCCCAGGACGCCTCGAATGTGCTGACGGCGGTGTACCTGCCGGAGGGCTACAATGCCGATACGCTGATCGCGCGCACGGAGAACGAGCTGAACCTGGCGCTGGGCGCGGGCTTGGGGCCGCTCGCCGGGCGGGCATTCCGCATCGGCCACCTGGGCTGGATCAACGAGCTGGAGGTACTGGCCACGCTGAGCGGCGTGGAGCTGGGCATGAAGCTGCTGAACGTGCCGTTCACGCTGGGCAGCGGCGTCACCGCGGCCCAGCAATGGTTCCTCGAAACCCACGGCAAGTAGGCCGGCGTCCCGTCGGCTCCGGCGCACCCGCCGCCGGGGCCGCTACATCTTTCTCGTGTACTTCGCCTCCGAATAGTCGCGCGGGTCCTGCCAGATCGTATCCCGGCTCGCCGGAAAGGGCGCCCGGCTCCGGCCATCCTTAATGCACGCAGCGAAGTCCTCGACCGGCTCCACCGACACCTTCACGTCGCGGTCATAGGACCAGATCGTGCCGTCCAGGCCGTCCCCGGCCAACGCGAACACGCCGGCGGCTCCCGCCGTCACGGCGAAGCCCAGCGCGTCGCCCAGGATCCACGGCGTGATCGACCGCGGCAGCGCGTGCTCGGACTGCTTGAAGCACGGCTCGACGACCTTCACCGTGACGTGGGTCCAGGTATCGGCGGTGACGGCGAATTTCACGGGCAAAGCGGCGCGATAGGTGCCGAGCCCGCTGGTGATGAGGACGCGCACCGGCTGCACCTTCGCCTCGCCCCGGAACGCCGGGGCGATGGTCACCTCCTGCACGGGATGATTGAACGTCGTGGCGCAGGAGCACAGGCCCAGCGCGATCAGCAGCAGTGGCACGGAACGCATGGCATCGCTCCCCGGGAACGTGGGTCCTTCCTTGATATCGCGATTCCTCATGGGAAAGTTTCCCTATCAGAAGCGGGCCGCGACCGCATGTGCCGGATCGGCGCCGGCAAGGCACGCGGTGCTGTAACCGGCGCTGCGCCACAGGCGATCACAGGAGAGGTAGGGCCGCGGACCCTGCGGGGGTTCCGGGCCGGTTTCGCAAGAACAGGCCATCAGGCCAGATCAAGCAGAGCGGGAGATGGATCATGAGAGTCAAGGGCGGGCAGTGGAAATGGTGGATCGGCGGCGCGGTAGTGGCCTTGGTGCTCGCCGGCACGCTGGCGGGCTGGCGCACGATTCAGGCTCGTCCCCTCTGGGGCGGGCACGGCGGCGGCATGATGATGGGACTGGGCGGCCTGCTCCACGATCTGGATCTGACGGCCGACCAGAAGAAGCAGATGGCCGGGATCCTGCGCACGCACAAGAGCGAGCTGCTGCAGGCGCGGGACAAGATGTCCCAAGCGGGCCGGGCCGTCATGGAAGGCCTGGCGGACCAGGACGCCCGCCCGGAAGCGCTGCAGGCGCGGGTGGACGCCGCCGCGGAAGCGGGCAAGCAACTGGCCCGGGTCTGGATCGGGGTCAGGCGGGACGCCCTAGCGATCCTGTCGCCGCAGCAGAAGCAGGACCTGGCCAAGCACCAGCAGCGCTTTCTGCAGCGGATGGAATCGCGCCTGCACGAGAACCAGCAGGATCGGGAGCATGACCTGGACGAATGGATCGAGCGGCTGTCCCGCTAGGCCGGGCCGGGTCTTGCGCGAGACGCCGGCACCGTTGCCGTTCTGGATGGTGTAAACTGTTCGGATGACGATGGGAGTGGGGCTATGTGCAGCCATGCTTTGGCGATACCCATCGTCGCACCGGGCAACGGGCGGCACAGGATGACCCGCGCACGCGGAATGAAGTCGCAGGGCTCGACCCGGTCTCCCGGCCCCGCAGACGGCGCGGTGCCCTTCGGCGGCGCAACCGCGGAAGCGGCAGTGCCGCTGCCCGCGGTGGGGGAGGCGGTCGTGCCCGCCGAAACGCAGGGAGTCCCGGGGGCCTCGGCCGAAACGGCGGACGATGCGGTGATCCGCCGCGTGCAAGCCGGAGAGGTGGACGCCTTCGAGCAGCTCGTGCGCCGCTACGGGTCGCGCGTCAATAGAGCGGTGGCGCGGCACATTCCCTACGACCAGCGCGAGGAAGTGGTGCAGGATACGTGGGTGCGCGCCTTCCAGTCGCTCGATGGATTCCAGCCGGGCACGCGTTTCGGCGATTGGCTCACCGGGATCGCGGTGCGGGCCAGCTACGATTTCTGGCGGCAGCACTACCGCAGGCGCGAGGTGCCCGAAAGCGCGCTGGGCGAGTCCCATCGCGAATGGATCGAGGCGGCCGGGGCCGCGCGGTCGGCGGAGGAGTTCCGGGCCGCCGTGCAGCGGGACGACGCGCGGGAAGTCCTGCAGTACGCGTTGGGGCAGGTATCGGCCGAGGACCGGCTCGTCGTGAGCCTGGTGCATCTGGAGGGCCTGTCGGCCCAGGAGGCGGCCCAGCAGTTGGGCTGGAGCGTGGTCAACGTGAAGGTGCGGGCGCACCGGTCGCGCCGGCGCATGCGCCAGGCGCTGGAGACCTGGCTAGGGAAGGAGAAGACATGAGCGAGCGCGACATGCGGCGGGATCGGGTGGAGCGGGCCCTGCAGGCGGTCTATCGCCAGCCGGTCCGTCGCGAAGCGGAGCCATGGGCGGGCGAGCCGTCCGAAGCGTCGGTGCGGCGGATCATGACCCGGGTGCGCGCGGCTGCGCGCGAGAAGCGGGACGGCACCCCGGGCAACGTCCGGTTTCTGTGGGGGTTCGTATCGGCGGGAGCGGTCGCGGCGGCGGCGCTGCTGCTGGTCGCGATCACCGATCTGCCCCAGGATATCGTGGCAGCGAATCAGCCGGCGGACGATTTCGTCGTTTCGGTGCTGAACCCGACGATGCCTTTCTGACGGCGGGACCCTCCCGACGGCCCGGCGGTACCGGCCGCCGGGCCGATCCGATGAGGGACGCGCTGGTCAGGAAACGGGCGGGCTGATCCGGGAAAAAGCGTGCGGCGCGGCCGTGGGACGCGGGCAGGTGCGGAGGATAAGGGAGTCGAAGGTCATGAGATCGTGGAAATTCAAGCTCGGAATCCTGGCGGTATTTGCACTCGGCGTCGTGGTCGGCGCCGTCGCCGCGGGCACGTACTACCGCATGCGCGCCGTCGAATTCGGCTTCAGCCGTCCCGATCAGGCGGTCGGCCACATCATGAAGCGGCTGGATCGCGAGTTGAAGCTCAGCGACGACCAGCACAAGCAGATCGAGCCGATCGTGCTCGAGAGCTTCACGAAGATGCGGGCGCTGCGCTCCCGGCTGACGCCGGAGGTGGAATCGCTCATGAATGAGACGGCGAAGCTGATCAAGCAGCACCTCGACCCCGTGCAGCAGAGCAAGCTCGACGAGCACAACGCGGAAGTGATGAAGCGCTGGCGGATGTTCACGTCTCCGCCGACCAGCCCTGCTCCGGGCAAATAGACGCCCCGCTCCGCCATCCCGCCCGGCCGCTTCACGACAGATCGAACACCAACACCTCGGCCGCGCTCTTCGCCTTGAGTTCGAGTTTGGCCTCCTCGCTCAGAGCCGCCGCATCGCCTGCCGCGAGCGCTTGGCCGTTGACCTCGATCTCCCCCCGCGCCACCTGCAGCCAGACGTAGCGCCCGGGCGGGACGGCGTGGGATGCCGTTTCGCCCGCGGCGAAGCGGCCCGCATACAGGTTCACGTCCTGGTGAATCGCGACGCTCCCGTCCCGTCCTGCATGGGAGGCGACGAGGGCGAGCTTTCCGTTCAGCGCTTCCGCGGGAAAGGCCTTCTGTTCGTAGCTGGGCGGGAGGCGGTTGCGCTCGGGCAGGAGCCAGATCTGCAGCAGATGCACCGGCTCCCGCTCGGAGGGGTTGAACTCGCTGTGCGTGACGCCCGTACCGGCGCTCATGCGCTGCACGTCGCCCGGCCGGATCACCGAGCCGTTGCCCATGCTGTCCTTGTGCTCCAGGGCGCCCTCGAGGATGTAGGTGAGGATCTCCATGTCCCGGTGGGGGTGGGTCGGAAACCCCTGGCCGGGGGCGACCCGGTCCTCGTTGATCACGCGCAGATGCCGGAAGCCCATGAAGCGCGGATCGTAGTAGTCGGCGAAGGAGAACGAGTGCCAGGTGTCCAGCCAGCCGTGATCGAAATGGCCGCGCTCCTGGGCCTTGCGTACCGTCATCATGATTGCCCCATGGTTCCAATGCCGCGTTTCCGCCGCCGCGTGCAGTGAAACCGCGGCCGCCCCTTTCCCGCACAACTCTCAGTATAGCTCGGCGCGGGAAGCTGGGCACCCTGTTGCCTAGGCACCCTGTTGCTCGGGCGCGCGGCGTGTCCCGGCCCTTGGCCGCTTCACGGTGTCCGGTGAGCGGCCCAGCCGGCCCACGAAGGCCTTGGAGGCTGGCGAAGCACGACGAAACACGAAACCACCCGCGGCTGCCGGAGAGCGCCGCGGGTGGCATGGGACGGGGATGCTGCCTTTGCGGCGGCCTACATCCGGTCGAGCGGGATGCCGAGGCGCTCGCGAATCTCGGACTTCAGCTCCTCGTCGTTCTCCAGGCCGGCGAAGCGGATCTCCGTTTCGACCGAGGACAGGACATCCTGCAGATCGCCCTTGTCGCGGCTCGCCTGGAAGCGCTCGCGGATCCGCTTGAGACGCAGGTTCGAGATCACCGACTTGCGCAGCCGCACCTTCACTTCTTCAACGGTCTTCGCGTCCATGTTGCGCAGCAGGGACTCGATCTCCTCCTGGGAGTACCCGCGCAGCGAGAGCCGCACCCAGATCGAATACACGCTCACGGGACTTGGCGGAGTCTGGGCCTGGCTCGCGGGCGACGCCACGAGCAAGGCTGCCAGCGCGGACAGCAGTCCCAAGCGCAGCCAATGGTTCATGTTCTTTCTCCGGCAATGATGGCAGGCCCAGCCTACACCTGGGCGTTCACCCGCGCCTCCTGGCGCAGGCGTGCGTCGGGGGCTGGCCCGCCTTGCGCGGGACCGGGGCAGGGTTCGCCCTGGACCCGCGGTTCCGGACGGGCCGGAGCCCCGCGCCCTGTACTTCCGCGACGGCGGCGGGCGCCGCTGCCGGCCCATGCACCGCGGGCCGGACGGCGACCGCTCTCTCAAGAAAGGTATCGGCAGGCGAGGGGGAAACTTGAGGCCGGATGGCGCCGGCCCGCTTGGACTTCCCTGCCTACTGCTCCGCCCCAATGGCATTGCAAGCGGCGGCAGGGTATGGCTGACTCGCCGCGCAAGCCGCGGCACGGTATTGCTGAATTGCCGCACCAGCGGCCGGTTACGGACAGGGAGCACGGCTCCATTGCCGCCTCCGCAGCGCTGTGGGAAAGTCGGATCGGGCCGGGGAGCGCACCGGCAAGGTCATCCTTCGGCAAGGCCGCCTTTCCGCAAGACAACGGGGTGCCATGGAACGCCGTGGAGCGATGGACCGATTCGTTCACGGGCTGGCCCGCCGCTGGATCGCGGAGTACGAGCGCGTGGACGTTCCGTCCGTGCGCAGCCGCTACGGCGTGATCGAGGGCGTCAGCGGGGCCACCATCAGCCTGATCCTTGCCGCGCTGAAGCTCCTGCTCGGCCTGGCCTTCCATTCCGCGGGCCTGGTCGCGGACGCGGTGCACAGCCTGACCGACGTCGCCAGTTCCGTCGTCGTGATCGTGAGCTTCTACGTCGCGCAAAAGCCCCCGGACCGGGAGCATCCCTACGGACACGCGAAAGTCGAGTACATCGCGACCCTGATCGTCGCGATGTTGATGGTGGTGGCGGGCTGGGAGCTGGGTCAGGCGAACGTGATGGGTCTGATCCGCGGCCCGTCCGGCGAACCCGCCCTGCCGTTGGATTGGCTCGTGCTGCTCGGCC
>JBGOTW010000250.1:0-6407 GCA_041476685.1 bacterium | reverse complement strand
ATCCTGCACGGCCGCTACACCTGCCAGGCGCGCAAGCCCGCCTGCCTCGCCTGCGCCATCCGGGCGGAGTGCCGCTGGCCCGACAAGGCATGGGCGGATTAGGCTGTGGGGATGTGCGGAAAACGAGGGGCTTCGCCCCTCAAACACCCGAGCAGGGAGCGTTGCTCCCTGCACCCTGTCGAAGCGCTATTGCCGCGCTTGCGCGGCAATAGCGCGAGAGGGGGCCTGGGGCCTTCGTCCCCAGCGGGGTGCGGGGCGGCGCCTCGCGCAGTACATGCGGAGCAACTCCGTGCGCAAGCTCGTCGTCAGCGCCACGCTGCTGCTCGCCCTGAGCGGGCTGCTGCTAACCTTCGCGCACCTGCCCGATCCGCAGGCGGGCGCCCGCAAGGCCGTCGCGCTGGCGCACATCTGGCTCGGCGTGGCCTACCTGGTCGTGTTCCCCCTCTACGCCTGGGATCACATCCGCACCAACCGCCGCTGGCTGACGGTGCTGCGGGCGCTGACGGTGTCGGGCCTGACGCAGCTTCTGAGCGGCAGCGTCGTGCTGGCGACGGGGCTGGTGCTGCTGGCCTACGGGGGGGCGTACCTGCGCGGAGTGCGCGACGTTCACCTTTGGGCGACCTACCCCATCCTGGCGGCGCTGGCCTGGCACTGGCTCAGCCCGAAGACGTGGCGGCCGAAGACGTGGCACCCAAAGAGCTGGCGCCCGTAGCGCTGGCGGTCGAAGAGCCGGCAGGGGCAGTGAGCGGTGTGGGCAACGGGATGAGCACTCCGTCGCACTCTGGCGCAAGCGCCGCTACGCCGCCTGGGCGGGCGGATTGGGGCCCTCGGGAACGTGGGGTTTGAGGGAGATCTCCTCGAAGCGGAACTGGGTCTGCACGAGCAGGTGCTCCGTCCCCGCGCGCCGCTCGATCAGGCGCACCTCCACGAGCGCCTCCTCCTCCTGCTCCTTGCCCTCCTCGTCCTCCTGCTCCTCGAAGGCGATGCAGCACAGCAGGTCGCCCCGGCTCAGCGTCACGGCCAGATGCCGGGTCAAATCCACCTGATCGCTCAGCGTCCGCACCTGCCCGGTGAATTGCACCTGGCAGGCGGCGTTGCGGGCGGAAAAGTCCACCTCTGCGTCTTTCAGGTTGCGGAAGAAGATGCCGAGGTTGAAGGCGAGCATGGGGGTTTCAGGCGGCCAACGGAAACGCAAGCGCGCGGCAGGCCGTGGCCGGAGCCGTTGTCCTCAGCCGCGCATATCCACGGAAGCGCATTGACTCAGGCGTGCAGGGTCGTGACGCGCACCGCAGGGTCGCACGCGGCCTCGCTCCGGCCGACCGCGGCGTCGTGCGGCACGGCCCATGCCATCGGAATCTCCCGCGCATGGCGGACCATGCGGACGCCCGGTCCCGGATCGCGGAGCCGCAGGGGTCGCCCGCTCCTGGGATGCGGTTCGGGAGACCGCGGCGGCGCATCCGGCCGGGGCAGCTCCTTCGGCAGGGACGGGCGCGTGCCGTCTCCGGGGAAGGCGCGCACGCGCTGCCGGTAGTAGTCCAACCCGGTCTCGCCGAGGCCCCGGCCCTGCCGGGCGAGCTCCAGCGCCTTCGCCGCGGCGGCGTGGGCGTTGCCCGCCTGGCCGGTGCGGCTGTAGGCTTCGGCCAGCGTATCCCAGATGAAGGCCATCTCCCGCGCCTGCGCCGCCCGCTTCGCCAGCGCCAGTCCCTCCTGCACCGCGGCCGCATCCGGCGCGGGCCGCGTCACCAGCAGCCACGCGAGGTTATTCTGCGTCTGCGGATCCTCCGGGGCGACGGAGAGGATGAGGCGGAAGTATTTCTCCGCGCGCGCCAGGTCCTGCCGCTCGTAGGCCAGCGACGCCAGGGCGTTCAGCCCCGGCAGGTCCGTGCGCGCCAAGGGGCGCTTGCCCGCTTCCGCCTCCGCGACGCGCCGCTCCCAATACCCCTGCGCCGCCTGGGCCACCAGCGGCGACGCGCTCGTCGCCGCCTGCAGGGATACGCCCAGGATCAGCAGCGCCACCCACAACACCTTCTGCCGCTTGACGCTGCGCGCGTGCTCCCCGAGGCGCGCGGGATTGGCCTGCACCTGCGCGAGGTAGCCGATGCGGTGGCTGATGCCGTGGTGGTGCCAGTTGTTGAGCTCGGTGGGGATGCCGTTGAGCTTGGCAACCTTGCTCAGCGCGGACTGGAACGCGTCGAGGCCCTGCCGCTCGTAGGCGTGCCCGTCCGCCTGCCGCTCGAAATGGCGGCTGAGGGTGCCGAAGCCGAAGCGCAGGGCGAAGAGCAGCCCGGCCAGCTCCCCGAGCAGGACGATCCAGGCGGGCACGGGATCGGCCAACAGCATCCCGGCGAGCTGGACGCCCTGGGAGAGGGCCTGCACCAGCAGGATGCACGCCAGCACCGCGAACACGTAGTACATCGGGTGCCGGAAGCGCAGGTGGGCCGCCTCGTGGGCCGTGACGCTGCGCAACTCCGCCGGGCTGAGCGCCGCGGCGAGGATGTTCCCGAACAACAGGTAGCGGAAGCCCGGCAGCACGCCGATCACGCCCGCCGTGACCACCCCGGTCATCTGTTCCGGCCAGCCGAGCACCGCGGCCACCTTCACCCCGTTGGCCGCCAGCTCGCCGCGGATGGCCGCATCGGCCTCCCCGAGCAGCAGCGGCTTGAGTCCCCAGCACCAGCGGATCAGCACGGGCATCAGGATCAGCAGCGCCACGAGGGTGAATCCGGTGCTCAGGGCCAGGGCGATCAGCGGCCGCAGCGCGTCCAGCGCGGCGCCCATGCGCGGCGCAAGCAGGTTCGCCAGCAGGCCCTCGATCCCCCCTTCGAGCGCGGCCGCGCCGATCATCCCCAGCCCCACCAGCGCCAGGAACGGCACCGGCAGCATGAGCACCCGCCAGAAGCCCGGCTCGCGGACCAGCGTCGCGGACAGCGGGCTCGTGGCGGGTCGCGGCGCGGCGTCCCGGAAGTGCGGCGGGTGGAGCGTGAGCGTGTCGGCCAGCCAGTAGTCCGCCAGCAGCACGGCCAGCGTCGCCTCTTCCGTGGCCTGCGCCAAGCCCGGCCAGCCCAGCGCTTCGGCCCAGCGCGTGAAGACGGCCGTGAAGACCTGTTGCAGCTCGGGCACCAGGGGCGTCAGTCCCCCCACGCCCAGCCACAGGAACAGGGTCAGCCAGCGCCGCCGCGTCGGCCGGAGCGCCAGCCGCGGCCCCACCCAGGCGGCAGGCAGCAGGCCCACCACCCAGCCCGCCAGCAGGGGCACCAGCAGCGACAACGCCACCTGGACGCTCAGCGGCAGACCGAGGGCCGTGGGCGTCGGCCCGGGCTGGAACAACAGCAGCGAGGCTCCCGCCAGGGCGAAGATGTACGGCAGGAACGGCAGAAACATGCTTGCTTCCGTGTTGAGGCCTGACAGCTTACCCGCATGCGAAGGGGTCGCCGCGCTCGGGCACGTGCCCCAGGCGGCCCCTCGCGCGGGGCATCAATAATTGTATCCGATTCCGACCAGCGCGCGCGCCGCCGAGGCCACGGGCCCCGCACCGAAGTAGGACGACTGGGCGAACTTCACGCCGACGAACCACGTCTTGCCGAGCCGCACGCCGGTTCCTACCTGCACGGGAAGGAACACCTCGAGCCGGTGCTTGAACGCGCCGTCCTTGTAGAAGATTAGCCCATCCATGAATCCCACGCCCACGCCCAGGCTCATCACCCACCAGGGTTGCAGCGCGAAGCCCAGGAACTCGGTCCAATCCCATTGCACCACTTCCGTCGTGTCGAGCCGCCCGCCCGGCTGCCAGACCATGCGCGCATAGCCGATGCTGCGCCCGAAGAAAACCCGATTCAGCGGCTGGAAGGTCGTGACCCAGTTCAGGCCCTCGTTGGCCACGACGTGGGCTGTCGGTTCCGTTTGCGGGAACAGCCCCACCGGCACTTCGAACATCGTCTGCCAGGTCTTCGACGCGTCCCGTCCAGCCATGAAGCGCCGGAACATGGAGCGGTCCGCTCCCGGCATCTGTTCGCGCGGCGACTGGAGGCCGAGCCCCTGCTGGTCGAACGACTGCGGGCCGAGCGCCCTGTTGCCGAGCGACTGCGGGCCGAGCGCCCTATCACCCCCGGCTGGCGGCCCGGCAATTGCTTCGTCTTCCTTGACCTCCTCGCTCCAGCCGCCCGCGCTTCCCGCCGCGGCGCTCCCGGCGAGCGGGGGAGGTACGCTCCCGGCAAGCGCCTCGCCCGGCCGGCACGCCATCATCAGGCCCAGCAAGAGGCCAACCAGCAGTCCCGACCCCCTTCCCAGCAGACCTCGTGTCAGCACGTGTCGGTTCAATGGTGCCTTGTGCGGTGCCTTGTGCCACGGGTAAGGAGATTGCGCGGGATCAGGACGCCAACAAGGGTAGCCCAATTCCTCCCGGATCGGAAACGGTGGCGGACAGGAGCCCGCGCGCGGGCGAACCCTTTACGCGCGGAGCGGGGGCCGATAGGGTGGCGCATGAGCGACCGGATGCTGCGAGGAATGTATCCCCAGGCGAACATGCGCTTCGCCGTGTGCCAGACGGCCGCGCTGTGCGGCGATGCGATCCGCCGCCACCAGGCGGACTGGCTGTCCGGCTGGCTGCTGAGCGAGGCGCTCACCTGCGCGACGCTGGCGTCGGTGGCCCTGAAGGGCGCGGAGAAGCTCACGCTGCGCTGGCTGTACCCCGGCCCGGTGGGCACGATCCTGGTGGACACGAATGAGCGCGGCGAGGTGCGCGGCTTTCCCCAGCGGCTGCGCCTGCTGCCCGGGATCTCGACGGTGGCGGAGGCGATCGGCGGGGATGGCGGGCGCGTGGCGGCCACCACGAGCCTGCCCGACCGCGTCGGTCCGACGGGCATTACGGAGGCCGTCTTCGCGGACGTGCCGCGGGACCTGGCGCACCTGTTCTCCCTGTCGTTCCAGGTGGAGACCGCCTTGTGCGTGGGGCTGATCCTGCCGCCGCGCGAGCCCATCGCCCCGCGGTCGGCGCTGGGGGTGCTGCTGCAACCGCTGCCGGGAGCGGACCTGCAGGCGTTCGAGGCGGTGCGGCAAGAGGTGGAAACGGCGGAATTCCGCGACTGGCTCGAGGGCGAACCGCGCCCGCTGGAGTCCGTGCTGGAGCGCTTGCCGCTGGGCGAACCGGCGCAATTGCTGGAGGAGGCCGAGCCGGCCTACGCGTGCACCTGCTCGCGGGAAAAGGTCGAGCGGGTGCTGCGCCTGATGGAGGCCGCCGATCTGCGCAAGCTGCTGGAGGAGCAGGGCGGCGCGGTGGTGCAGTGCCACTTTTGCGCGGCAGTCTATCGTTTTTCCAGGCCCCAGGTGGATGCGTTGCTGGAGCAAAGTCGCATCGGCCACGCTTGACCCGGCCGCAGACCGATTCCCAGCCATGCCCATGTCGCAGCGCCGCTCCGCCACCCGCTTGCGCCCAGGCGATGCGGAGGCGCGGGCGCCGGAAGCTGCGCATGCGGAAGGCAGCGCGCCTCACCTCCCTGCACTTCACGTCCCGGCTCCTCACCCCGCTCCCGCTGCTGCGGGAGCGGCCCCTCTCCACGTTGTGGAGAGGGGCTCCGGGTGTCACTCCCAGCTCGATGGGCACCCCCTCTCCCGAGTTGCCCAGGCAACCGCGCGGAGAGGGGGCCGGGGGGTGAGGGGCCGGGGCGTGAAGTGCCGTTGGGCGCTCCTTGCGGCGCTGCTGGCGGCGCTGCTGCTGCCGGCCCGGCGGGCGGCTGCCGTCGAGCTGAAGATCGAGGCGCCCAGCTTCACGTTCGACTCCGACCGCCGCATCTACCGCTACCAGGAAGCGCGCATCGTTCTCGGCGACATGAGCCTGGAAGCCCAGGAGGTGTTGATCAACGAGCAGACCGCGACGCTCCAGGCCACCGGCCAGCTGCGCATGCGCTCGGGCACCATGTTCATCTCCGCCGACCGGCTGGACCTGGACGTGGAGACCCAGAGCGGCATCGCCACCAACGCGCGGGCGTACGACAGCGCGACCGGCTACTACCTGCGGGCGGCGACCCTGAACATCCTGCCGGGCCGGGCGTTCGCGGCGCGCTGCACCCTGACCTCCTGTCCCCCGCTGGTGCCGGGGTGGAAGCTGACGGTGCGGAACCTGGACTACCGCTCGGACGATTTCGCCGTCGGCCAGAACACCACGCTGGAGCTGGGCGACGTGCCCGTGTTCTGGATACCGATCGTCGCCTGGCCGACGGTGACCAAGCGCCGCTCGGGCGTGCTGATGCCCGAGCTCTGGACGCGCGTCGCGTCGCTGAGCCGATTCGACCTGGGCACGCGCCTGGCGGTGCCCGTCTACATCGACTTCGGGCCGGACCAGGACTTGACGCTCACCCCGGAGGTCATCGAGCGGCGCGGCCCGGCGCTCAACGCCGAGTACCGCTATGCGT
>JBGOTW010000249.1:0-6511 GCA_041476685.1 bacterium | reverse complement strand
TGTAGTACTTGCCCTTGAAGTTCGCCTTGCCCGTGTGCAGCAGGCCCTGGATGATCTGGATGCCCTCCTCCAGCTGGTCCAGGCGCTCCTTGATCGGCGGGTACGGGTAGCCGAATTCGCGGAACTCCTCCTCGAACCAGCCGCCGCCCAGGCCCAACTCGGCGCGCCCGCCGCTGATGTGGTCGATGGTCACGGCGGACTTGGCCAGCAGCCCCGGGTTGCGGAACAGCACGCAGAACATCAGGCACCCGACGCGCACGTGCGTGGTCGCCGCCGCCAGGGCCGCCAGCGCGGCGACGCCCTCGAAGCACGGATTGCGCTGGTTGTTCACGAGCGGGTTCGAGTAGAAGTGATCCCACACCGACACCCAGTGGAAGCCCGCCTGGTCCGCGCGGCGCCACAGCTTGACCAGGTCGGCCATGCTCAGGTCCTGGGGTCCGGTATGCAGTCCGATCTTCAAGGCCATGGGCTCTCCGCGACAGGTAGGGTTTCCATTTGGTCCGGGCAGGCCGACCGGGCCGTCCGTCCGCGCGCCGGATGCGCGGGGAGGAACTCGGCCGGCTGTGCGATCGCGTCGCATCCTACCGAAGACCCCCCGCCGGGCACAACCGCGCCTCCATCGTGCCTCCGCCGCGCCTTGCCGGCCCGCCACCCGTGCGGATCGGCCTATTGACAAGCCCTTGGCCGGCGGCCTAGCTTGACGGATTCTGAAGCATTCCACCTTCGGATACCGCAGCTTCGCGGTTCCGGCACGCAACGCCGGTGCCGGGCGGCAGTTCTTTCACGCAGCGGGAGCCCGTCATGAATGGCGCGGAGGCTTTGGTCGAATCCCTCAAGCGCGAAGGGGTCGATGTCCTCTTCGGGATCTCGGGCGGGGCGGCCCTGCCGATCTACGACGCCCTGTCCAAGCCCGAAGCCCAGAGCATCCGCAACCTGCTCGTGCGCCATGAGCAGGCCGCCGCGCACATGGCCGAGGGATACGCGAAGGCCACCGGCAAGGTCGGGGTGTGCCTGGCGACTTCCGGGCCCGGCGCCACGAACCTGGTCACCGGGATTGCCGACGCGACCTTGGACAGCGTGCCCATCGTCGCCATCACCGGGCAGGTGCCCACCGGCATGATCGGCACGGACGCCTTCCAGGAGTCCGACATCATGGGCATCACGATGCCCATCGTGAAGCACAGCTTCCAGCCGCGCGATCCGAACGACATCCCGCGCATGATCAAGGAGGCGTTTTACATCGCCCGCACCGGGCGGCCCGGGCCGGTGCTGGTGGACATCCCGCGGGACGTCTCCCAGGGCCAGCTGCGGGAGTTCCGCTACCCGGACAAGGTGAACCTGCGCGGCTACAAGCCCGAGCGCAAGACGGACCTGTCCGATGTCGACAAGGCCGTCGAGCTGATCGCCGCGGCGAAGAAGCCGGTGCTCTACGTGGGGGGCGGAGTCGTCTATGCGATGGCCCACAAGGAGCTCAAGGCGTTCGCCGAGAAGGCCGACATCCCCGTGACGACGACGCTGATGGGACGCGGGGCGTTTCCCGACCGGCACCCGCTCTCGCTCAACATGCTGGGCATGCACGGCACGGTCTACGCGAACTGGGCGGTGCGCGACGCGGACGTGCTGATCGCCGTGGGCGTGCGCTTCGACGACCGGGTCACGGGCAACCTGCAGAAGTTCGCGCGCAACGCGAAAGTGATCCACGTCGAGGTGGACCCGGCCGAGATCCACAAGAACCGGCACGCCGACGTGACGCTCCTGGCCGACGCGAAGGACGCGCTGGCGAAGCTGCACGACGCCTGCAAGGCCGCCAAGCATCCCGAATGGCGGCGCCAGATCGGCGAGTGGAAGGAGGGCAATCCGCTCCGCTACGACAAGAACGGCGCGCTCAAGCCCCAGTACATCATGGAAGTGCTCTCCGAGCTGACCGACGGCGAGGCCCTCCTGGCGACCGACGTGGGCCAGCACCAGATGTGGGCGGCCCAGTACTACCCGTTCAAGCGCCCCCGCCAGTGGCTCACCTCCGGCGGCCTGGGCACGATGGGCTTCGGCTTCCCGGCGGCCCTGGGCGCGAAGGTCGGCTGCCCGGAGCAGGAAGTGTGGCTCGTCACCGGCGACGGCAGCTTCCAGATGAACCTGCAGGAGCTGGCCACCTCGTTCGTCTACGAGATTCCGGTGAAGATCGCGCTGTTCAACAACGCCTCGCTGGGGATGGTGAAGCAGTGGCAGGAGCTGTTCTACGAAAAGCGCCTCAGCGGCGTGCTGCTGGAGGAGGTGCCGAACTACCGGCTGCTGGCGGAGGCGTACGGGCTCGTCGGCATCACCGTCAAGACGCCCGAGGAGGTCCGCCCCGCGCTCGAGCAGGCGCGCCGGATCAACGACCGCACCGTGCTGATCGATTTCCAGCACGATCCGGCCGAGCACGTCTATCCCATGATCCCCTCGGGGCTGTCGGTGCAGGAGATGCGGCTGCAACCCCGTGGCGAGGAGAAAGCCGGTGCCCGCTAGGAAAGCTTCCGCCGCCGCCGCTCCCCCGCAGGCCGTGCTGGACAAGCACACGATCTCGGTGCTCGTGGAGAACCGGCCCGGCGTGCTGGCCCGCGTCTCCGGCCTGTTCGCCCGGCGCGGCTTCAACATCGACAGCCTCGCCGTGTGCGCGACGGAGGACCCGGCGGTCTCGCGCATGACGGTCGTCACGCGCGGCGACGAGCGTCAGCTCGAGCAGATCGTCAAGCAGCTCGACAAGCTCATCGACGTCATCACCATCCTCGACCATACCCACGACGACCTGATCGAGCGGGAGATCGCGCTGGTGAAGGTGCACGCGACGGTGGAAAGCCGCAGCGAGATCATGCAGCTCGCCACGGTGTTTCACGCGGAGGTCAATCACATCTCCCCGCGCGAGGAGGTGATGATCCTCGAAGCGACCGGCGACGCCAACAAGATCGACGCGTTCCTCGAGACGCTGAGCAAGTTCGAGATCGAGGAGCTGGTGCGCACCGGCACGATCGCCATGGTGCGCGGCGCGCGCCACACCTGACGCCGGAGGACCCGCCTCGGAGCCGCCATGCGCACGGTCTGGATCCTTCAGCACGACGATGCCGAGCCCGCCGCGCTGATCCAGACGGTGCTGCAGCGGCAGAACCTCCAGATCGTCCCGCAGCGTCCCGACCGCGAGCCGCTGCCGGAGGCGCTGCCCGCCGCCTGCGCCGCCATCGTGGTCATGGGCGGGCCCATGGCCGTCTATGAGCCGGAGCGGCATCCCTGGATCGAGCGCGAGCTGAGCCTGCTGCGGCAGGCGCTCGACTCGGCCCGGCCCGTGCTCGGCGTGTGCCTGGGCGCCCAGCTGCTGGCCGCCGCCGGCGGCGCGCGCGTCTACGCCGGCGATCCGCCCAAGGAGATCGGCTGGAGCACCATCAAGCTCACCGCCGAGGGCCGCGGCGATCCGCTCGGCCGGTTTCTCGCCAATCCCAACACCGACGAGCCGACCACCGTCTTCCAGTGGCACGGCGACACCTTCGACCTGCCGCCCGGCGCGGTTCCGCTGGCGCGCTCGATGCGCGTGCCCCAGCAGGCCTTCCGGCTCGGCCGCACGGCCTACGGCTTCCAGTTCCACTTCGAGGTGACCGAGCAGATCATCCGCAACTGGGTCGCGCTGTGGCGCAAGGAGATGCTGGCCCAGGGCGTCAGCGCCGATGAGATCTTCTCCGGCCTGAAGGAGCACCTGCCTCTGCTCAACCGGCGCGGGGAAGAGCTGGTGCGCGCGTTTGCCGCGCTCGTCCACGCCTCGCCGCTCCAGGTGCTCGCCGCACCGGCGCCCCAAGGGACCGGCGCAGAGACGAAGGCGCAAGCGCTCGAGGACGGCGCCCAGGCCGGCCCTCCCGCCGCGCCCCCGGTCCGCCAGAGGCCGTCGTCCCGCTAGCGCCGTCCCACTGGCGCCGTCCCGCCGGCGATGTTCCTCGCGAAGCGCGGGGTGTGGGTCAATTCGATGAAGATGCCGTGAACTGCGACCGCAGACTCCTCGCTTTCGCCCGGAGTGACGAGACTTGTCATTTGGAGTGCAGGTAGAAATCTGCATGTGTCTCCAAACCGGCCCACTACCGGAGCGCGGCGGTGCTTGATCTGCGGGCGCGGCGTGGGGCATCCTGTCCCTTGTGCGCTGAGCGCGCGCAGACGTCTCGCAGACCGATCATCGCCCAGCCGGAAACGGACCCCATGGCCAGGCCGGATTTCGCCTTTCGGACTTCGCGGCACACCGTCTACGCGGAGGGCGGACCTGTCTACCGGGCCGAGCCGGGCGGGATGCGCCTGCAGCTGACCCTGGCCGCCCAGGGCGTGCCTGCGGAGTTGCTGGATGCGGAGATGGAGCGTGCGGTGATGGCCTGGGTGTTGGCCCGGGGCGGCCGCCGCCTGAACTTGAACGGGGACAGCCGGCCCTTGCACCCCGCGCAACTGGACCGTCCGGCGCGCGGGCCCGTGCGCCGGCTGGTGAGCATCGCGCCGTCCAACGCCGAGATCGTCGGCGCGCTGGATGCGGCCGGCCTGCTGGTCGGCGTGGAGTCCAGCTCGGACTTTCCGCCCGAGGTGCGCGGCCTGCCGCGCCTGGGGCCGGACCTGAACGTGAACCTGGAGGCGCTGCAGCGGCTCGCGCCGGATCTGGTGCTCGCCAGCCTGTCGGTGCCGGGCATGGAGCGGAACGTGGCCGGCCTGGAGCGCCTGGGGCTGCCCACTCTCGTGCTGGCGCCCCAGTCCGTGGCGGAAATCCGCGCCGATATCCTGCGGGTGGGCGCGGCGCTGGGACGCGCGGAGCGGGCGCAGGCCGTCGTGGAGCGCATGGACGGGCAGCTCGCGGAGCTGGGGCGGCACTGCGCGGGGCAGCCGCCGGTGCCCGTGTATCTCGAATGGTGGCCGAAGCCCATGTTCACGCCGGGCGGGGCGTGCTGGACGAACGAGCTGATCGAGCGGGCGGGCGGCGTGAACGTCTTCCGGGAGCGCCAGGTCCAGAGCGAGGCGGTGGAGGTGGAAGACCTCGTGCGGGCCGACCCGGAAGTGATCCTGGTCGCCTGGTGCGGCGTGCCGTTCGACAAGCTGGATGTGCGGCGGGTGCTGACGCGGCCCGGCCTGGAGGGCGTGCGCGCCGTGCGCAACGGCCGCGTCGTGGCGATCGACGAAAGCCTGCTGGGCCGCCCCGGTCCGCGCGTGACGGAGGGTGCGCTGCGGATAGCGGAGGCGCTGCGCGGCGCGGCCGGCACTCTCGGCGGTGGGCGCTGAGCGGAGCGCACGAAGTGAGGTGCACGGAGTGGAGTGTTCGGTACGGCAGGCTCGAAGCGCCCAACGCTGACGGCGCGGCAGGCCCCGAGCACCGGACGCTGACGGCGCGGCTGCGCGCCTACGCCTGTTCCAGCTTTTCCGGAGGTCCGGCGCCCGGTTCCACGGGCCAGTCGGTGAAGGCGATGAAGTAGAGCAGGCCGATGTTCAGGAAGGGCAGCACCACCAGCAGGCTCAGGTACGGCGAGTATCCCAGCCGCTGCAGGATTTTCCAGATCGGGACGATGACGACCGCGGCGCCGACCAGCATGAACAGGATGCCGAGGAACATGGGCTGCGTGCCTCCCTGCGCGCTCGAGTGAACCCGCGCTCCCCGCTCAGTACCGCGGCAGCTGCGCGTCGATTTCGCGGGCCCAGGCGTCCACGCCACCCTTCATGGAGCGGACGTTCGTGAAGCCTTGCCGGATCAAAACCTGCGCGGCGGACAGGCTGCGCACGCCGTGGTGGCAGATGGTGATGACGAGTGCGGCGCGGTCCCAGCCCTTGAGCGCTTCGTCCATCAGCTCCTGGGTGAGCGGCTGGGTGCCGGGCAGGTGCGCGCGCTCCCACTCCGGGCTTTCCCGGACATCGAGCAGCTTGGGCGGCTGGGGCGACTTGAGCAGGGCGGCGACCTCTTGCACGGTCGCTTCCCGTTGCACGGTCGCTTCCCGCGGCACTATGGTTTCCCGTTTCACGGCCGTCTTCGGCTGCACGGTGGGGTCGCGTCGGTTGAACATGGCCGGGCGGGCTGCGGGTGAGGCGAGACGGCATGACGCCGGACGGTTCAGCATGGCTGTGCAGGGTGGGGTTGTCAAACCTGGCCGGGAGCGGCGATGCACGCGCTGAACGGCAGGCGGGCCGCTGTCCCCGCGCCGCTGCGGTTGACGCTGCCGCTGACGGAGGCGGCCCGGGCGCGCGTGCGGCGCGCCCTGGAGGCCGGGGAGGTGCTGACCTTTCCCACCGAGACTTCCTACGCCCTGGGCGGCAACGCGTTCAGCGCCGCCCTCGTGGCCGCCGTTTACCGGCTCAAGGGGCGCGAGCGCGGCAAGCCCCTGCCGTTGCTCGTGGACGGCGCCGCGGGGTTGGAGCGCTGGGCGCGCGCCGTGCACCCCGCGGCGGGCGTGTTGATCGAGCGCTTCTGGCCCGGGCCGCTGACGCTCGTGCTGCGCGCCGGGCCCGCGCTGCCCGCGCATCTGGTGGACGAGCG
>JBGOTW010000248.1:0-6593 GCA_041476685.1 bacterium | reverse complement strand
TTCAAGGACGGCAAGCCCGGCGTCAACCGCAGCGGCTACTTCCACCCGTTCAATCTGGGCAAGCAGTCCCTCCTGCTGGATCTGCGCCAGCCCAAGGCGCGGGACATCGCCCGTCGCCTCGCCGTCTGGGCCGACGTCCTGATCGAGACGTTCACCCCGCGCGTGATGCGAAACTGGGGGCTGGACTACGGAGCGCTGTCCAAGCTCAACCCGCGCCTGATTATGCTCAGCCATTGCCTGATGGGTCAGACCGGCCCGCGCGCCAACTACAAGGGCTTCGGCGTGCTGTCCGCGGCGCTGGCGGGGATGTTCGAGGTGACGGGTCAGCCGGACGGCCCTCCGCTCGGGCCCTACGCGGCCTATCCCGACTGGATCGCGCCCTACTTTTCCCTGATGGCGCTGCTGGGCGCGCTGGAGCACCGCCGCCGCACGGGCGAGGGCCAGTACGTGGACCAGGCGCAGATCG
The DNA here is from genome assembly GCA_041476685.1 of bacterium. Lineage (GTDB taxonomy): Bacteria > SAR324 > SAR324 > SAR324 > JACQKK01 > JBGPEV01. Next base: position 6,127 of record JBGOTW010000248.1, on the reverse strand, counting down.
AGAGCGCGATGCAATTCATGGCGCCGGCCGTGCTGGACTACAGCGCCACGGGCCGCGTGGCCGGGCGGAACGGCAATCGCGATCCGCGCTACTGCCCCCACGGCGTGTTTCCCTGCGCGGGCGAGGACGAGTGGTGCGCGATCGCCGTGCGCAGCGATGCGGAATGGGAAGCGCTCTGCCGCCTGATGGGCCTGCCCGCCCTGGGCAAGCACGTGGATTTCGCAACGCTCGCCACGCGCAAGGCTCGCGAAGCGGAGGTGGAGGAACGCGTGGCGGCGTGGAGCGCCGGGCAGGACAAGCGCGCCTTGATGGAGCGGCTGCAAGCCGCGGGCATCCCGGCAGGCCAGGTCGCAAAGGCATCCGACCTGTTCGACGACCCGCAGCTCGTGCACCGGCGGGCTTTCGTCACGCTCCCCCATGCGGAAGTGGGCGAGCTGCGCTCCAACACGCTGCCCTTCCAGCTCTCCGCCGCCCCCACCGTGCCCCGCAGCAGCGGGCCCCTGCTGGGCGAGCACACGGAGTTGGTGCTGCGCGACCTGCTCGGCTACAGCGCGGCGGAGATCGCGGCGTTCCGCGCCGCAGGCGTGCTGAAGTGAGCGCGCTCGGCAATACCACTGACGGCAGCGCCCCTGCCGCCCGTTTCCCAAGCACCCGTTGCCCGGGCAGTCGCCCTTCACCTGCCTGAGCGATCGGCCTTCACCATGGCGCCCCATGGATCCGCTGGGCATTCTTGCCGACGATCTGACGGGAGCGTGCGACTGCGCCGCGCCATTCGCCGCCCGCGGGGCGCGGGTCGTCGTGTGCCTCCTGCCCGGCGGTCCCGCAGCGAAGCCCGGGCCGTGGGACGTGCTCGTCGTCAACACCGACTCGCGCAACGAGGCGGCGGTCGAGGCGCGGGCGCGCGTGCGGCGCGGGGCGCTGCTGCTGCGGCAGGCCGGCTGGCCGCTCGCCTTCAAGAAGATCGACTCGACCCTGCGCGGACAGGTCGGGCCCGAGATCGAGGAGCTGCTGGACCTGGGCGTGGCGCGGGCGTGGCTGGCGCCTGCGTTTCCGCAGCAAGGCCGCACGGTGGAGGCGGGCCGGCTGCTGCTGCGCGGCGAGTCCATACCGTCGGACGGGACGGTGAGCGGAGGGACGGCGAGAGGCGCGTCTCCGGGCGAGGAACCGATGCTGGACAGACAAACGCCGCCGCCGCGGGAGCGCATCGCAGACGCGCTTGGCCCTGGCTGCGGACCGCTGGGGCAGGTGGATCTGGCGACGCTGGAGCAGGGGGCGGCGGTGCTGGCCGGCCATGTGCGCCTGCAGCGGGTGCTGGGCTGCCGCGTGATCGTGTGCGACGCCGCGAAGCCCGCGCATCTGCGGCTGCTGGCGCGCATGCTGCGCGAGCGGGAGATCGCCGAGCCCCGCGAGCTCTTCGTCGGCTCTGCGGGCCTGACGCGGGAGCTGGCGGCGGTGCTGCTGCCCGAGCCCCGCTTGGAGCCGCCGCCCTCCTCTGCCGGCGATCCCGCTGCCAGCGCGGCTGCCGCGCCGCCGGCGTGGGCGGGCAGCGGACCGCTGCTTGTATTTGCCGGGTCACGTCAAGCCACGACCCAGCACCAGCTGGCCGCACTCGCCCGGGCGCCGGCAGCGGCACGCTGCACGCTCGATCCGGCCCAGCTCGATGCGGAAGCCGAGGTGCACCTGGCCGCGGCAGAGCATGAGTTGCGGCGCGCCGCAGCGAACGGTGCGCGAGTTCTGATCATTGCCGTGCGGCAGGATGCGGACATTGCCTATCCGGCGGAGAAGGAGGCCCCGCCGGAGCGGGCGCCGCGGATCCTGGACGCGCTGGCGACGCTTGCGGAGCGGCTCGTGCCCGGGCTTTCCCCGCGCGGTCTGGTGCTGACCGGCGGCGATGTGGCGCTGGCCGTGCTGCGGGCGCTGCACGCCGGGCAACTGGTGGTGGAGGGAGAGGTGCTGCCGGGCATTGCCCGGGCGCGCATCGGCGACGGCCCGCTGGCCGGCCTGCCGGTGGTCACCAAGGCCGGTGGCTTCGGCGACGCCCAGGCGCTGCTCGCGGCGGCCACGGCGCTGGGCGCCCTCTAGTCCGCGCCGCGCGCGTCCTCGCCTCGGCGTTCGGCCACCCCTCTCAGCCGCCAGTGGATTGACTTGTGGCCCATCGGCAGGGAGCAGGGAGTGAGCACGGCGCCGGAGTGGGGACTGGCCGTTCAGGCTGCCCTTTCCGCCGGGGCCGCTTCGATCTAGACTGCCTGCAACGAGACGGATCCCACCGGGCGCCGCGGCCCGAACGATCCAGCCCCTTGCTGCCGGAGCGACCGATGTCCACACTTCCGCTGCTTGGCGTGACCCTGGGCGATCCCGCCGGGATCGGCGTGGAAGTGACGCTCAAGGCGCTGGCCCGCAAGGACTACCGCGACGTGTGCCGCCTGCTGCTGATCGGCGAGGCCGCGACCGTGGAGGCGCAGCTGCGCTTCGGCGCACCGGGACTGCGCGTGCGGCGCGTGCGCGCTCCCGCCGAGACGCGCTGGGAGCCGGGCCTGGTGAACGTGCTCGACGTGGGCGTGCTGCGCGAGCCGCTGCCGCCCGGGCAGCTGTCCCCGCTGGGCGGCGAGGCCGCCTTCCGCGCCCTGGAGCGCGGCATCCAGCTGGCCCTGGCGGGCGAGCTGGCCGGGATCGTCACGGCGCCGCTGAACAAGGAGGCGCTGCACGCCGCGGGACACAAGTTCGACGGGCACACCGAGATCCTCGGCCACTTCTGCGGCAAGCGCCCGACCTACATGCTGCTCAGCTCGGAGAAGCTGAAAATCGTGCACGTCTCCACCCATTGCTCGCTGCGGCAAGCGGTGGAGCGCGCCAAGCAGCCGCGCATCCTCGACACGATCCGCGCCATGGACCAGCACCTCAAGCACATCGGCCATCCGGGCCGCCGCATCGCCGTCGCCGGGCTCAATCCCCACGCGGGCGAGCACGGGCTGTTCGGCACGGAGGAGATCGACGAGATCATCCCCGCGATCGAGGCGGCGCGCGCCGAGCAGATCGACGCCCAGGGCCCCGTGCCGCCGGACTCGCTGTACCTGAAGGCCTACCGGGGCGGCTACGACGCCGTCGTCGCCATGTACCACGATCAGGGCCACATCCCGCAGAAGCTCGTGGCGTTCGAGGAAGCGGTCAACGTCACGCTCGGCCTGCCCATGATCCGCACGGCGGTGGACCATGGCACCGCCTTCGACATCGCGGGCCGAGGAGTGGCCGACCCCACCAACATGGTGGCGGCGATCGACTATGCGGTGCGCATGGCGGGCCGCGTGGCCGGCTGAGCGGGTTCACGAGGGGACTCACGGAGGGCTGACGCGCCGCTCATGGCCCGCTCACACGCACCGCGCATCCTGGCGCCGCAGGGAGCGCGGCCTGTCCCCCGAAATGCGGAGGCAGCATCAACCCGGCCGCGACCCGCTGCCGGCCACAGTCTTCTGCCGGCCACCGCCCGCTTGGGTACCACCGAGACGCCGCCCATGAGCAAGCCCCACATTCTCGTCGTGGAGGACGAGGAGGACATCCAGGAACTCCTGGCCTACAACCTGGGCCGCGAGGGGTACCGGGTCACCGCGGTCGGCTCGGGCGAGGAGCTCCAGCAGCAGACCCGCGCGGCCGTCCCGGACCTGATCGTGCTGGACCTGATGCTGCCCGGAATGGACGGACTGGAGGTGTGCCGGCGGCTCAAGGGAGAGCCGGACACGCGGAACGTCCCCATCGTCATGCTGACGGCGAAAGAGGAGGAGAGCGACATCGTGGCCGGGCTGGAGCTCGGCGCGGACGACTACGTGACCAAGCCCTTCAGCCCGAAGGTGCTGGTGGCGCGCGTGCGCGCGGTACTGCGCCGCCGCAGCCAGCAGACGGTGGACGCGGATGGCATAGTTCGCGTGCACGAGCTGATGATCCATCCGGGCCGGCGCGAAGTCCGGCTTGGCGGCGCCCCGCTCGACTTGACGTACACGGAGTTTCGCGTCGTGCAGTGCCTCGCCCGCCGGCCCGGCTGGGTCTTCACCCGCAACCAGATCGTGGAAGCCGTGCGCGGAGAGGACTATCATGTCACCGAGCGCTCCGTGGACGTGCAGATCGTCGCCCTCCGCAAGAAGCTGGGGGAGCACGCCGATTATATCGAGACGGTGCGCGGCGTCGGGTACCGCCTGAAGGAGTAGCCCGGCCGGCGGCCCGCAGCCTGCATTGCCGGTCGAAGGGTCCGTGGTCCAAAGGTTAGTGGCGCAAGCACCGTGGGGCGGCGACCTGTATCCGGCCCAACCGCCCGAGGATCCCGTAGTCCGGCGGGTCGACACGACAAGCCGGTTCTCTCCCTTTTCGAGCGCATCCCCCGTGCGGGGCGCCCCCCAAGGCCATGGGTGGAAAGCGACTGTTCTCCCTGGTGTTCCTGCCGTTCCTCCTGCTCCCAGGCGGCGCGCTGCTGGTGCTCGCCCTGCTGACGCGCAACGGGCTGCCGGCCGAGGCGCAGGCGGCGCTGGACCGGTTGCTGTGGGTGGGCGGAGCGCTGGCGCTGGGTCTGTCGCTGCTGGCGGGCTGGTGGGTGGCGCACCGGCTGCGGCGCGGGCTGGACGCCCTGCGCTCCGGCATGCAGCGGCACGGCGCGGGGGAGCTGGGCTGGCGCATCCCCCATCAGCCCGTCGCCGCCCTGCAGGAAGTCGCCCACGCGGAAACGACGCTGGTCGAGCAGGTGGACGCCCGCCTGGCCGATGCGATGCGGCGTCTCACCGAGCAGGAGGCCGTGCTGTCCAGCATGAGCGAAGGCGTGCTCGCGGTGGACCACGGCCTGCGCATCCTCAACCTCAACCCCGGCGCCGGGCGCATGTTCGGCGTTCCTCCGGCCGACGCGCGCGGGCGCACGCTGCTGGAGGTGTCCCGCCACAACGAGCTGCTGCACTTCGCCACCGCCGCGCTGGAAGCCTCGGCGCCCACCGAGGGGGAGATCGTCATCCACGATCCCGATCCGCGCTACCTGCAGGCGCACGGCAGCGTCCTGCGCGACGCCCAGGGCCGCAGCATCGGCGCGGTCGTCGTGCTCAACGACGTGACGGCGCTGCGGCGGCTGGAGACGATGCGGCGCGACTTCGTCGCCAACGTCTCCCACGAGCTGAAGACCCCGATCACCAGCATCAAGGGTTTCGTCGAGACGCTGCTGGAGGGGGCGATGCGCGATCCGAAGGAGACCGAGCGCTTCCTGCGCATCGTGCAGCGCCAGTCGGAGCGCCTGCACGCGATCATCGAGGACCTGCTCAACCTGTCCCGCATCGAGCGCGACGCGGAAGCGGGCGACATCGCCCTGGAGCAGGGCGCCCTCAAGTCCGTGCTGGCGGCGGCCCTGCAGAGCTGCGAGACGCAGGCCCGCACGCGCGGGGTGCGGCTGGAATCCGAGTGCGATGCGGGCCTGACCGCCTGGATCAACGCGCCGCTGCTGGAGCAGGCGCTCGTGAACCTGATCGACAACGCCGTCAAGTACAGCCCGGCCGGCGGCGCGGTGCGCGTGGAGGCGGCCGGACACGAAGGCACGATCGCCATCCGCGTGCGCGACGAGGGGCTGGGGATCGAGGCGCGGCACCTGCCGCGCCTGTTCGAGCGCTTCTACCGGGTGGACAAGGCGCGCAGCCGCAAGCTGGGCGGCACCGGCCTCGGCCTGGCCATCGTCAAGCACATCGCCCAGGCCCACCGGGGGCAGGTGACCGTGGAGAGTGCGCCCGGGCAGGGCAGCACCTTCACGCTCCGCTTGCCCGTCCAGCCCAGGGGGCTCAGCGCGTGAATCGGGACGCTTCACGCCGCCGCCAGCCCATCCCAAGGTAGCGCTCGGTAACACTTCCCGCTCGTTCAGCGTCGGAGTGGACACCGCTGTGGACCCACTGACGTCACGTTCAGTTGCACGTGGCTGCGCCGGGGTCGGGATGGACATGCCGGAAGTGACGAGTGTCGCGGAACAGCGGCCCCCATCTCCAGCCCGAGCTCAGCCCACTCACGCCGACCGGCGGAAGGGAACAAGTTGGCGGATGCGGCTGTCCCGCAAGTACAGGCCGCCCCAGGCGAGAATTCCTACGACCAACGGAATCGCCGCGCGCGCCGGGTCTGCGAT
>JBGOTW010000247.1:0-6595 GCA_041476685.1 bacterium | reverse complement strand
TGTTTCCCGAGATGGCCGTCTTCCTGGTGCCCTATCTCGTCAGCACCTACGACCAGGCGTACCGGATGTTCAACGGCACGGTCGGCAACCAGCTCGACCAGACCTTCCAGAAGAAGTACGGCGTGAAGGTGCTCTGCTTCTTCGACTACGGCTTCCGCCATTTCTGGAACAGCAAGCACGCCATCGTCGAGCCGAAGGACCTGCGGGGCCTGAAGCTGCGCGTGCAGCAGGCCAAGGTCTTCGCCGACACGATCAACGGGCTGGGCGGAAACGCCGTGCCGATGCCCTGGGGCGAGGTCATTCCGGCCGCGCAGCAGAAGGTGATCGACGGGGCGGACCTGCCCATCGTGAACCTGTACGCGCTCAAGGTTTACGAGGTGTCGAAGTACTGCTCGATGACCTTCCACAACTACGGCCCCTCCGTGGCGGTGATCAACCTGGGCGTCTGGAACGGCCTCTCCGCGTCCGAGCAGAAGCTGATGCTCGACCTCTCCCGCGCGGCGCAGGGCAAGATCCGCGAGGCCACCGAGAGCGTGGACAACCTGAAGAAGGCGAAGGAGCTGCTCGAGCCGAAAGGCATGATCGTCAACGCCGCCGACGTGCCCGCGTTCCGGAGGCTGGCGCAGGAGAAGATCTGGCCCGAGTACCGCCCGCAGCACATCGAACTGTGGGACACCATCACCGCCACCAAGGTCTGACCCGTTCGGCTCACCCGAACCGGCCGGCCTGAATCGAAGCGGAGCCGCCCCAAGCGGCGCGGCTCCGCCCCGGCCCGGACCCTTGCGCGGCCGCGCTCCCTTTAGCAGGCCGCGCCGCTCCAGCGCGTATGGACAAGCCCATGGCGGCATCGGATCATCCCCGTCCCGGTCCTCTCCGCGGACCGCTCGCCTGGCTGGGGCTCGTGCCGCGCGTGCTCGTGGCCTGGCTCCTCATCCTCGCCATCGTCAACCTGCTGGTGGGCGTGTTCCTCCGCTACGTGATGGTGCAGGTGTCCGACGTCTTCGACCTGCCCTCGGTGGAGTTCTTCTGGGTCGAGGAGGTAGGCGAATTCGCGCTGGCGTGGCTCACCCTGATCGGCGCGGCGGTGGGCATCGCCGACCGCGTCCATTTCGCCGTCGGCGTCGGCACCCACAAGCTGTCCCCCCGCGCGCGCCTGGTCCTCGACCGCGCGCTGCACGTCCTCATCGCCGCCTTTGGCATCGTCGCGGCCGTGTCGGGCTGGGGACTGACCCTGATCAACAGCGAGCTGACCTCTCCGGGACTGGGCATCCAGCTCGGGTGGCTGTACTTTTCCTGCGTCGTCGGCGGCACGCTCATCGCGATCTACGCCTTGCGCGTCGCATTCGGCCTGGCTCCGCGGGTGGAACACCCGGACCTGGGGGGAGCCTGAGCTATGCTGTTCATCGCGATGTTGGTCGTCTTCGTCGGCCTGATCGCCCTGTCCATGCCGATCGTGTTCGCCCTGGGCGTCGCGGGGGTGACCGGCCTGCTGGTGGGGGGCTTTTCGCTGCAGATGCTCGGCTCCTCCCTCGTCTCCGGCTCGCAGAACTGGGTGCTGCTGGCCATCCCCTCCTTCGTCTTCGCCGGCACGGTGATGGAGCGCTGCGGGATGTCCCATTCCCTGGTCAACCTCGCCCGCGCGCTGGTGGGCTGGCTGCGGGGCGGGCTGGGCATGTCGGTGATCGTCGTGTCCTACTTCTTCTCGGACATCTGCGGCTCGAAGATGGCCGAAGTCTCGGCGCTCGGCTCCACGCTGATGCCGCCTTTGGCCAAGGCGGGATACAAGCCCGAGGACAGCGCGTCGCTGATCTCGGCCGGGACCGCGATGGGGATGCTCGTCCCGCCCGCCATCTTCATGATCGTCATCGGCGAGGTGACCAATACCTCGGTGGTGGCGCTCTTCCTGGCGGGATTCATCCCGGCGGCCACGATCGGGTTCTTCCTGTGTTGCCTGGTGTTCATCCAGGCGCACGTGCTGGGCTGGCCGAAGGACACCAAGCCGAGCTGGCGCTTCCTGCTGAGTTCGGCGCGGGAGGCGGCCGTTCCCATGGTCGTGCCGGTCGTCATCCTGGGCGGGTTCTACTTCGGCGTCTTCACGGCGACGGAAGCGGGCGCCGTCGTGGCGGCGTACGCATTCGTGGTGGCGCGCTTCTACTACCGGAACGTGTCCTACCGGGAAATGCTGAACATCGCCTACGAGAGCGCGCTGCTCACCGCCGCGGTGGTCTTCCTGCTGGCCGTGGCGAGCATCTTCCAGTACCTGATGGGCGTGATGGGCGTTCCGCTGGTGCTGGCGGAGGTGTTGCGGCCGCTGGAGTCGGCGCACTGGCTGTTCCTGACAGGCGTCGCCCTGATGACCATGCTCTTCGGGATGGTGCTGGAGGGCCTGCCCGCGGCGGTCGTGCTCATTCCCGTCGTGTTCCCCGTCGCCATGACGATCGGCATCAACCCGATCCATTTCGACATCGTGCAGACGGCCGCCGTCGGGATCGGGCTGTTTCTCCCGCCGATGGGCGTCGGTCTGCTGATGGCCTTGCGCTTCGCGAAAGTGGGGGTGGGACAGCACGCGCGCACGTACTGGCCCTACGTGCTGGCCCTGCTTGTGGGATTGCTTGTGATCATCTGCGTCCCGGAACTGTCGCTGTTCCTGCCGCGCAGCGCCGGCTTTGTCCGCTAGCCGCGCGCTTCCGGCCCGCCGGTTGACGAAGCCCGCGCGCTCACGCCGGATGGATCACGGGGGAAACCCGTACAGCCGCGCAGGATTGTCCACCAGCACGCGCTTGCGGAGCGCCTCGTCCGGGGTCCACCGTCTGCCCGCGCTGACCCCAAGGCCGGCAGCCGCCCGGCGCCTTTGGGGTTGCCACGGCTCCGGGTCCCCGCCCCGGATTTGAGAATCGCCGCCATTTGGTGCAGAAGTGGGCCTTGGTCCGGCGCGGGCCCCGCGCATTGCGCGCTCCGGCGCACGCCTGGGGCCACGGCGCCGGGAATCGTTCCCGCGGCCTGGGCGCCGCAAATCTATCCCGCATGCCGGCATCCGGCGAGAGGCAGTCATGAGCGACCAGATCAAGTTCTTGTTGGAGGAGTCGGACATTCCCAAGGCCTGGTACAACATCCAGCCGGACCTTCCCAAGCCGCTCCCTCCGGTCATCCACCCCGGAACGAAGCAACCCATCGGGCCGCAGGACCTGGCGCCGCTCTTTCCCATGGAGCTGATCAAGCAGGAGGTCAGCCAGGAACGCTACATCGAGATTCCCAAGCCGGTTCGCGACGCCTACCGGCAGTGGAGGCCGTCTCCCCTGCACCGTGCCCGCCGGCTCGAACAGGCACTCGATACGCCGGCCCACATCTACTACAAGTACGAAGGTTGCTCTCCCGTCGGCTCCCACAAGCTGAATACCGCCCTTGCGCAGGGCTTCTACAACAAGCAAGAGGGCATCCACGCCCTGACGACCGAGACCGGTGCCGGGCAGTGGGGCAGCGCGCTCGCGCTTGCCTGTGCCACGTTCGGCCTGACCTGCGAAGTGTTCATGGTCAAGATTTCTTACGAGCAGAAGCCGTACCGCCGCAGCATGATCCAGAGCTACGGCGCCACGGTCGTGCCCAGCCCGTCGGAGAAGACCCACGCGGGGCGCGCCGTGCTGGAGAAGGACCCCAACTCCGCGGGGTCGCTGGGCATGGCCATTTCCGAGGCCGTGGAAGCCGCCGCCACGAGCGGAGGCAAGAAGAAGTACAGCCTGGGTTCGGTGCTCAACCACGTGCTGATGCACCAGACCGTGATCGGGGAGGAAAGCCTGAAGCAGTTCGAGCAGGCCGGCGAGTATCCCGACGTCGTGATCGGATGCGCTGGGGGCGGCTCGAATTTCGCCGGCTTCGCCCTGCCGTTTGTCCGCGAGAAGCTCGTGCTAGGAAAGAAGACGCGCATCGTGGCGGTGGAGCCGATGGCTTCGCCCAGCCTGACCAAGGGCAAGTACGTGTACGACTTCGGCGACACGGCGGCGACGACGCCCCTGCTCAAGATGTACACGCTGGGCCACTCGTTCATCCCGGCGCCGATCCATGCCGGCGGCCTGCGCTATCACGGCATGGCCCCCATCGTCTGCCACCTGTACGACCTGAAGGTGATCGAGGCGATCGCGCTGCACCAGGTGGGCGTGTTCGAGGCGGCGGTCAAGTTCGCGCGCAGCGAAGGCATCATCCCCGCTCCCGAATCGGCCCATGCCATCAAGGCGGCCATTGACGAGGCGCTGAAGTGCAAGGCCAGCGGCAAGGGTCAGGTGATCGCGTTCAACCTGTCGGGCCATGGGCATTTCGACATGGCCGCCTACGACGACTACTTCGCGGGTAAGCTGAAGGACCACGAGTATCCGGCGGCGGAAGTGGAGCGGGCGCTCAAGGATCTGCCCCAGGTCGGCTAGGCGCTGTTCGGAAATGGAGACCGAGGGCCTGTTGCCTGGGCAACAGCGGGGGTGTGGGGGCCCATGGCCTCCGCGTGGTTGCTGGTACGCTTGGGACTGCACACCAGGCCGCGGCGGGGATCGAGACGCCCGCATCTCATCGCACGCAATGAGGGAATCTCCATGGGACAACTTGACGGCAGGGTCGCGCTCATCACCGGCGCGAGCAAGGGCATCGGCCGGGTCATGAGCCGCCTGTTTGCGCGGGAAGGCGCCGCGGTGATTTGCGCCGCCCGCTCGAAGGATCTGGTCGAGGAGACGGCGGCGTTGATCAAGAAGGATGGCGGCCGCGCGCTCGCGGTCAGCGGCGATGCGGCGCTCGAGGCGGATGTCCGGCGCATGGTTGAGGCCGGCGTCAAGGCATTCGGCAAGCTGGACGTTCTGGTCAACAATGCAGGCGACGGAGGCCCGACAAAGCCCGTCCAGGATTACACGACCGAGGATTGGTACTACACGGTCAATTCGTGCCTCACCAGTTCGTACATGTGCATCCGCTTCGCGGTCCCGCAGATCGTCAAGGCCGGCGGAGGTTCCATCGTGAACATCTCCTCCACCGCCGGCCGGCGCGGTCTGGCGTACCGAATCGGATACTGTGCCGCGAAGGCCGGACAGGTGGGGATGACCTACGGCATGGCGCTCGAACTGGCCCCGCACAACATCACCGTAAACGCGATCGCACCGGGCGCCGTGGAAGGCGATCGGATCGTCGGCGTGATTGCCGGACAGGCGAAAGTGAGGGCGATATCGGTCGAGGAGGCGCGCAAGCTATTCGTCGAGCGCGCTCCGCTCAAGCGGATGTCCGCCCCGGAGGATATTGCCACGCTTGCCGTGTATCTGTGCAGTCCGGCCGCGCGCAACCTGTCAGGCCAGTGCATCGCCGTCACTGCGGGGGAACCCGCGGTGTGATGGCACCGCGCGGGGGAATCCGCGGTCTGATGGCGCCGCGCGGGCGAGCCGGCGGTCTGATGGCACCGCGCGGGCGAGCCGGCGGTCTGGCGGGGCCGCCGACGCCTTGGTTGGCGGCGCTCGGCACAGGACGGGATTCCCCACCCTCGCCGTCTCGTCATTCCTCCTGTCCGCGGCAAGCGATCCGCGCCGCGGCGGGCTACCTGAGAAGCAGGCGCACGATGGCTTCGAAGCGTCTGCCGTAGGGCGGTTTGAACAGCGCCATCCCGTTCCAGCGCGACTGCACGAATACCGCTTTGCGGTGCGAGAAGGCATCGAAGCCCTCGCGACCGTGGTAGCGCCCCATTCCGCTGGGGCCCACACCGCCGAAGGGCAGGCCTGGCTGGGCGTAATGCAGCAGCGCGTCGTTCACCGTGACTCCGCCGGAGACCGTCTCCCGCAGCACGCGCTCGGTGCGGGCCCTGTTCCGGTCGAAGCAGCAGAGCGACAGCGGCCGGGGCCGGGCGTTGATATAGGCAATGGCCTCGCCAAGATCCCGGTAGGGAACAAGGGGCAGGAGCGGCCCGAAGATCTCGTCGCGCATCACCTGCATCCCGTCCCGCACGTTCAGCAGGATCGTGGCGGGGATTCGGCGCGATTCGCGGTCCGGCTCGCCGGCAGCCAGCGGCACGATCACCGCCCCTTTGGCGCGGGCGTCCTCCAGATACCCGATCAGCCGCTCGAAATGCCGCGCATTCACGACGGACGTGTAGTCGGGGGTCGTGCGCCAGTCCGGATAGGATGCGGCGAATTCCTGCCTGGCCAGCGCCACGAATTCGTCCACCCGCTCCGCGGGGACCAGCGCGTAGTCGGGCGCGATGCACGTCTGTCCGGCGTTGAGGCACTTGCCCGCCAGGATGCGCGCCACCGCATGGGGCAGCGGGTAGTCCGGGGCGACGAGCGCCGGTGACTTTCCGCCCAGCTCCAGCGTGACCGGCGTCAGAAGGTCCGCGGCCGCACGCATCACGCTGGCGCCCACCCGCGTCGAGCCCGTGAACAGCAGATGGTCGAAGGGCAACCGGGCGAAAGCGCCGGCCACCGTTGCGTCTCCCTGCACCACCGCGACTTCGGCCGGGCCGAATGTCGCGGCCACGAGCTCGGCCAGCAGCGCGGATGTCGCCGGCGCGAACTCCGACAGCTTGACCATCGCGCGATTGCCCGCCGCCAACGCACCGGCCAGGGGCTCGATCGCCAGG
>JBGOTW010000246.1:0-6596 GCA_041476685.1 bacterium | reverse complement strand
GACTCGTAGACGACGATGTCCCCCAGCTTGAGCTGGCCGCCCACGGTCTTCGAGGCCGCCAGCAGCGGCCCCAGGTCCGGATTGCGCGCGGAGTCGATCGGCGTGGGTACGGCGACGATGTGGAAGTCCGCCTCGCGCAGGTCCTGCGGCGCGGTGGTGAACCGGATGTGCGCCGCCTGGAGCTGCGCCGGCTCCACCTCGCGCGTGTGGTCCCGGCCGGCCTTGAGCTCGGCCACCCGCGCCGCGTTGATGTCGAAACCGATCACGCGCTCGCGCAGCCCGAAGGCCACGGCCACCGGCAGCCCGACGTACCCCAGGCCGATCACCGCGATCTTGCGCCCATGTCCCCTGATAGTACCGCCCATATTCGCACCACCCATGCTGGGTTCGCCCATCGCAGCACCGCCCCTGCCGGTGCCGCCCATCCCTGATCCGCCCGCGGCTCACCCCACCTTGTAGTAGGCCTTGTACCAGGCCACGAAGCGGCCGATTCCTTCCTCGATGCCCGTGCGGGGCCGGAAGCCCGTGTCGCGCTCCAGGTCGGCCACGTCCGCGTACGTCGCGGGCACGTCGCCGGGCTGCATGGGCAGGAAGGTCTTCAGCGCCGCGCGGTCCAGTGCCCGCTCCAGCACAGAGACAAAGTGCCCCAGCTCCACCGGATCGTGGTTGCCGATGTTGTACAGCCTGTACGGCGCGGAGCTGGCCGCGGGATCGGGGCGCTCGCCGCTCCAGGCCGGATCGGGCAGCGGCACCCGGTCCAGCACCCGCACCACGCCTTCGACGATGTCATCAATGTACGTGAAGTCGCGGCGCATGTTCCCGTGATTGTACAGCTCGATCGGCTCGCGCGCGAGGATGGCGCGCGTGAACTTGAACAGCGCCATGTCGGGCCGGCCCCAGGGTCCGTACACCGTGAAGAAGCGCAGGCCCGTCGTGGGCAGGCGGAACAGGTGGCTGTAGGCGTGGGCCATCATCTCGTTGGCCTTCTTGGTGGCCGCGTACAGGCTGACGGGGTGATCTGCGGGGTCGTGCACCGAGAACGGCATGTGCGTGTTGAGTCCGTACACCGAGCTGGTGGAGGCGAAGACGAGGTGCCCGACGCGGTGTTGCCGGCAGCCCTCCAGGATGTTCGTGAAGCCCGCGAGGTTGCTGCCGATGTAGGTGCGGGGCTGCTCCAGCGAATAGCGCACGCCCGCCTGCGCCGCCAGGTGCACGACCCGCTCGGGCTTGAACGTGTCGAAGAGGGACTCGACCGCCGGCTGGTCTTCGAGCGCGATGCGCGCCTCGCTGAAGCGCGGATGGGACGCGACGAGCGCGAGGCGGGCTTGCTTGAGCGTGACGTCGTAGTACGGGTTGAGGTTGTCCAGCCCCGCCACCTGGTCGCCCCGCGCCAGCAGCCGCTGGGCGAGCGCGTTGCCGATGAAACCCGCGCTGCCGGTCACCAGGATGCGCATCCTCGGTCTTCCCCGTGTCGTTCAGCGTTGCCGCCGCGCGGCCTGACCCGGCGGCGATGCGAGCTTGGTTTGCAAGCCTCGCTACGGAGAGGGCTCTAGCACTCGCATGGGGGGCGAGGTTCCGGGTCGCCGGCCCGCAGTCCGCGCCGCGATCGCAGCAGCGTAACACATCGCGCTGAAGTGTCGCTCAGTGCGGGGCCGCGCAGTGCAGGGCCGCGCGCTGCAGGGCCGCGCGCTGCAGGGCCACTCAGTGCAGTCCCAATCAACGCAGGCCGCCGGCCATCTTTTCCGCCTCGGGCAAGCGGCGCAGCCGCCAGGTGACGAGCGGGCCCAGCAGCGCGCCCACGCCCAGGGTGCTCCAGGCCAAGCCCCACGCCCAGCTGCCCGCCGGGCTGCCTTCCCGCGCCGCGTCGAGCACGACGCCGAACACCCAGGGGCTGACCGCGCCCACCCCGAAACCCAGCACCGAGCGCAGCGAGTACGCCGCGCCCAGGTAGCGCGCCGGCACCAGCTCGGCCAGCGCGGTGGAGTACACGGAGGAGTCTCCGATGCCGGCGAAATTGAACAGCAGCGCGACGAGCAGCAGCAGGACCGGCGGCAGGCCGATCATCCAGCCGAAGCCGAAGGCGCAGGCCAGGCTCGTCAAGGACATCGCCAGGATGACGGCCGTGCGGCCGAACTTGTCCGACAGCGAGCCCCCGATCACGCTGCCCAGCATGGCCGTCAGGTAGGTCACGGCGCTGAACAACGCGCCCAGGCTTGCGGCGCTCAGACTTGCGCCGCTAGGGGTTGCGGCACCCGCGCCGCCGAAGAGCTGTCCCGCGGAAGAGAAGAGCTGTCCTGCGGACAGGGCGAACGCGGCCGTCAGGTAGGCCGGCAGCCAGGCCCACAGGGCGAGCAGCTCCCAGGAGTGGAACACGTAGCCCCAGACGATGAGCATGGCTGGGCGGTTGCGCACCACGGCCAGCAGCGAGCCGCCCTTGCCATGATCCGCATGGTCCGGCGGCAGCGGATTGATGACGTTGGCCGTGTCGCGCAGCACCCACCACGCCACCGCCGCGCCGACTGCCGGGCCGCATCCGGTGAGGAGAAAGGCCGCCTGCCAGCCGCTGACCCGGATCAGCGCGCTGCTGAGCGCGAGCGAGAGGGCGTAGCCCGCCGAGCTGGCGGCGATGAACCAGCCCATCGCGCGGCCGCGCCGCCCGGGCCCGATGCGCTGGGCGACGATGGCCAGTCCCGGCGTGTAGGAGCCGCCGGAGGCCAGGCCGGTCAGCCCGTACAGGAGCAGTCCGCTCCAGAAGCCGCGCGCCAAGGCGGCAAACAGCAGCGCGCTGGCGCCCGCGGCGATGCTGGCCAGGAGGAACGTGCGCTTCGCCCCGTAGCGGTCGGCGAGGATGCCCACGGCGAACAGGGAGACGAGGTAGCCCACGTGCCAGGCGGACTGGATCAGGCCGGCTTGCCCGGCCGTCATGCCCCAATCGCCGCGCAGCAGCGTCAGGGAGCCGGAGTACGTCGTGAAGACGAGCGAGAAGGCGACGCGGCTCAGGCAGATGCCCAGCAGCCACGTCGTCTCGGATTGGGCGGGGCGGGCGAGGGAATCGGTCACCCGGATTGCTCGCTGGAGGGGGAAGGCTGCGGGAATGCGCCGTGGCGGATCCTCCCGCGTGCGCCGGTGATCCGCACTCTAACACAATCCTGGCCCGTCCCAAACGCAACGCTCAATCTCTCCGCAGGCGCGTCGCGCGGCCGGATCGGCTCGCTGCCCGCGCCGGGCGATCAACGGATGACCTCGTCCGCGCGCATCAGCAGTGCTTCGGGAACGACGAGACCCAGCGCTTTGGCGGCACTATCGTTGATGAGAAATTCGAAGATCGTGGGCTGCTCGACCGGGAGGTCGCCCGGCCTGGCGCCCTTGAATATCCTGTCCACATAGGTTGCCGCGCGCCGGAACTGCTCGGCGACGTTGGGCCCGTAGCTCATCAGTCCCCCGGACTCGACGTGCTCGCGCAGGGCCGACACAGAGGGAATTCGATGTAACGCCGCCAATTCCGCGATTTGGCGGAAACGCTGAAACAGGAACCCGTCGCTCAACACGATGACCGCATCTGCATTTTCACGGGTCATCGTGGAAAACGCGGCCTTGATTTCCCCGTCGGTACTGGCGTGCGCGGCCAGGACCTGTATCCCGGCTTTCCGCGCGGCTGACCGGACGTGATCCAGGGCCATTGCATTGGACGAGTTGAGAGGATTCGCCAGCACGGCAAGGCGGGAGAGCCTGGGCATAATGCTGAGCAGAAAATCCAATTGCTTGGCGCTCAGGTCGCCGAGGAGATTCGACAACCCCGTAATATTGCCTCCCGGCCGCGACAGGCTCGCGATAAAGCCGGAACCGACCGGGTCTGAAGCGGAGGCCATCACGATGGGAATCGTGGCGGTGGCATTCCGAAACGCGCTGATCGCGGGCGATCCTCCACCAACAAGGACGTCCACTTTCAGGCGCACCAATTCTTCCGCCTCTTGGGGAAGGCGTCCCGAATTGCCTTCGGTATAGCGCCACTCCATCGCCAGGTTTCTTGCCTCGACATAGCCGAGTTCGCGCATGCCGCGGACAAACGCATCGGTGAGCTTCGGGATGCGGCGCCCCAGGAAGCCCACGCGCCAGATCTTGCCTTGGGATTGGGCTCGGAGCGCGCCGGGCACTGCCAGCGCACCCAGCGCCATCAGAAGTTCTCGGCGTTTCATCCAGCGGTCCCCCGAAGTCCCAGCGCGCGCTAAGGATTCGGTGCTCCCTAAACCCCCAAGCCCCGTCTCTGGGCTCTGGTACCCCTCTGCGCTCCCTACCACCGATTGGACGCCAGTTCCAACTTGGTGCCAGACATTGTTGTAGCCTGCAAAGGTCACTGCGGAATCTCCGCGCCGGATTTTGCGATCCGAAGGCGCGGGCGGCGCGAGACGCGGCCCCTTGTGGCGGATCCCCGGGGTTTACCGAATTTCCCAGCCGGGCACCCTACGAGGATACAGCTTCCGCAGGCTCGGATCCGCATGAGGACGGGGGGAACTCATCGGCTCGTGGAAGGCGGGAAGCTTGGCCCCGCCTGACTGGGCGGCGGACCGGGGTCGCGCCCTGGCCGCGCTTCGCGCTCCGCGAGACCGCGCTACGGTCTTGAATTTGAGAACGATCCCCGATCCCTCGTAGATTCCGGCCGAGAACGCTGCTAAACCCTTGTGGCACGGTGGGGGGCCGGCCGGGACGATCCGGCCAGGGGCGCCTGAGGAACCGAATCGGCCGCAAGGGCCGGTGTGGGCGAGGAAAGAAACATGAGGGATCGCGTGAAGGGCCAATACTGGGTGGTAGCGGCGCATGCCGGGGTGGCGCTTGCCGGGATGGCGCTTTCCATAGTCATGCTTCTGCCGCTCGCTGCGGCGGCACAAACCGCCGCGCCCACTGTGGCCGCACCCACCGGAGCCGCGCCCGCGAAGCAGCTCATCGCGGTGATGGAACTGGGAGCGCTGGGCGCCACCAAGGAACAGGCATCCGCGCTCACCGAACGGCTGACGGAAGAGCTGCTCAAGTCCGGACGCTATACGCTCGTGGATCGGAGCCAGCTCAATCAGGTGCTGGAGGAGCAGGCGCTGCAGCAGGCGGGCTGCACGTCCCAGGAGTGCGCCGTCAAGGCGGGCAAGGTGCTGGGCGTGAAGAAGCTGGTGACCGGGCGCGTGACCAAGCTGGAGGACACGCTCTGGCAGGTGTCGGCGACCTTGATCGATGTGGAGACGGCCGAAACGCAGCAGGCCGCATCCATCCAGCACGACGGCCCGTTCCGCACCCTGCTGCTGACCGGCGTCGAGAGCTTGTCCGCGCGCCTGTCCGGCGGCCAGAAGGCGGCCGCGAAGAAAAGACTGGCCGTGTTTCCACTGAAGGTGACCTCGGGAGACACCCCCCGCACCACCGGCGTCTCCGCGAGCGTCCTGATCAACGTGGTCTTCCGCAACAAGGCCGATTTCGAGATTACGCACTCGGCCAATGCCCAGATTCCGGCGGAAAAGTCGCTGGCCCAGGATGCCGAGATTCAGGCGAAAGCCTGGACAGGGAAAGACGGCACTCCCAACGCGGAATTCGTCCTGGCCAAAGGCAAGCAGTTGGGCGTGGACGCGGTGCTGTTGCTCGACGTCTATGAACGTTTCGGACGCAACTTTACCGTCTACGTCTTCGACTTGAACAAGCGCGAGCCCATCGTCGAGAAAGGGGACTGGGAGCAGGGCAAGCTTCCAGCGACCTTGGGGCCCGGGATAGGCAAGGCGCTGCGGAGGTCCATGGCGCAACGCTAGTGTGGGACCGAGGCCCGCGCGAGCGGCCGAGGGAGGTCCCTTGACGCCGCGGCCTCATGGTCTGCCCAGGAAGGGTCGGTCCGCGGAAGCGGACGCGATCGGGCGAGAGGCCGCCGTGCGGCTTTCCGTTTCACATCGTGGCGAGACTTTCTCAAGATTCGACAAGGACCCAAGCATGGGGTTCTGGAGAAGCGAGGCGAGCGTGCGGGAACCCCTCCCGCCTGCTGCGCAGGCCGCCCTCCCCGCGCTGCGGAGAGGGCTCTAACCCGCTCCAGCCGGGGGTTTGCGGCACCCTCTCTCCGCGTTGCGGAAAGAGGGATGGGGAGAGAGGCTTCCGACCCGGCAAGACTTCTTATCCGGCATGAGCGAGGCCGGAGCGAAGACAGCCTTGGTAAGACGGAATTGAGAAGGTCTCGTGGTCGAGATGGGCGAGGCTCCTCACTCCCACCCGAACGTCGCCGGCGGCTTGTGGGTCACGTCGTAGAACACCGCGGCGATCCCGGGCAGGCCCAGCAGCTCCTGGGCGAGACCGTTCACCAGCGGCCAGGGCAGCTTGGCGAACTGGGCCGTCATCACGTCCTCGGACACCACGGGCCGCAGCACGAGGCATTCGCCCGCTCCCGCGACGCCACCCGTGCCGTCGGCACCCCCCGTGCCGCCGGCACCCAGTGGCAGCAGGATCACGAGGATCTGGAATACCTCGCGCATCAGCCCTGCGTGCTCGATGGCCCGCGTCACCCGCCAGTCCGCCTCCCGCAGCAGGTCCAGGCGCTCCTTGGTGCAGAAGGCCCGCCGCGGCGTCAACGCGGGCAG
>JBGOTW010000245.1:0-6615 GCA_041476685.1 bacterium | reverse complement strand
GTCCGTCTTTCCGCTCGAGACCGAGTACGGGCGCAAGACGATGATCCACCAGTCCTCGTGCAACATGGACTACTCGTGCCTGAAGGGCGACTGCCCGTCGTTCATGACCTTGGAACTGGACGAAGGCACCCTGCCCATGCGGCGCAAGGGGCTGGCCGTGGACGACGACAAGCCGCTGCCCGAGCCGGCGGAGAAGGCGGCGAGCGTGCGGCCCTACAAGGCGATGCTGATCGGGATCGGCGGCACGGGCGTCGTGACCGTGGACGCGCTGCTCACCACCGCCGCGCTGATCGACGGGAAGTACTGCCTGCACCTGGACCAGACGGGCCTGGCGCAGAAGGGCGGCGCGGTGCTGAGCAACTTCATCGTCGCCGACGGGCCCATCACGCACTCGAACAAGATCTCCGCGGGCGAGGCGGACCTGCTGGTCGCCTTCGACGTGCTGGCCGCGGTGTCGCAGGACAACCTCAGCCGCTACCATCCCGAGCGCACCGTCGCCGTGATCAACACGGCGAAGCTGCCCACCGCCCAGGTCGTGACGAATGTGAACTCGGCCTTCCCGCCCGCCAGCCTGCTGGCCGAGCGGCTCAACCGCTTCACGCGCCGGGCGAAGAACCTGTACCTGAACTCGGAGGAGATCGCCGAGGCCCTCTTCGGCGACCACATGGCCAACAACGTCTTCCTGCTCGGCGTGGCGTACCAGGCGGGGCTGATCCCGCTGGCCAGCCAATCCATCGAGGCGGCGATCCGCGCCAACGCCGTGGCCGTGGAGCAGAACCTGAAGGCGTTCCGCTGGGGCCGCAAGTTCGTCATCGAGCCGCAGGCGATCCTGGACCTGATCGGCGGCGAGGAGACGCCGGACGCGAAGAGCGCGGCGGCCGGAAAGCTCAAGCGCTTCGCCCCGGGCCAAGTCGCGGCGTTCGAGCGGCTGCAGGCGGATTATCCGCCGGGCGACGCCCTGGCGGAGCTGCTGCACCCGCGCGTGGCCGACCTGATCCTGTACCAGAACGCCGCGTACGCCCGGCGCTATCTCGCCCAGGTGCGCAAGGTCGGCGCCGAGGAGGCGCGCCGCACGCCGGGCCGGGACGAGCTGACCCGCGGCGTGGCGCGCTGGCTGTTCAAGCTGATGGCGATCAAGGACGAGTACGAGGTGGCGCGGCTCTGGCTCCAGGATCCCGCCTTCGCGCAGGCCAAGGCCGCGTACAGCGGGAAGCTCAAGCGCTTCGTGCACTTGCACCCGCCCCTGCTGCGGGCGCTGGGCATGCGGAACAAGCTCAAGCTGGGCGAATGGTTCATGCCGGCGTTCAGCGTGCTCTACGCGCTGCGGCGCGTGCGCGGCACGGCGCTCGACCTCTTCGGCGCCAGCGCGCACCGGCGCTGGGAGCGGCGCCTGATCGGCTGGTACGTCAGCCAGCTCGACGCGCTGCTGCCCCAGCTCAGCGCCGAGAACCACGCGACCGCCGTCGCCATCGCGCGGCTGCCGGATCACATCCGCGGCTACGAGAGCATCAAGGAGGGGACGATCCGCGAAACCGAGGCGCAGCTCGCCGCGCTGCTGGAGCAATTCAACCAGAAGAGCGCCCAGCGCGTCTCCGCCGCCAGCGCGGCGTAGTCCGGGGTCCTCGCCTCTGCCCCCTCGCCCGGCGCCTCAGCCCGGCGCGCTGCGTGATCCTTGCGCAAACGCGCGGCGCCGGAGACGGGGGGTGAGGACGCGGGAATCAAGTCCAGCGATGCTCATCGAAGCCTTCGAGACCGAGCGTCTCGTCCATCGGCCCCTCGTGCCGGCCGACCTGGATGACCTGGCGCGCCTCTTCGCGGACGCGGAGACGATGCGCTACATCGGGGAGGGCCAGCCGCGCACCCGCGCACAGACGCAGGAAGTGCTGGATTTCATCCTCGATCAGTACCGCCAGCACGGCCTGGGCCTGTTCGCCACGATCGAGAAGCCGTCCGGACGGCTGGTCGGCCGCTGCGGCATCATCGTCTGGCACATCCAGGGCGTGCTGGAGACGGAGGTCGCCTACCTGATCGCCCGCGACTGCTGGGGGCGGGGCTACGCGACCGAGGCGGCCGCCGCCTTTGTCGCCCGGGCGCTCGCGCATCCCGCCTGGCCCACGCCCTACGTCGTCTCCTTCATCCGCCCGGAGAACGCGGCGTCCATCCGCGTGGCGGAGAAGATCGGCATGACCTTCTGGAAGGAGCGCACGCTGATGGGCCTGCCCGCGCTCGCCTACCGCAAGGACCTGCCGCCGCGCGGGTGACGGCGCCGCCTCACCCCGCCCGCTGCGCGGGTACCCCTCTTCCGCAAGGGGAGAGGGGCAACTGCCTGGTCAATGCGTGAGCAAGCTGTGCTCCCTCCCTCTCCGCGTAGTCGGAGAGGGAGGGCTGGGGAGGGTGAGGCCCCGCGGGGGGTGAGGTGCATCCGACGGGCCGCCTGCGAACCGGACCCCTCGTCACGCAGAAACCGCCGGCCCCGCTACAGGATATTCGCCGCCGTCTCCGCCAGGGCCGAGCGCTCGCCGCGCACCAGCGTGACGTGCCCCGACAGCGTCAGGTGCTTGAAGCGCTCGACGACGTGGCTGAGGCCGTTCGAGAGCGAATCCACGTACGGATTGTCGATCTGGTACGGGTCGCCCGTGAGCACGATCTTGGTGCCCACGCCGACGCGGGTGATGATGGTCTTGATCTCGTGGGGGGTGAGGTTCTGCGCCTCGTCCACGATCATGAACTGGTGGGGGATGCTGCGCCCGCGGATGTAGGTGAGCGGCTCGATGTTGATCAGGCCCTGCTCCAGCAGCGCCTCGTAGCCCTTGATGCGGCTGTGCTTGGAGACGGGCGAGTCGATGAGGAACTCCAGGTTGTCGAAGATGGGCTGCATCCACGGCTCGAGCTTTTCCTGGGCGGTGCCGGGGAGGTAGCCGATGTCCTTGCCCATCGGGAAGATCGGGCGCGAGACGAGGAGCTTGGTGTAGGTGTTCTCGTCCATCATCAGTTGCAGTCCGGCGGCCAGGGCGAGCAGGGTCTTGCCCGTGCCCGCCTTGCCCATCAGGGTGACGATGCTGATCTCCGGATCGAGCAGGATCTCCAGCGCCAGCGTCTGCTGCGGATTGCGCGGCGTGACGTCCCACACCCCGTCGCGGAAATCCGGGATCTGGCGGAACTCCGCCGCGCGCGCCAGGTAGCGGTACACGAGGAAGTCGTCCCGGTTCTCCTTGTTCTGCAGGATGAGGCCCTCGTTCGGGCGGAACGCGCCGGGCAGCTTCAGCGAGGCCAGCCGGTGGTGCCGCTCCAGCTCGGGCGGGTCCAGCTCGCGCAGGGTGAAGCCCTGGTAGATCTCCTCGACCGTGCCGCTCTCGCCCTCGTAGGCGTGGGACTCGATCCCGAGCGCGTTGGCCTTGATGCGGATGTTGGTGTCCTGGCTGACCAGCACGAGCCGGCCGCCCTCCTGCTCGCTCAGCAGCAGCGCGCAGGCGATGACGCGGTTGCCCGAGCGGCGCGGATCCAGCTCCTCCGGCAGCACCAGCGAGCCGCCCCCGGCGCGGCGCGCCGGCAGGGCCGTGTCGCGGTTCCACACGAATACTCGCACCATGCCGCCGTTGGGGAGCCGGAAGCCCTGGGCGAGGCTCCCGGCCTGCCGGTACTCGTCCATCGTCTTCGACACCAGCCGCGCGTTGCGGCCCGTCTCCGACATCTCCTTCTTGAACTGGTCGATCTCCTCGATCACCGAGATCGGGACGATCACCTCCCCTTCCGGAAAGGCGTTGAGCGCGCCCGGGTCGTACAGCAGGACGTTGGTGTCGAGCACGTAGCGGGTCTTGGTCATGTCGGCTCCAGGACGGATCCGGTACCTTGCGCCTCCCCGCCCTGCGCTCCCGGCGCGGGGGACGCCCTCTGAGGTCTCACTGCAGCGCCTCGGCCAGCTCGGCCACGCTGGCCACGGCGTGCGTCTACAGGCCCTTGGGCAGCGGCGGCGCCGCTCCCTTCAGCGAGGGCGGCAGCGCCCGCGCGAAGCCCTGCCGCGCCGCCTCGGCCAGCCGCGTGGCGGCAGTCCGGCCGGGATAGGCGAGCACCGACGCCGGGCCCGCCGGCGGTTCCTCGACCACGCTGTTCCAGCCGCCGCAGTCCGGGCAGCGTCCCAGCCACTTCGGGAAGCGGGCGCTACAGCTCTGGCAGACGAACGCGGGGCGGGACTTGGCCATCGGGGCGGGGGATCGCGTGCTGGAAGGTTGGCGGCTGAAGGGTTGGGATCTGAGTGGGTTGGAGCCAAATGGTCGCGGGCGGAATGGTCGCGAGCTGAACGGTTGCGTGCTGTACGATCGCGAGCCGAATGGTTGCGAGCTGAACGGTCGCCGTGCCGTGCACGGGCGCTCGCGGCGCCGCGCCGACCTTGAATCCGACTCGAGGCTAGCCCTTCGTGGGAGCGCGTCCGAGAGCCCGCGCCAACTCCTCGCGCCAGGCCTTTTCGTCCAGGGCGATGCGCTTGCCCTTCAGGTCCACCTTCCACATCTCCTTCGCCGTCAAGCCCAGCTCGCGCATGGCGGGTGGCGCGGCGAACGTGGGCGCGCCGGCGGCCTGATCCGCGGACGAAGGGGGCGGAGTGATCGGAGAGGACGCAGCCGTCTGGGTCGCCGCCGCGTAGTTCGGCACCACCGTGGGCGCCCCTTCGGAAACCGTGGAGCCGTCAGCCTCCTCCTGCTCTTCCGGCTCGGCGGGCACCAGTTCGAGCTGGCCTTGATCGGCGGCGCGGTTGCCGTTGCCGCTGGTGCCGGTCTTGGCGCGCTTCGCCACGGCCGTGGGCGGAAGGGCAGTGGGCGAGAGGGCGGCGGGCGAGAGAGCAGCGGTCGAGAGAGACTGTGCGGACTTGTCCGCAGGGGACTTGGACCCTGGGGAGCCGGTCCCCGGGGAACGAGTTTCGGGTGAACGGGTCCCAGGGGAACGGGTCCCTGAGGAACTGGAGAGCGGCTTGGCCATGGGGGTCGCGGGCGCCTAAAGCGTCCGGGTGCGTGGAGGATGCGGAACAGAACATCCCACTCGTCTATGGGTAGCATTTTTCGACCAATCGGAACAAGGTATGCGCCAAGGTCGGCGGGCTCCCGCCCGGGCGGAGCGGCCCTGGCGGCGGATCAAGCGCAGCGCGAGGAGCGGCATGGGGGGGTCGGGGCCGGTCGCCAGCAGTCCCGCCCGCCCGCGCAGGGGGCGCATGCGGGCTGCCCTCCGCGCCGGCGCGCTCCTGGCCCTGCTGGCTGGCTGCTTGGCAGCGCCCGCGTCACCTGGGGCTGCGGCCCCGACGGCCGCCGCGCCCGGCGGCGCAACCAGTGGCGCACCCGGTGTCACACCCGGCGCACCCGGCGGCGCACCCGGTGTCACACCCGGCGCACCCGCGACCCCAGCGCCTGAAGCCCTGCTGCGCGGCAATCCCCAGGCCCTCGTAGGCGGCACGCTGCGGCAGAACCTGCGCCAGCAGCCCCAGGTGCTGCATCCCCTCAACGCCACCGACCTGTACGGCAACCAGATCCTCGACCAGATCTACGAGACCCTGGCGCAGGTAGACGTGGACGGCTTGCGGCACCTGCCCCTGCTCGCCCAGCGTTGGGAGATCTCGCCGGACAAGAAGACCTTCACGTTCCACCTGAACCCGCGGGCGCGCTGGCAGGACGGCCGCCCGGTCACGGCGCAGGACGTGAAGTTCAGCTACGACATCCTCTTCCACGCCAAGCTCAAGACCCGCGCCAAGTGGCAGGCGTACCTGGGCCAGTTCTCCGGCGCGGAAGCGCTGGACGAGCACACCGTGCGCTTCACGGCGCGCCAGGACCACTTCCTCAATTTCATCAACCTCGCCGGCCTGCGCATCGTCCCCCGGCACGCCTTCGGCGCGGGCGACCCGAACGAGACGCCCCTGGCCCGGCAGCCGCTGGGCAGCGGCCCGTACCGCTTCCAGGCGTGGAACCGCGGCCAGTCGGTGATCCTGGTCCGCGACGCGGACTACTGGGGGCGCGCGCTGCCGCAGAACGTGGGGCGCTACAACGCGAGCCGCCTGTTCTACCGCTTCGTGAGCGCGGACAAGGTCGCGCTGGAGGCGTTCAAGAAGGGCGACCTGGACCTGCTGGAGCTGACGCCGGAGCAGTGGTACCGCGAGACGCCCGCGCCGGAGTTCACTCCGGTCCTGCCCGGAGGCGGGGCGGCGGGCACGGCCGGCGCGGCGGGTCCAGCACGCGCAGGGTCGGCCGGCGCGGGGCCAGGACGCAGGCTGCTCAAGCTGGAGGTGAAGAACCAGGCGCCGCGGCGCTACCGCTACGTCGGCTACAACCTGGAGTCGCCCCTGTTCCGCGACAAGCGCGTGCGGCGCGCGCTGGGCCTGCTCTATGACCGCGACACGTTCATCCAGAAGTTCTACTACGGCGCCCAGGTCAAGGCCGTCGGCCCGTTCGAGGCCAACTCGCGCTACAGCTCGCCGCGCGTCAAGCCGCTGCCGTTCTCGGTGCCCGACGCGATCCGCCTGCTGCGCGAGGCCGGCTGGACCGACAGCAATGGCGACGGGCTCGTGGACCGGGACGGGCAGGCCCTGCGCTTCACCGTGCTGACCGCCGATCCGGAAGTCTCGGTCAAGATTTTGAC
>JBGOTW010000244.1:0-6615 GCA_041476685.1 bacterium | reverse complement strand
GAAGCTGCTGCTGCTGGACGAGCCCTCGCTCGGGCTGGCCCCGCAGCTCGTCAAGCAGATCTTCCGCATCATCGAGGAGACCAACCGCGCCGCCACCACGATCCTGCTGGTGGAGCAGAACGCCTACCTCGCGCTGAAGCACGCCCATCGCGGCAGCGTGCTGGCCGGCGGCGAGATCGTGCTGGAGGGAACGACCCAGAGCCTGCTGGACAATCCCGAAGTGCGCCGCGCTTACCTGGGCGGGTAGCGGACTGAAACGTGCGTTTCGGCAGTGTACGTTCGGGGCCTGGAACTCGAACAGCAGATTCCTCGCTGCGCTCGGAATGACATCGATGTGTCACCCCGAGCGCAGCGAGGGGTCTGCTGTTGGTGTTGGCTGGATACCGTTCCTCGCTGTCCATTCAAGTGTTACCGGCCACCATCGGGACCGCGCTCCCGCTCAGCGAGGCGCGGGAGGCCAAGGCAATAGCGCCAATCCCTGCTTGAAGCGGTCGATGCGGCGCCGGTAGACTTCCGCTCCGCGCAGGTTGAGGTTCTGCACGAACTCCGGCGCATACGTCTTCTTCACTCGGGCGGGATTGCCGACGGCGAGGGAGTAGGGCGGGATGCGCGTGCCTTCCAGCACGACCGCGCCCGCTCCGACGACGGCGCCCCGCCCGATCACCGCGCCGCCCATCACCACCGCGCCCATCCCGATCAGGCAGTCGTCCTCCAGCACGCAGCTGTGGATGACGCAATTGTGCCCGACCGTGACGTTGCGCCCGATCACCGTGCCCACCTCCCGCCCGTCCGCGCGCTCCTCCGCGCCTTCAATGTGCACGGTCGTGTGGTCCTGGATATTGCTGCCTTCGCCCACTTCGATCGGCGCCAGGTCGCCCCGCAGCACCGTGTTGAACCAGACGGAGACGCGGGCATGCAGGCGCACCCGCCCGATCACGTGAGCCCCCGGAGCCACGTAGCAGGTGGCGTCCAGTTCGGGCACGTACTCGCCAAGGGCGTAGACGGAGCCTTGCGGAGCGGTCATGAATCCTCGGATTTCGATAAAGTCTCGGTTTGCTTCTTGGACGCACGCACCAGCACCTCACCTCCGCCCTGCGGGCACCTCCTCTCCCTTTGGAGAGGAGGAACGGCCTGCCGCCCGCAGAGTTTCAAGCCCTCTCCATCCGGAGAGGGCGGCACGGCAAAGCCGTGCCGGGTGAGGTGCAGTTCGCCGGCACCAGCACCTCACCTCCGCCCTGCGGGCACTTCCTCTCCCTTTGGAGAGGAGGAACAGCTTACTGGTACGCCGCTGCGCAGTGTCCCTCTCCACATCGTGGAGAGGGACCGCCGCGCCAGCGGCGAGGGTGAGGTGCCGTCGGTCGGCACAACAGCACCTCACCTCCGGCGCCTTGCGCCCCCGAGGGCGGCTCCGCCCAGTACCACCGCCAGCCCGGCCCACGCCCACCCCGTCGCGGCGCGGCCCGCGGCCCAGCCCAGCAGCAGCGTGGACAGGGGCGGCGTCAGGTAGCTCAGCAGGCCCAGCACGTTCAGGGCGCACTGCCGCGTGGCGCGCTCCCAGAGCGGAAAGGCCGCGCCCAGGGGCACCAGGCCAATATACACGAGCGCCCCAAGTTGATCCGGCGCAACCGCAAAGGGGATGTCCGCCGCCAGCATCCACAGGGCGGACACTCCCGCCGCCTGGAGGCACCACCAGCCCATGGCGCTGCGACTGCCGGCGGAGCGGCTGGCGTCGGCTCTCCGGCGCAGCAGGATCGTGAACGAGCCCCAGCAGAATCCCGCCGCCAGGGCGAGCCCGAATCCCAGCCACACGGTTCCCGGCAGCCCGGCTCCAAGCAGCGCGGTTCCACCCGGCGCGGCTCCAACCCGCTCCATGGACGCAGCCGGGGCGAGGCCCGCCGCGGCATGCCACGGCTCGAGCGCCAGCACGGCGCCCACCATGCCCAGGATTCCGCCCAAGACGACCCGGCCCCCGAGCCGCTGCCCGGCGCTCCAGGCACCGAGCACGATGATCCACAGCGGCCAGGTGTAGTTGAGGATGTTCGCCTGCACGGCCGGCGCCAGGGCGAAGGCTCCGACCAGCAGGGCGTGATAGCCGAAGATGCCGTAGAGCCCCAGCAGCATGCCGCGCGCGCCGGGCCAGGTGCGCCAGGGCGGCCGGCCGCGGCCCCAGTCCCACGCCAGCAGCGCGATGCCGGCGATGCCCATCCCGTAGGCCAGGATCTGCTGGGGGTGCAGCGCGCCCAGCGAGCGGGTCAGGGCCGCCGCCAGGCTCGCCCAGCACAGGATGGCGCCCAGCGCAGCGAGGTAGGGCAGCCAGGGGGCGGCGGATTCCGGGGCCGCCGTTTTCCAAGGATCACGCTTGGGCATGGGCTCGGCTCTGCAGGGTCTGCCTGGGCTGCTTCGACGCAGCACAAAGGCTTCGACCCAAGTTCCCCTCCCCGCGCTGTGTGGCTGGCTCGGCTCGCAGGGGAGGCGCTCAGGGGAGAGGTTTGTGGTTCAACCCCGCCATCCCTATTCCCCAGCGACGATCATGAAAAATGTGTCGGGAGGTGAGTCTGCCTAGCCGGGCGTATCCAGCACGCCCTCCATCCGCACCGCCACCGCCGGCACCGCCTCCGGCGCGCCGTCGCCCTGAGAGCCGCCCCCGAGGCGGTGAAACCCGCCGATCAGCAGCGTGTGCGAGCCCTGCACGAGCAGCGGCCCCTGGATGCGCACCGTGTCTCCGGGAAAGAAGGGCTTGCGGAAGAGCAGCTGCGCCTTGGCGATGCGGTGCTTCGCCAGGGGCAGGCCCGCGCCGTGCAGCCTGCGCGCGAAGTGGTTCTCCATCCCGAAGATGTACTCGTGCACGTTGACGTGCTGGTTGACGTCCGTATTGGGCAGGCCCCACACGGTGTCGTAAAGCGGGAACGGTCCCGGCGGCGCCGCGACGAAGCCCGGCGGAATGCCGGCCAGGTGTTCCGGGACGGGAAAGGGCTCCTCGAACGGGTGCTCCCTGAGCGGGGCCAGTTCCTCCGGCACCTCGGTGACCTGGCGCTCGCCCGGCGGGGCGACGGGCCGCGTCAGCACTTGCAGCCCGCGCATCTGGGCCACCTCCACTTCCGGCGTCTCCCGCTCCTCCGCGCCGAGGCTCGCCGGATCGCCCGAGCCGCGCCGGGCATGGATCTGGATGCGCATGTCGAGCAGCAGCCGCTCGACGGGCGGGCCCTCGGGGCGCGGCGTGATGCTGCGGCACAGCCGCACCTGGTGCGTCATGCGCGCGACGCTGAGGAAGACGATCGGGATGTCCGTGTTCTCGAACGCGAGGTGGAACATGATCGGCACGATGCCGCGGTCGCGCATGGCCGAGATGCGGAAGCGCCGCTCCAGGTCCGCGAACACCGGGGTCATGCACAACTTGACGAATGCGCGCATCTTCAGGTGATAGCGCTGGTCGATCTCCTCGAAGGAGATGCGGTCCTTGCCGCTGCCTTCGAACTGGTCCATCAGGGCACGAGCGTCCATGCGGGATTCGTCGCGATGCGGGTCAGGGGCGATCGGGCGGATGAGCGGAAGCCGGCCCCGCTTCGCGCGCCCGCCAGTGCGGCTGCGGTGCGGCCGCTCGATCGGTGTCCGGCCTTACAGCCTTGACAAGCCCGCCCGCACTATAGAGGCTTCACCAGGGCGCTTCAAGCCCGGTCACCGTGCGGTAGCGGGGAAAACGTTCAATTCGAGGAGGCTGCATGAAACGGAGTCACGTGCTTCTGGCCCTGATCGGGATGCTCGTGGTGGGGATCGCGCTGTCGGCTTGCACGAGCAAGCGGATGATGCAGATCGATGCGCCCGTGAAGCAGGCGGAGCGCACCGCCTAGCCGGCGCGAACCCGCGCCTCGCCTTGTGGCGGGGCGCGGCCTTGCCCGGCTCTCCCCGGCGGCGACCGGCTCAACGGCGCCGCCGCGCGCGGAGCGTCCGCAGCCGGGGCCAGCCCAGTCCGATCGCCGCCGTCAGCAGCAGCCCCGCGCCGTACAGGCCGTGGATCCACGCCGCGTGGCGCGCGTAGAACGAAGGCTCGCCGCCCGCCACCTCCAGCGACAGCGCCCCCACCTCGAACAATCCCACGCGCGGCGAGGCCGCCTCGCCCCGCGCGTCGATCAGCACGCTCTCGCCGTTCTGCGACAGCATCAGGATCGGAAGGCGCGTCTCGATGGCGCGGAAGCGCACGAAGCGCTCCATCTGCAGGGAAGCGGTCGAGCGTCCGAACCATGCCAGGTTGGCCATCAGCACGCCCACCGTCGCTCCGCGCCCGGCCATCCCCAGCGCCGGACGGTAATCGAAGGCGTCGAAGCAGATCAGCGGGGCCAGCGTGATGCCCGGCGCGACCGGAAACACGGTCGGTTCGTGTCCGGCGGAGAACTGGGAGATGCGCGGCACCAGCGCCTTCAGGGTCGCGCCCCAGAGCGGAACGGTGTCGGCGAAGGGGATGGTCTCGCCGAACGGGATCAGGTTGATCTTGTGATAGATGGCCGGCGCGCCGCCGGGCGGAACGTAGACGGCGGCGCCGAACGCCTCCCACGCGACCCGCCCGTCCGGGCCCGGATAATAGCGGTTGTCCTGCGTGGCGATGAGCAGGTGCACTCCGAGCGCCTGGGCCCAGGCTTCCACCTGCGCGCGGGCCTGGGGCGCGTCGAAGTAGGGCACGGGATAGACCGATTCCGGCCACACCACGACGGTGGGGATGCCGGGCACGACCCCGCCCTTCAGCAGCGCGGCATTCGTGTCCGACACCAGGGCGCGCACGCTCGCCTGCCGGTCCGAGGGGGACAGCTCGGGATTGGAGGCCAGCTCCTTGAGGGAGAAGTTGGGCTGGATGCCGACCAGCTGCACCCGCGCCGCGCCGGTCCGTGCGGACTGCTGGGAAGCGGCCAGCGTGTCCAGCCGCCACGCGCCGTAGGCGTAGTTCAGGCCGAACGCGAGCGCCAGCGCGGCGCTGGCCAGCAGCAGCGTCCGGCGGCGCACCTCGCCCGGGGCGTAGGCCTGCCGCACCCAGGCCGCCAGCAGCAGGTGCAGCGGCAGCAGCCAGAAATTGAGCCCGCCCGAGCCCAGCACGTCCGCGGCCTGCACGAGCGCCGGCACGGGGAACATGAACTGACCGAAGGTCCAGTAGAGGAAGCGGGGAACGAAGATCTCGCCGGCCGCCGCCCACAGCGGCACCAGCAGCAGGCTGAACAGGAACCGGCCCCGGCTCAGCAGGAACGGGAGGCCCAGGAACCCGAACACCTCCAGCCCGATCAGCGACCCGTAGCCGAGCACATTGACCGCCCACGCCACCGGCAGCGGCAGCCCGCCGAACACGTAGGACGTGTTCACCACCCAGCCGCCCGTCACCACCGCCATCAGGGCGCCGACCGGCCAGGTGCAGGCCAGCACCTTCAGCAGCCGCAGCCAGGGCCGCCCCGGCCCGCGCAGTGTCAGGTCCAGCGCGAGGAACATGGGGAGGAAGGTGCCGAGCCAGGCGAAGCCGACGTTGTGCCCCGGGATGCTCAAGCCGAGCAGCAGGCCCGAGGTCAGCACCAAAATCCCGATCAGTCGCCGTACCGCCCACGGCGAGGGCAGCGCCGCGAGCGATGGGGGGAGCTGATCGCCCCTGGCCCGCATGCGCAGCACCCGGGCGGACTCGGCCAGCTCCTCCCGCGTGGCGGGAATCCGGCCGGGAGCGGGCGGGAGGGGAGAGGGGGCGCCTGCGGGCTGGGGCGCGCGGCGCTTGCGTTCGCCGCGCCGGGCACCCTTGGCTCCCCCGGTGCCGGGACGCTCAGCCATCGGCCACCTTGACCAATTGCTTGCCGAGGTTGTCCCCCTTCAGCATGCCGATGAACGCCTCGGGCGCATGCTCGAGGCCCTGCGTAATCGTTTCGCGATACTTGAGCTTTCCGGCGCGGAGCCATTCCGCCATCTTGTTCATCCCTTCCGGAAAGCGACTCGCGAAATCGGACACGAGGAAGCCCTCGACCCGCGCGCGCTTGACGATCAGGTGAAAGAACAGGCGCGGACCCAGCTCCGGCTTCTCGAGGTTGTATTGGGAGATCTGGCCGCAGATGGATACGCGGGCGCGCTCGTTGAGATGGGGGAAGACGGCGTCCGTGATGGCGCCGCCCACGTTGTCGAAGTACACGTCCACGCCCTTCGGGCAGAGCCGCGCGATCTCGGCGCCGTAATCCTTGCTGGCCTTGTAGTCGAAGCCGCCGTCGAAGCCCAGGTCCTGGACGATGTGCCTGGCCTTGTCGGCGCCGCCGGCGATGCCGACGGCCCGGCCGCCGATGAGCTTGGCGATCTGGCCCACCAGCGAGCCCACCGCGCCCGCCGCTCCCGACACCAGCACCGTCTCCCCGGCTTTCGCGGCGCCGATGTCCAGCAGCCCGAAGTACGCCGTCATGCCCGGCATCCCGAGCACGAACAGCGCCGTCTGGATCGGCGCCAGGGACGGATCGATCTTGCGCACGCCCTTGCCGTCCGACAGGACGTAGTCCTGCCACCCGAAGAGGAAGTTCTCGACGATGTCGCCGACCTTGAACTTCGCCACGTTCGACGCTTCCACCCGGCCCACGGCCCCGCCGGTCATCACGCCGCCGATCGGCACCGGCG
>JBGOTW010000243.1:0-6627 GCA_041476685.1 bacterium | reverse complement strand
TGACCGGGCGACTGAACCAATGGAGCCCCGCCGCACGGCGCCGCCGGAGTTACCGTGCCGCCGGAGTTGCCGTGCCGCCGGAGTTACCGTGCCGCCGGAGTTACCGTGCCGCCAGGGTTGCTGTGCTGCCGCGCCGGTGGCGACACGTCCCGGGGCGTCTAGCCCGGCTCTCCGTCGGGAGCGGCCGTGACGCGCAGGTAGTCCGCCTCGAGTCGCTCCCGCTGCGCGGCGTAGTCGGCCTCGGAGAGCTTGCCGCTCAGGCGCGAGTGCTCCAGCTCGCTCAGCGCGTCCAGGAGTCGCTCCCTGTCGCGCGGGTCCGCCCGGGGCGGAGCCGCGGTCGCGTAGGGCTCCAGGCGCTGCAGGACGAGCGGCGCGCTCAGCACCGCGGCGGCGATGCACAGGACGACGATCACCAGCGCCAGCATCAGCATGCGCGCATCCTATTCTTCCTCCTCGTAGCGGCTCAAGTCCGCCCGCACGCGTTCCCGCTGCTCGGGTGTCAGGGCCCCCGCGGGCGCGGCGGCGGGGGCGTCGACACGGCGGCGGCGCAGGATCGCCACGACCAGGGCCGCCCCGCCCGCGAAAATCACCGCGAAGGGCAGGATCCACACCAGCAGCCCGAGGCCGGACTTCTTCGGCGCGCGCAGAATCCACTGGCCATAGCGCGCGACAAAGTAGGCGTTGATGTCGTCGTCCGACTGGCCTTCCATGACCATCCGCTGCACCTTGTCGCGGATCTCCACGGAAAAGGCGGCCTCGGAATCCTTGACCGAGATGGCCTGGCAGGTCGGGCAGCGCAAGCCGTCGGTGATGTCCTGCACGCGCTGCTCGACCTCCTCCGGCGACAGGGCGCGCGCCGGCAGCGCCGCGGCCAGCCCCAGCCCGGCGGCCAGCGCCAGCAGCAGACCCAGGCGCGCCGCGCTGAGCCGCATCGGGACAGGCCGCCCAGGGACTCGCCGCGCCGGACTGCATCGAAGCGGGACCGGCCGCGCCGGAACGGACAGCGCCAGGCTCCCGCCGGCCAGGCCCGGCGGCGGGGCGGCGTTGCTCACTCCCGCGCCGCTCGCCGCAGTGCCGCCTGCAATGGGTCTTGCGTTCATGACGAGCCCTGCGGACGGGGGCTGAGTTTCGCCATCTGCGCCTCGATCAGCTCGGGCGTGACGGGGCCGACCTGCTTGAAGGCGATCATGCCGCCGGCGTCGATGAAGAAGGTTTCCGGCACG
The DNA here is from genome assembly GCA_041476685.1 of bacterium. Taxonomy (GTDB): domain Bacteria; phylum SAR324; class SAR324; order SAR324; family JACQKK01; genus JBGPEV01. Next base: position 5,404 of record JBGOTW010000243.1, on the reverse strand, counting down.
CCGTACAGCCCGTAGTTCATGCTGATCTCGCCCTTGGTGTTGTCGAGGGCGAGGAAGTAGGTCTTGCCGTAGCGCTTGGCGAACGCCAGCGCCAGCTCGGGCGTGTCCTGGATGGCGATGCCGATGACGCGGACGCGGTGCTCCCGCTGCTCGTACTTCAGGTGCGCCGCCTGGAGGACGTGCGCCTCCTCGCGGCAGGCCACGCACCAGGACGCCCAGAAGTTCAGGATCACCGGGGTACCCTTGAGCTCGGCGAGGACGACGCGGCCCGGCCCGTTGAGCTGCTGCACGGCGAGGAGCGGCGCGGGCTTTCCCACCAGCGGGGAGGGCACGAGCTTGGGGTCCTGCGTGAAGCCGAAGGTGAACATGGCGACGAGCGCGGCCAGCGTGCCCATCACGGCCCAGAACTTCCAGGAGCGGAACAGCTCGCCGAGCGGGCGCACCGGCGCCGCCTCGGGCAGGGCGGGCCCCGGCGCGGAGGAGGCGCTGGCCGCGGCCGGAGCGGCTGGGCCCGCGGCTGGGCTCGCGGCGCCGGCGTGAGAGCGCGGAGGCTTCATGCGATGCTCCAGGAACGGCTCAGCAGCGGCTCAGGCAGGCGCCGCGGCTGGTAGAACATCGCCAGGCCGGCGCCCAGGGTGAACAGGGGGAAGGCGAACCAGGCCACCATCACGAGGGGATTCAGGTTGACCCGCAGCGTTACGCTCCCGTCCCCGTTCTCGCTGGCCAGCACCAGGTACAAGTCCTCCTGCAAGTTGCGGTGGATGGCCACCTGGGTCAACGGATCGGGCTGGGTCGGATAGAAGTTGCGGCCGGGCTTGAGCGTGTCCACGAGCTTCGCGCCGGAATAGACCTCGATCTCGGCCAGGCGCACGCGGGCATTGCCCTGCTGCTCCTCGCGCACGCCCTTGAGGAGGAGCTGGTAGCCGGCGACGGAGACGGTGTGTCCGGGCGCGATGGTGAAGGTGTGCTCGGTCTTGAACAGGTTGCCGGCGAGGCCCACGAACAGGAACACGATGCCCAGGTGGATGACGAGGCCGCCGTAGCGCTGCTGGTTGCGCAGCACCGTATTGACGATGGCGGAGGGGAACGCCACCCCGAGCTGCTTGGCGCGCACCCGCACGGCGCGCGCGAAGTCGAGCGCGAGCACGGCCGCGGTGAAGGCGGACACGGCGAAGATCAGCAGGGCGCCCACCGAGCGCACGCCCAGCAGCCAGCCGGCCCCGCCGGCGAGGACGCCCGCCGCGAAGGGCAGGCGCAGGTTGCGCAGCAGGAAGCCCAGGCTCGACTGGCGCCAGGCGATCAGCGTGCACACGCCGATCAGCGCCACCAGGGCGGTGCCCAGCGGCGCGGAGATGGTGTTGAAGAACGGGGCCTGGATGGACAGCTTGGTGCCGCGCAGGGCTTCCACGGCGAGGGGGAAGACCGTGCCGAGGAACACGGTGAAGGCGATGCCGCACAGGAGCAGGTTGTTGAGCAGGAACGTGCTCTCCTTGCTCACCAGCTCGTCGGCGGTGTGGCGCGACTCCAGCATGGACAGGCGGCGGAACATCAGCACGAACGCGGCCGCCATCAGCACGGCCAGGAAGATCAGGAACGCCGGGCCCACCTGCGACTGGGCGAAGGCGTGCACCGAGTTGAGGACGCCGGAGCGGACGATGAAGGTGCCCAGGATGCTCAGGCCGAACGTGACGATGATGAGGACGATGTTCCACACCTTCATCATGTTCCGCTTCTCCTGCAGGATGATGGAGTGCAGGAACGCCGTGCCGACCAGCCAGGGCATCAGCGCCGCGTTCTCCACCGGGTCCCAGGCCCAGTAGCCGCCCCAGCCCAGCTCCTCGTAGGCCCACTGGCCGCCCAGCATCTGCCCGATCGCCAGGGCGTACCAGGAGAAGATCACCCAGCGCCGCGTCGTCACGACCCAGACGTTGTCGAGCTTGCCGCGGATCAGGCTCGCCAGCGCGAAGGCGAAGGGCACGGAGAAGCCCACGTAGCCCAGGTAGAGCATGGGCGGGTGCATGGCCATCGCCGGGTGCTGCAGGAGCGGATTGAGCCCGCGCCCCTCCAGCGGCGCCGGCGTCAGGATCGCGAGCGGGTTGGAGTAGGTCAGCAGCAGGCCCAGCAGGAACACGTGGATCAGGTTCAGCACCGCGATCACGTAGGGGATGATCTCGCGGTTGCTGCGCTGGTAGATGGTGGCGACGACGGCGGAGAAGCCGGCCAGCACCGTCTCCCACAGCAAGAGGGAGCCGTCCATCCCGCCCCAGAAGGCGGCGATCTTGTACAGCAGCGGCAGGTCCGTGCTGGACGTCTCCCACACGAACTTGACGGAGAAGTCGTCCGCGATGAAGGCCCGCATCAGCGCGGCGCCGGCGCAGAGCACGAACACGAAGTTGAGGATGGTGGCGAACTGGGCCGAGCGGATCAGGTTCCAGTTGTTCCGGCGCACCCCCAGGTGCGGAACGAGCAGCCCGTAGAGGGACACTCCGAACGCCGCGGCGAGGCATGCGTAACCGATGTTGTTGATCACGAGGTTCCCCTATCGTCCCGGTGCCGGTGCGGCTTCGCCGCCGCGGCGCTGCTGCCTGCTGCTTCTGGAGTGCTGCTGCTTTGCGGATCTATTTCTTCTGGAACTATTTTTTCTGCAACATAGCCTTGTAGGCGGCTTCCTTCTCCGTGATCTTCTTCTGCGTGGCCGGGTCCACCTTGTACTCCTCGCTGTGCTTCACGAGCAGGTTGGTGGCCTGGAAAGTGCCGGAGGAGTCGAGCTTGCCCTCGACGACGACGCCCTGTCCCTCGCGATACATGTCGGGCTTGACGCCCCGGAATTCCACGGGGATGAAGAGGCGCGAGTCCTCCGTGATCTTGAAGTGCAGGCGGATGGCCTGCGCGTCCCACTGGGTGCTCTTGGGCTCGACCATGGCCATGATGCGGATCGTCTTCGACCGGAAGTCGTCGGGCTTCGCCAGCACCTCGGCGGGCGTGTAGAAGGAGATGGTCTGATCCACGCCCTGGTAGGCGATGGCGACCAGGAGCGCCGCCACGACGATCCCGCCGATGATCAGTTGTATCCGCCGCTGCTTCATGTGGCCGGTCCGTGTAGGGCGGGTGCGGTGATGGGTGCGGCGGGCTTCCGCCCGGCGGACCGTAACGCCGTCAGGGGCGCTGCCCCTGACAACCCCGGCGGGGGCCGCGGGCCCCCGCGCCGCCAGTTGAGCGCGGAAGCCGCGCTGGCGCGGCTTCCGCGCCAAATATGGGTGCAGGGAGCAACCGCTCCCTGCTAGAGAGCGCGAGAGGCAAAGCCTCTCGCAGTCACCACTCAATTGCTGTTACGGCCCACTACCCCTCCGCGATGCGCCGCTCGACGCGCTCGGTCAGTTCGGCCAGCCGCAGGCGCGCACGCAGCAGGTAGGCCAGCAGCAATAGCATCGCCACGCCGCCCAGCAGCAAGGGGAGCAGCAGCTCGAGGGGCATGGCGGGCTTGGCCGCGCCTTCCGCGCTGGCCTTGAACAGGGTCGAGGGCTGGTGCAGCGTGCGCCACCAGGCCACCGAGACGTGGATCAGGGGGATGTCCAGGAAGCCGACGATCCCGATCACGGCGGCGAGCCGCGCCGCCTGCTCCCCCGGTCCGGCGAAGCGCCGCAGCAGCCCGTAGCCCACGTACACCAGGAACAGCAGCAGGGTCGTCGTCAGCCGCGCGTCCCAGATCCAATACGTGCCCCAGGTCGGGCGGCCCCAGATCGAGCCGCTCGCCAGCGCCAGGCCGCAGAACACCACGCCCACCTCCGCGGCCGAGCGGGCCATCCGGTCCAGCGCCTCGCCGCGCTTCCACAGGTAGCCGATGCTGCAGAAGAAGACGATGAAGAACGCGACGTAGGCCGCCCAGATCGCGGGCACGTGCACGTACATGATCTTCTGGGAGAAGCCCATCAGCGCGTCGTCCGGCGTGAAGCCGAACACCAGCACCGCGACGGCAGCCAAGCCCGCGAGCGCCAACCAGCCCAGCCATGCGGTCACGTTGCCATCGCAAGCAAAGGGGGTAACCGCCATCGTGGCGGAAGTTACGTTCCGGGAGCGCACGGCATGCGCCGAATGCCAACCGGTGTGCGCCGCATGCGGCGTGTGGTGGCGCGTCTATCCCGCGGCCTGCGTGGCCCGCTGCAAAAGGGCGGCACAGGTCGCCGCGTCCAGTCCGGCGACGGGTTGATTATACCGGAGGGTGCCCTGATGTAAAACGACGGCGCGGGTGCAAAGGGCGATGCCCTCCGGATACTGGTGGGTGACGAGGATCGCCGTGCCGCCGCCACGCTGCAGGTCGCCCAGCAGGCCGTCAATGAGCCCCAGCGAGCCCGAATCCAGGCTCGCGTAGGGCTCGTCCAGCAGCACGACCCTGGGCGCGCTCAGCAGCAGCCGCGCCAGGCCCAGGCGCTTAGTCATCCCACTGCTGAAGACGCGCACGGGGACGTCCGGCGTGCCGCCCAGGCCGACCCGCTCCAGCACCGCCTCGCTGCGCGGCCCGAGGCGCTCCACCCCGTGCAACGTCCCGAACACGCGCAGGTTCTCCCGTGCCGTCAGGTCCGGATAGAGGCGGGTCTCGTGGGAGAGCACGCCCAGCTCGCGCCGCAGGGCGTCGGCGGCCTCGCCCCTGAGCGGCCGGCCGCGGAACGACAGCTCGCCCTCGGAGGGCCGGGTCAGCGCCGCCAGCAGCCGCAGCAGCGTGGACTTGCCCGCGCCGTTCTCCCCCAGCACCAGCACGCACTCGCCCGGCGCGACGTCGAAGCTCAGCTCGCGCAGCACCGGCCGGTGCCCGTAGCGCTTGGTGACGGCGCGGAGGGAAAAGAGGGGAAGGGGATTCATTTGGGGAATTGATTCACCTTTTTGGAAATCTCCGTGGCCAGTCGTTGGGCATCGCCATAGAAGTCATTCGGGCTCCGTCGACGAAGACCAAGGAAAATCAACGTCCGAATCCGCTCAGATGTCACGCCATTTATGGCAAAACGATTTGCCTCTGCCTCTATTTGGTCAGGGTCTCCAAGGAATGAAACCGTTTCAACGAACTCCTCCTCTCGAAAGCGCCGCTCCTCGATCTTCTTCAGGTCTCGCGCGGCTTTCGCTTGCGTACGCGTGGCCCACCATGCCAATAGAGCCGCGACCGCGCTGAAGATGGCCGCCGTTGGGGCCGCGTACGATGTTAGAAAGTCTTGAATACCCATGTTGGCCTATGGGTGGACCATCACTCCAGGTTTCTCTTGGACTCGGTTGCATCCGCTTTCCAGTCAACGGTAGCCTCAAGCATCGCAGGACCCCCTTCCCACGCAGCAGCCAAGGACTACGGCCCCATGAACTCCAAGCCGGGCAACGACCTGTACCGCGAGCTTTACCACGAGCTGCGCCGCGACCTGGA
>JBGOTW010000242.1:0-6697 GCA_041476685.1 bacterium | reverse complement strand
GGCGCGCGAGGCGGAGCAAGAGCGCCTGCTCAGGCGCGAGGGCGTTCGGTTCGTGCAGGGCAAGACGGACCTGGAGCGGTTCCGCTGGCGGCCGAAGGCGTGATTCCGATTGCCCGGTCCGCTCCTGGGGTATAGACTGATGGTCTATACCCGCTTTTCGCCTGCATGAGGGGATCCGTGGCCGAAGCCCGCACCGCCAAGCTCTTCCGAAACGGCCGCAGCCAGGCCGTGCGCCTGCCGAAGGAATTCCGCTTCCCGGGCGACCGCGTCCGCATCCGCCGCGTGAAGACCGGCGTCCTGCTCGAACCGATGAAGTTCGACGTGAAAGCGTGGTTCGCGAGATTGGACAAGTATCAGGACGTCCCGTTCATGGAACAGGGCCGGAAGCAGCCGAAGATGCCAAAACCGAGGAAGATCTTCGATTGAGCTATCTGCTCGATACCAATGCCTGTATCGCGCTGATGAAGCGGCATCCGGCGTCGGTGGACGAGCGCTTACAGGGCGCGCTTGCCGCACACGCACGGGTCTCCGTTTCGTCCATCAGCGTCCACGAGCTTTGGTTCGGCGTCGCCAACAGCATGCAGCAGCAGCAGAACTCGGCGCGCCTCGAATCGTTCTTGTCTGGCCCGTTCGACGTGCTTTCTTTCGACGACGGGGACGCGCGCGTCGCCGGCGTGGTCCGCGCCCAACTTGAGGCCAGCGCGAAGCCGATTGGGCCGTACGATCTGTTGATCGCCGGCCAGGCCCTGCGCCACGGCTTGACTCTCGTCACCGCCAACGAGCGGGAATTCGCGCGTGTCCCGGGCCTGCGGTGGGAGAATTGGCTGGCCAAGCGGGCGTAGCCCGGGAGCCCGAACGGGCCCGCGGGGCGCGCGAGGCGGAGCAGGAGCGGCTGCGCAGGAGCGTGGGCGTCCGGTTCGCGAAGGGCAAGACGGCCTTGGAGCGGTATCGGTGGCGGCCCCGCTAGCGTCTCGCTATTCGCGCGCGCTTTCGATTTCAGCTACACCCTTCCCCATGCTCTTCTTCACCCTCGACGCAGCCGACGGGCGCGCCCGTGCGGGCCGGATCGCGACCGCCCGCGGCGTCATCCACACGCCGCAGTTCATGCCGGTGGGCACCCTCGGCACGGTCAAGGCGATGACGCCCGAGGAGCTGGAGGCGCTGGGCGCGGAGATCGTGCTGGGCAACACGTACCACCTGCACCTGCGACCCGGGGAAGACGTCGTGGCGGCCCTGGGCGGGCTGCACCGCTTCATGCACTGGGAGCGGCCCATCCTCACCGACAGCGGCGGCTACCAGGTCTTCTCCCTGGCGGCGCTGAACCGCGTGAGCGAGGAAGGCGTCACCTTCCGCAACCACCTGGACGGCGCGCAGGTGTTCCTCTCACCCGAGCGCGCCATCGAGATTCAGCAGGCGCTCGGCTCGGACATCCGGATGTGCCTGGACGAGCTGGTCGCGCTCCCGGCGGAGCCGGCGCGGCTGCGGGAGGCCGTGGAGCGCACGACGCGCTGGGCGGCGCGCTGCAAGGCGGCGCATCTGAAGGGGAGGAGCGGGGAGGTGCCGCCCGGAGCGGGCCAGATCCCGAACGGCCCCGCGCTGTTCGGGATCGTACAGGGAGGGACGCTGCCGGAGTTGCGGCGCCAGAGCGCGGAGCAGCTCCAGGCGATCGGCTTTGACGGCTACGCCATCGGCGGGCTGACCGTGGGCGAGGACCCGCTGGCCTTCGCGGAGACGTTGGCCGCCACGGCGCCGCTGCTGTCGGGGCACCAGCCGCGCTACCTGATGGGCGCGGGCGAGCCGGAGGACCTGCTGCGGGCGATCGGCGAGGGCATGGACCTGTTCGACTGCGTGCTGCCGACCCGCAATGCCCGCAACGGCAGCCTGTTCACCCGCCGCGGCAAGGTCTCCATCAAGCAGGTGCGCTACCAGCGCGACCCGGAGCCGCTCGATCCGGAGTGCGCGTGCCCGACGTGCCGGAACTATTCGCGCGGCTACCTGCGGCACCTGTTCCAGAGCGGCGAAATCCTGTCCATGCGGCTGAACACGACCCACAACCTGCACTTCTACCTGAGCCTGATGCGCGACGCCCGGCTGGCGATCGCGGCCGGGCGCTATGCGGACTGGGCAAAGGGATTCCTGGAAACCTACCGGAGCGCCTAGCGGCGTCCGTCCTGCGGCCGCTCCAAGGCGGAGCGCGAGACACCCCGCCCGGCCGGCCCCTACGGCCTTGTCTGAGCCCTGAACCCCGCGGGCGCGCGGGTGCGCTCAGGGGCGGCTTTTTCCGATTGCCACGCGTCGAGGCACTCGCGCGCCTTGTTCTGCGCCGGGTCCATGGCCGCATCGTGATTGGGCCGCTTGGCGGTCAGCTCGATCACGTAGCCGTTGGGATCGCGGAAGTAGATCGAATCGATGAACTTGTGGTCCGCGATGCCGCGCACCTCCATCCCCGCCGCCCGGCCCTTGTCCAGCATCGGCTTGAGCTGGCTGGGCGCGACTTCCAGGGCGATGTGCAGGTCGTAGTCGTGCTGCTCCTTGAACTCGAACGGCGAGTCCGGCACCTCGAAGAACGCAAGGCACGAGCCGTCGTCCATTTGGAAGAACACGTGCAGCGCCTTGGTCTCGCGGCCGGTCTTCGTTTCGTGGATCTCGAAGGCATTGACCAGCCGCAGGCCGAGAAAGTCCTCGTAGAAGCGGCGCGTCTCTTCCGCGTCGCGGCAGCGGTACGCGTTGTGGTGCAGTCCCTTGAGCATACTCGTCTCCCCGTTGGGCGGGATGCGGTTCGGCGGGCGGGAGCCGGCGCCAGGCGGCGCCGGCATTCAGGCTGCGCCCGGACGGACTAGATGGCGACGAACGGCTGCGCCTTCTGGCCCTCGATCACGCCGGCGAGGACCTCGTTGATCTTCGGCCAACTCTTCAGCTTCTTCATGTTGGCGACCCAGCGCGCGACGTTGGGATACTTCGAGAAGTCGCAGCGAATCACTTCCCCCACCGTGAGCAGGCCGACGCCGAAGTAATCGGCGATGGTGATCTGGTCTCCGCACAGATACTGCTGCTTCGGCCCAAGCCAGAAGTCGTTGAGAACCTGCAGCCAGCCCTCGGCAAGCTGCTTGCCCCAGGCGATCGTGCCCTTGTGGATCTCCTCCGTGGGCCGCTTGTGGTGCGGGAAGATCTGCGGATAGATCATGCCGTAGCCGTAATCGCGGTAGAACTGGGTGTTGAACCAGTCCATCATCTCGTTGACCTTGGCGCGCTGCTTGAGGTCCTTCGGGTAGGCCGGCGAGTTGATCTTGTCCGCGAGATACTTGAGGATCGCGGAGCTTTCCGTGAGGCGGAAATCGCCGTCCTCAATCATCGGCACCTGCTTGTTCGGATTCATTTTGACGTACGGCTCTTTAAAGTGTTCGCCGGTGAACAGGTCGATCACCTGCTCGTCCACGGGAATGTTGTTCTCGGCGATGAACAGGCGCACGGGCCGGCTCGTCGTGGATACCGGGTGCATATAGAGTTTCATGGCTTCCTTCCCCCAAAGAAGTGGCGGTGGTGCTGGTGATTACGAAGCCCTCACACTAGCGTGCCTCCTGCCTTTGGGCAACCCGTGCTGCCGGCAGCAGCAGCTGCAGGTGAAGACGCCCCGGCGCGGCGGATTGGTCGCATTCCGGCCTCCGCCGCTCCGGCCCAGCCCGCCCCGCACCCAGGACGGGGCGCCCGGGGCTAATGCAGCGTGGGCCCGGGCACATCCTCCAGTCGCGCATACACCGGCTTGCCGAGCGCCCGCATCCGCTCGGCTTCCTCGTCCGCCCCGCGGGACCGCCCGCCGATCCGCAGGCACGCGTCGCAGCGCTCCGTCAACGCCAAGGACAGCGGCAGCATGATCTCGGGAAACGCCTCGGCCCCCGCGGCCTCGACAATCGGCAGCGCCAGGTTCACGCCGACGACGGGGACGTAGCCCATCCGGAACAGCGCCAGCGCCGCCCGGTTGAGTGCGCGCAGGTTGGCGGCACGGCCTGCCGCATCGGTGGACCCGGAGGTGTAGGGTCCCGCCACCAGGATCCATTGGGCTCGGGGCATCGTCTTCTCCCGGCGATATGAAGGAATACCGATCGTCTATCGTAGGCAGAGGACCGCAGGCGGAGGCAAGCTCCGCCAGCCCGCCTTCCGACGCAGGTTGCCTTTTCTCGTCAATTCTTCCTACCTTGATGGCCCTCGGGAACCGGGCAGCGACCTTAGTAGCATGGGGAAACCAGAGGGCCTTCATGAGCCAGTCCCGCACCGCCTCACCCGGCCATCCGCAATCCGTTCCGCCCGCACCCGCGGCAGGACGGTTGCCAGCCGCTCCCTTACCTGGGACGCCGCGCGGGGTGTACCTGCAGACCTTCGGCTGCCAAATGAACGAGTACGATTCGGCCAAGCTGCTGGAGCAGTTGCGGAGCGAGGGGTACCGGCCGGTCGCCCTGCCGGAGCAGGCGGACCTGGTGCTGATCAACACCTGCGCCATCCGTGAGAAATCCGAGCATAAGTTGGACAGCCTGCTCGGCACGCTGGCCGAAGGCAAGGCGCGGCGGCCCGGGCAGGTGCTTGGCGTCGCAGGCTGTGTCGCCCAGGAACGCGGGTCCGCCCTGCTCAAGCGGGCGCGGCACGTGGACTTTGTGCTGGGCACCGATAATCTCTTCGAGCTGCCCGACGCCCTGCGGCGCGTGCAGGCGGGCGAGCGGGTCGTGCGCACGCAGTGGCATCCCGCCGATCGCGATCCGCAGCGGGGCGGAAAGAAGGTGCGCAATTTCATTCCGCCCCTGGCCGAGGCCGGAGCCGCTGAGCCCTGGACCGATGCGGCGGGCGCGCTCAGCGTGCTGGCCCAGCTCGCGATCACCAAGGGCTGCGACAATTTCTGCACGTTCTGCATCGTGCCCTACACGCGGGGACGGGAGGTCTGCCGCGACCCGGACGCGATTCTCGCCGAGGCGCGGGCCCTGGTAGCGCGGGGGGTGCGCGAGATCACGCTGCTCGGCCAGAATGTGAACTCCTACCGGGCGGGTGCAGTGGACTTCGTGGGGCTGCTGGAGCGGCTGAGCCCGCTCGAGGGACTGGCCCGCTTGCGGTACACCTCGCCCCATCCGAAGGACTTCCACGAACGGCTAGCCCGGGCGCACCGCGATCTGCCCACGCTGTGCGAGCACCTGCACCTGCCCGTGCAGAGCGGCTCGGACCGCATCCTGCGCGCGATGCGCCGGAACCACACGCTCCACGACTATCTGGAGCGGATCGCGCGGGCACGACACTGGGTGCCGCGTCTGGCCGTGACGACGGACTTGATCGTGGGGTTTCCGGGGGAGACGGAGTCCGATTTTGAGGCTACACTGGACGTCATGCGCGAAGTGCGCTTCGATCAGGTGTACGCATTCAAGTTCTCGCCGCGCCTGCGGACGCCCGCGGCAAGGCTGGCGGACCAGGTACCCGAGCCGGTCAAGGCCGAGCGGCTGGCGCGGCTGCTCGACCTGCACGTCAGCATCGTGCAGGAGTTGCACGCGGCGCGGGTGGGCTCGCGGCAAGAGGTGCTGGTGGAAGGTCCGGCGCGGGCTGGAGGTGGTGCGGCGGCTCGCGGCACGGCGGCTGGCGGTGGCGTAGCAGACGGCGCCCTGACCGGCCGCACGCGGGGCAACACGCAGACGACGGTGCTGGACTGCACCGCTCCGGTCGGCAGCCTGGTGCCGGTGGACATCGTGGCGGCACGCCGGTTCGCCCTGATCGCACGCGCCGGTGCCGCATCCTAGGGAGGTGGCGTGAGCACCCCTGGCTTCACTCTCATGCGAATTTTCCGCATGGTGCTGGACCCGAACAACAACGCTCCCATCGTGATCCTGCAGGATCCCGAGGGGGGCGCTCTGTTGCCGATCTGGATCGGCATCTTCGAGGCTCACGCCATTGCGATGAAGCTCGAGCAAATCCAGGCGGCCCGGCCCATGACCCATGACCTGCTCAAGGGCGTGCTGGACTCCCTCGGCGCCGCGCTCGAGCGGGTGGAAGTGGTGGATCTGGTGGACAACACCTACATCGCCCGGCTCCAGCTGCGCACCGGCGATACCACCTGCAAGGTGGATTCGCGGCCCAGCGACGCCATCGCCGTGGCCCTGCGCGCCGACTGCCCCATCTTCGTCGCCGACCACGTGCTGGAGGCGAGCAAGATCGATCCGTCCAACTTCAAGCTCGACAGCGACAAGGCAGACGGCGAGGAGGGCGACGAGGACGAGTGGACGCGGATGCTGAAGAACTACAATCCTCCCGGCGGCCGGGAAAAGATCAACTGACCGCGCCAGAGCGCGACGCGCAGCATCGCGTGCCCCGCACCCGCGGGCGCCATTCAAATCGAACCAGGAAAGCGGCAGCGAGAGCGGCCATCCGGGACGCGGAGCCTACGCCACGCGGCCAAAGAATTGCAAAGCGCACGGCGGTTCGTGGCGCAGGCTACCCGGAGTTGCGTCAGTGAGCCTGGGACTGGCGTGGTCATCAGGCCGTGTGCCGCTCAACCTCGCGTCACATGGGCGGCGACACAGAGCCAACGGCCTTGCCGGCGCGCCCAGATGTCCGTGTAGCGACCCGCCGCGCCCCGGCCGTCCGGATACGTATACGTGGTGCGTGCATGGATGATCGCAAAATCGCCGAGTATGCGGATCCGCACGTCCTCCGGCTGCAGGTTCGCAAT
>JBGOTW010000241.1:0-6698 GCA_041476685.1 bacterium | reverse complement strand
CGGTGCTTGAGGAAGAGCTTGAAGACCTGCGGCACGGAGAGCACGCGCGGCTGGCTGTCCACGACCGCGAGCGTGATGATCCCGAAGGTGTTCTGGAGCTGGGTGTGCTTGTAGAGGTTGTTCAGCAGCACCTCGGCCTGCACCCCGCGCTTGACCTCGATCACGATGCGCATCCCCTCCCGGTCCGACTCGTCGCGCAGGTCGGAGATGCCGTCGAGCTTCTTGTCGCGCGCCAGCTCGGCGATCTTCTCGATCAGCCGCGCCTTGTTCACCATGTACGGCAGCTCGCGGACGATGATCGTCTCGCGATCGCCCTTCTCGTCCGACTCCACTTCCGCCTTGGCGCGCAGGGTCAGCCCGCCCCGGCCAGTAGCGTAGGCGTCGTAGATCCCGCGGCTGCCCAGGATGTACGCGCCGGTCGGAAAGTCCGGCCCGGGCATGCGCTCCATCAGCTCGGGAATCGAGATCGTCTCGCCGTTGTCGATGAAGAACAGGAAGGCGTCGAGGAGTTCGCCGAGATTGTGGGGCGGAATGTTGCACGCCATCCCCACGGCGATGCCCGTCGAGCCGTTGACGAGCAGGTTCGGGATGCGCGAGGGGAGGACCTTGGGTTCCTGCAGCGTCTCGTCGTAGTTCGGCTGGAAATCGACCGTGTCCTTGTCGAGATCGGCCAGCATCTCGTGGGCGAGCTTGGTCATGCGCACTTCGGTGTAGCGCATCGCCGCCGGCGGGTCCCCGTCCACCGAGCCGAAGTTCCCCTGGCCGTCGATCAGCATGTGGCGCATGGAGAAGTCCTGCGCCAGGCGCACGATCGCGTCGTAGACCGCGACGTCGCCGGGCGGATGATACTTGCCGATCACGTCCCCTACGACCCGGGCCGACTTGCGGTAGGGGCGATTGTAGTGGTTGCCCTGGTCCTGCATGGCGTAGAGCACACGGCGGTGCACCGGCTTAAGCCCATCGCGCACATCGGGCAGGGCGCGCCCGATGATGACGCTCATCGCGTACTCCAGGTAGGAGTCGCGCATCTCGTCTTCGATGTGCACCGGCGTCACGTTCCCGCCGGACCCGTTGCCGCCGTTCTGGCCGCTTTTGCGCACCTTGCCTTCCGTGGATTCCATCACGCTCCTTGTGAACGGCGCACAGCCGCTGGGGTGGGGGGGCTACCGGGTCAGCCGGGACGGGTCCGTCGGGGGCGGATCCGCCAAGTCAAGTCCGCCGGGACGGGTCGGTCAGGGCGAGCGCGCGCGTCGCCGCATCCGGCATGAAGCCTGGAAAAACCGCGCTGGGCCGGTGCCCTCTTCGTAGCACAATCGCGGGGTGTCGGCAACGCGCAAAAGCCCACCCCAAGCCGCTTCGCGCGGATGGCGGCGCTCCGCAGCGGCGCCTGGAGCGCCGCCCGACGCGGGCTTGTCCCGCCCTAGCTGATGTGCGTTTTCCCGTTCGGGGCCTCACCCTGCCGCGCCAGGACAGGCCGTGCTAAGACCGGAGCTTGGCGGGCAGCTTTCGGCCGCCACTGATACAAGCGCGATGGGGCAAGCGCGATGGGGCACCGATCCGGGAACGACAGGGGCAGGCGCTGGGCGCGGGCCGGGGGTGCGCTCGCGGCGATCCTGGGCTGCGCCGCAATCCTGGCCGCGCTGCCGGGCGGGACATCCGCCGCACGTCCGCCGCGCCGCGACTTTGCGCCCCTGCAGAGTTCCCGCGCCCCGACCCTGGCCCAGCCGCGCTTCGAGGAGCGCGAGTTCACCGCCTGGCTCCCCAATCGCGTCCTGCTCGACCAGCTCAAGAAGGAATCCGCCCAAGGCCGCTTTCCGGCCTACGTGGAAGGGCGGGCGCAGAACTACGCCGTGGAATTCCGGGCCGTCCTGCGGCCCAAGCCCAAGGGCTTCCAGACCTGGGAAGTGCGCTGGAACGTGGCCGACGAGATGTTCGAGGAAGTGCACCAGCGGCTGCTGCAGCGCGGCTTCATCCTGTATTCCCGCTCCGACTTCTTTGGATTCAGCGGGGAATACCGGCACAACGGCGTATGGATCAAGATGAAGGATTGAGGCGCGCGCCGCGCTCCACTTCATTTCTTCATGGCAGGAGCGGAACCAAACCTGAGACGATTCAGTCCACAGTCGCAGGGGTCCGAGCAGCGCGGGAGCCCGGCGATCCTGACCGTTCGCCGCCTGGGCGCACAAGTCCCGATTGATGTCGCGGAGTCCAAGTCCGGTCCAATCCAACGACCCCTGGACCCTCCGGAAGCGGGTGCAAGGGCGGGCGGGCCGAGGCAACGGACTATTCAGCCACGCGCTGAATGACCTCGGCCAGCACATGCGGCAGGTTGCGGTTGAGTTCCTCGGGCACCCGGAACGTCGTGATGTAGCCCAGCACGGCCATGTCGGTCGGGATGACCTGCATGCGCCCGCTCATCAGCGCCTGCGCCCGCAGCACCTTGATCGCCTTGACCAGGAAGCTGCGGTCGGTGATGAGGGAGTTGGTCGGGTCCAGCTTGAACTGGTTGACGAACCGGGACAGCAGTTCGATCAGCGCGCGCTTGACCAGGTCCGGCACCTCGACCTTGTGGAGCAGGACGTAGGCCTCGTCGAACGCGGCCCGATTGAGCACCGCCTCGGCCCGAATGTCCTCGCTGAAGGTCGAGGCCGAATACAGGTCCATCACCTGCTTGACCTCGTCCCACTGGTTCTCCTGGATCAAGCCGGAGGACTTGATCTGGATGGTGAAACGGTCGAGGTTCGCGGGATCCAGCGGCTCGTTGTAGTAGTCGTCCACCGTCGGATTGCTCGTGGCAATGGCGGTGAGGAGCGGAATCCGCTCGCGCTGGAACTGCCGCTCGTTGAGGATGCGCAGCAGGACGTTGAGCGCCTCGCCGGGGGAGCGGGAAATGTCGTCCAGGACGCAGATCTCGCAGGTGAGGACGCCGCCTTTGCGGATGGATTGGACGATGACCTCGCCCTCGCCCTCCGGTCCGCTCGGCTCGCGCTGGATCACGATGTCGCCGACGAGCTCGGCCAGGCGCGTGTCCCGGTGGAACTGGTAGAGGTAGAAGTTAAGGTTCGAGGCCTGGGCCACTAGTTCGGCCAGCATGGTTTTCGCCATGCCCGGCGGGCCCTCGATATAGATGTGCTCGCGGGCGAGCAGCCCGAGCAGCAGGCCGGTCTTGACGGTGGCATGACCGATGACGAAGCGGTCCATCTCGCTGCGCAGGGCCGAGAAGCGCCGGGCAATGCCCTGGGCACCGTTGTTTGTCTCCAAAACGACCCTTTCGACGACGATAACCTGAAGCGCTCAAGCGCCGGACTTTTCGCTCGCCTGGACCGTCCGGACGGGCGGTCCACCGTCTCCGGAAGACGCGAGATCGTGAGTCGGGCACGGTGGGATCATCCGCCGACGATCAACCCTTCCACAGATTGGCGCGCCGGGGCAAGCCGGGAGTTTGCCCGCCGGAGGCAGGAGAGCCGTCGGGAAAGGAAGGCCGGTAGGGGTTCTGCTGCGCGCTGCGGCTGAAGCGCTCGGCGATGGACAGGCCGCCCCGGTCGTCCGGGGTCGCCAGGAACTGGCTCCCGTCGGTCTCTTCGGACAGGATATCCAGGATCTCCGGACACTCCGTCGTACCGATGAAGAGCGTGTGGATGGACACCCCCAGCGCCTTCGCCTGCTTGCGCTCCTCGCGCACCAGCCAGTCGCCCTGGGTGGGCTCGCCGTCGGTGAGGAAGAGGATGTGCCGGTTGGTGCCGCGGCCCCGGCGGAATTCCGCCAGCGCGTCCCGCAACGGGTACTGGTAGTTCGTCACGCCCGAGCAGGAGACGTTGGCCGCCTTGTCGATGATCTTGTCGTAGTCGCGCGTGAAGAAGCGGCCGTCGTGCTGGTACTTGCGCGACACGTGGTTGAATTCGATGTAGCCGATCCGCATGCGCTTCTTGCGCACCATGTCCACCATGCGCGTCACGACCGAGGAGGTCCAGCGGGCGTAGCGGCCTTCCATGGACTGGCTCACGTCGCGGATGATGATCACCTTCCCGCCGACGTTCTTCTTCTTGCGGTGGAAGGCGCGCGGCAGGCTCGGCTGGATCTCGTTCATCCAGATCGCCGTTTCCGCCGGATCGGTATCCATGAACTCCTCGAACGACTTCATCCGCTTGTACGTCCGCGGCGCCCCGCCCGGATGAACCTCCGAATCGGCCTGGTTGCGCTCCAGCCGCCCGCGGATCTTGTCCAGCAGGGTATCGAGGTTTTCCACATGCTGCGGCTGGTTGCGCTGGAACTGGGGCGGACCGTCCTCGGGGCTGGCCGCGTTCTGCTGCATGGACTTGCGCTTCTCGGACTCGTCGCCCTGGGCTTGCATCGCCTCCATCAGCTGGTCCACCAGGTCCTTTTCACCCCCGCTGTCCTGTTCCTGGGCCTCCTCGCCGGACTCGGCGGAGTCTTCCTGGCCCTGGGTGCCTTGCTGCTCCTGGCTCTCCTCCGACATCATCTCCTCGTCCTGCTCTATCTCCTGGATCACCTCGTTGAGGATGTTGTCCAGGTTCTCGTACAGGTTCTCCGGGATGCGGAACGTGAGGATGTGCTTGAGCACCCGCAGATCTCCCGTGCCGGCCTCCGCGCGCCCTTCCAGCAGCGCCAGCGCCTTGATCATGCGGGGCACCTTGATCAGCATGGTGCGGTCGGTGAGGAGCGAATTCTCCGGCGTGCAGCCGTACTTGTTGATCAGGCTGTCGAGAAACCTCCGGTACGCCTCGAGCACGCGGGGCGGAATGTACACCTCGCGCAGCGCCTCCCGCGCGGACTTCAGCAGCTCCGCGCGCACGGCCCCTTCGCCCGGCGCCAGGTCCGCCGGGAAGCCCTCGTAGCGGTCGATGATGCGGCGGGCTTCGCTCCACTGCTGCAGGCCGACGGTGCTCTTCGTCTTCAGCTGGAGCGTGAAGCGGTCCAGGTTCGCGGGGTCGAGCGGCTCGTTGTAGTATTCGTCGTTCGTCGGATTGCTCGTCCCGATCGCCGTCATCAGCGGGATGCTCATGTTCTGGTACTTGCGCTCGTTCAGGATGCGCAGCAGGACATTGAGCGCCTCGCCCGGCGCGCGGGAGATGTCGTCGAGCAGCACGATTTCCGCCGTCAGCACCCCGCCGGGCTTGAGCGTCTGCCGGATCACCTCTCCGGCGCCTCCGGGCATGGGCTCGCGGGCGATCTGGACATCCCCGATCAATTCGGCCAGGCGCGTGTCGCGATGCATCTGGTTGAACTGGAAGCGCAGGTTCGCCGCGCCCCCCGCGACCTCGGCCAGCAGCGTCTTCGCGCTGCCCGGCTCGCCCATCAGGTAGATGTGCTCCTGGGCGATCAGCGCCAGCACCATCGCCTCTTTCACGGCGTCCTGCCCGATGATGTAGTCGTCGAGGCGGGCGCGGATGCTCTCCAGCGCGCCATGGATGGCGGCAGGGTCCTCCGCCGCACGGTTTTCGGTGGCACTCACGGATCCTGCTCCTCGGACGGCGATGGGCGGCTTGGCTGGGAGGTCTAACCGGGCAAGCGCATCAACTCCGGTACAATTGTAGGCACACCCGCGCACTCGATTCAATGTCAACCGCGGCGGGCCGCGCCACTTGCCCTCCCCCAGCGGAGTCGCTAGAAGCAGACACGGGATGGCCGCAACCTCATAGAGCAGCTCATAGAGCAGTCGGCACCGGCAGTCAGCACCGCGCCGCCGGCACGATGCTGCCAGCACTGGCTGGCCGGCACTGGGCCGCCCGCATCCAGCAGCCAGCACTCGGCCGCTCCCACTGAGCAGCCCGTACGGGGAAGCCAGCGCTGCGGAGCCGGCCCGCTGGGGCGGGGCGGGCGCCAGGAGACGGTTCCAGGCGGGGCGGGGCTTCCGGGACGGCGGCCGGCACCGGCTCGCGGCCGGCGGCCGGGGCACCGGCCAGGCCCGGCGGAAGGGCGGGGAGCGGCCGTGATCGATGCCATCTTGCGGAGCGAGCGGCTGGTGCTGCGCCCCCTCGTCCCCGAGGATGCGCCGCGGCTGCTGCAATATGTGCAGCAGAACCGGGAGTGGCTCGCGCCCTGGGAGCCGGCCCACCCGGAGTCCTACTTCACCCTCGAAGGACAGCGCTCGATCCTGATCCAGTGCCAGGAAGACCGCCGCAACGACACGGGCATCCTCCTCGGCATCTTCGAGCGCAGCGGCGCGCCCGGCGAGGTGCACGGACGGCTCAGCGTCTCGGGGATCGTGCGGGGCATCTGGCAGAACGGATACGTAGGCTACTCGATCTCCGGCTCCCGCGCGGGCCGGGGCTACATGACCGAGGCCCTGAAGCGGCTGGTGCTCTATTGCTTTGCGGACTTGCAGCTGCACCGGCTGCAGGCCTCCATCATTCCCCGCAACATCGCCTCGGTGCGCGTGATCGAGAAGTGCCGCTTCCGCTACGAGGGGCGGGCCTTGCGCTACCTGCGCATCAACGAGGTCTGGGAGGACCATGACGTCTATGCCCTCACCGCCGACGAGGTCCGCCCGGGCATGTGGGAGGGGCCGCCCCAGGCCAAGTAGCCGGGCGCCGTGCCTGAATGAGCGTGCCAGATAGAGCGTGCCGGACGAGCAGTGTCAATCGGACCGCGCACGGCCCGCGGGGCCACGCGGGCGGCGCAGGTCCGGGAACTTCGCGCAACCGGGTCCGATCCGGCTTTGAGGGTAGCCCGGCGCG
>JBGOTW010000240.1:0-6708 GCA_041476685.1 bacterium | reverse complement strand
GCGACGCTTGTGTCGATCCAGGTCATGCCGCCGTCGGCCACCATCGCGAAGGGCACGACCCAGCAGTACGCCGCCACCGGCACTTTCTCCGACAGCAGCACGCAGGACCTCACCACTTCGGCAGCATGGGCAGAGGACAGC
This sequence comes from bacterium, assembly GCA_041476685.1. Lineage (GTDB taxonomy): Bacteria > SAR324 > SAR324 > SAR324 > JACQKK01 > JBGPEV01. Next base: position 6,567 of record JBGOTW010000240.1, on the reverse strand, counting down.
GGCGGCACAGTGGCGACGATCTGCGCGCACGGTCTGGCCACGGCTGTGGCGACGGGCACTTCGCACATCACGGCGACCTTCTCCGGCGTGACTTCCAATACGGCGAGCCTGACCGTGACGGCTGCCCCGCTGGTCTCCATCCAAGTCGCTCCGGCCTCCATGAGCATTGGCCAGGGCGACATCCAGCAATTCATCGCAACCGGAACTTTCGGCGACTCGTCCACGCAGGACCTGACCCTGCAAGCCTCGTGGAGCTCAGACACTACGTCCGTGGCGACGATCACCAGCGGCCAAGGCGGCGGTAATGGCTCGGCTACGGGGGTCGCGGTCGGTGGCCCGGTGAACATCACGGCGACTCTTGGCGGCAAATCGGGCACGGCTCAGTTGACCGTCACGGTGGCGCTTGCCAACGCCTGGACCTGGGTGGGGGGCAGCAGCACCGCCGGCGCCACGGGCGTCTACGGCACGTTGGGCACGGCCGCCGCGGGCAATGTGCCCGCCGGGCGGCGCCGTCCGGCTTCGTTGAAGGATAGCAGCGGCAACTTCTGGCTATTCGGCGGCTACACCGCGGGCGGCTACATGAACGACCTGTGGAAGTTCGACGGCGTCAACTGGACCTGGATGTCCGGCAGCAACACGGCCGGCGCCGTGGGTGTCTACGGCTCGCTGGGCACGCCGGCCGCCGGCAACGTGCCCGGCGCCCGCGAAGGAGCCGCGGCGTGGGGCGACAGCAGCGGCAATCTGTGGCTGTTCGGCGGAACCAACGGGAGTAACGCCTATTACAACGACCTGTGGAAATACACGCCCGGCGCCGGCACCTGGACCTGGGTGTGGGGCAGCAATTCCACCAATGCGACCACCGTCTATGGCTCGTCCGGCCAAGCCGCTGTCTCCAATGTGCCTGGCGCGCGCTACACCGCAGCGGCGTGGGGCGACAGCAGTGGCAACCTGTGGATGTTTGGCGGATACGGCTGGCCGGAAGCCTCTTTTCCGGCGCTGCGGTCTCTCGGCGACCTGTGGAAATACAACCCAGGCACAGGCATGTGGACGTGGTTCGTAGGGACTGCCGCAACCTATTACGGCACGTTCGGCTCACTAGGTACGGCCGCCGCCGCGAATGTGCCCCCGGCGCGGGCCAACGCAGCCACCTGGATAGACGGCAGCGACAATCTGTGGTTCTTCGGCGGCAACAGCACCATTGGGTATTTCGCTGACCTGTGGAAGTACAATCCCATCACGACCTATTGGACCTGGATGCCGGGCAGCAATCCCCAATCTGGAACCTATCCATCATACTCAATCGGACCCTATCCAAACTACGGCACGCAGACCGTAGCGGCGTCCAGCAACGTGCCAGGCTTGCGGTATGGATCCGGATACTGGGCCGACGGCAGCGGCAACCTGTGGCTGTTCGGCGGATACGGCGAACTCAACAATGGCATGCCGTACTCGCTCAACGATTTGTGGATTTACAATCCCGCCTCGACTTGGTGGACCTGGATGTCGGGCAACGACAATACCCATCTCCCGCAGGGATCGTATGGCACGCTGGGCAAGGCGGCCGCCAACAATCTTCCGCCCCCACGAGTTTTCACCTCGACCTGGATTGACGGCAAAGGGCGGCTGTGGCTGTTCGGGGGTGGGTCGTGTCCCAGCTACTGCCTCAACGACCTGTGGCGCTACCAGCCATAGACCGGTGCGGCGCGTGAGCCGTGCCACCCAGGGGCGGGCCTGACCCCAACGGCCGCCTCCTCCGCCTGCAGCATCATCGCTGACGATGCCAGTGACATCGAAGTCGGCACCTCGCTGAGGCCGTTGGCTTAAGCGAGCACCCGCCTGCCGCGTTTCCCGCTTTCGCCCCGCGCACCCCACCCGCCCCACATCGCGCAAGTTCCCCTCTCCGCGCAGTCGGAGCGCCGGCGCCGAGCGCTTGCGCGAGGAACCAGCAGCCCGGGGCGGCGGGGGTGAGGCCCGACGCCGGCGGCGAGTCGGCCGTTTCGCGCCACTCACCGCACCGCACGCGCCCATCCCGACCCCGGCGCCGTAGCTCGCAACTGGGGCGGCAATGAAGTGTGCTCCCAGCAGGTCGCCACTCGCTGCCCATCCGCTCCGAACTGATACTGAACGCTAGCTTAGCGGGGGGTAGGCGCAGCGCGCGGGGCCGGCTCGCCCAGGGTAGCCAGCCCGTGCATAAGCATCAAGCGGATCAGACAGAATGGACCGGATCGCGAGATCGGACCCAACGCTCGGCGCAGGCGTTAGCGGCTCGGCATTGCCACCGCCGGGCCGAACGGGCTAGGGTGCGGCCCGGCCTGAGCCCTTCGACGTGAGGGGCTTGGGGATGGCCTGCATGCAGTACCCGAGAACACACTTGGCCCGACTGAGCATCCCTTGCGCCGGCAGGTCTTCTGTCTTGCGTGGCGTGCGCGGCTGTGCGGAACGCGGTCAGCGGCGGCACTGGCGAGGGCTCCGCGCCCTGGCCGGGCTTGTGCTCGCCGGCGTCGCGCTGGGCTCGCTGCTGGCGGCTACCCCGGCGCGGGCCGAGCCGTCGCGCGGGGAGCTCGTGCGCTTTGCCACCGTGCCCGCTCCCGGCGAACGGCCGCAGACGGTGCGGGGCTGGCTCTCCGAGCCCGAGCAGGTGCCGGGCCGGGGCCGGCTTCCCGCGATCGTGCTCATGCACGGCTGCGGCGGGCCGAAGGCCCCCAGCCACCGCTGGGCCGCGCAACTGGTCGCCTGGGGCTTCGGCGCGCTCGTGCTGGACAGCTTCGGCCCGCGCGGCATCGCGCAAGTGTGCAGCGCGCCCCAGCGGCTCTCCGCGCCCCAGCGTACCGGCGATGCCTACGGCGCGCTGCACTTCCTGCAGTCCCAGCGCGGCATAGACCCCGACCGCATCGGCCTGATGGGCTGGTCCCACGGCGGCAGCGCGGCCCTCTGGGCGGTGGACGGGGATTGGAGCCGCGCCCACCAGCCCTATCCCTGGCTGCGCTTTCGCGCGACCAGCGTGTTCTACCCGGGCTGCGGATTCCGCCATGCGGACTTCACTACGCCTGTGCTCATGCTGATGGGCGCGTCCGACGACTGGACGCCCGCCAATCCTTGCCAGCGCTTCGTCCGCACCGCCCATGCCTCCAACGGGAAGGTGCAGCTCGTGATCTATCCGGGCGCGACCCACGCCTTCGATGCGGTGCGCATGACCGTCCTGGCCTACGGGCACGTCCTCCGCTACAGCCCCGGCGCCACTCTCGACGCTCAAGCGCGGGTGCACCAATTTCTCGATAAATATCTGAAACGATAAAAGTAAAACGGTTTTGCACACCTGGGTGCCGACTGCCTAAGTGCTGCGTCGATTTTTGCTTGCATGTAATGATACAGTTGGTATATATATATATCGCAGATGAATCATAATCCCATGAACCGAGCGCAACGCATGCCTGGCGAAGCCAGCGAGACGTCGGCTCCGGAAAGCTGGCTCCTGCTGATTCATCAGATTCCGCCCGAGCCAGCCTACCTGCGGGTCAAGATTGGGCGGCGGCTGCAACGGGTGGGGGCATTGGCCCTCAAGAACAGCGTGTACGTGCTGCCCCCGACGCCGTCCGCCCGCGAGGACTTCCAATGGATCGCAAAGGAAATCGAGGCAGGCGGAGGCGAAGCAACGGTGTGCGAGGCACGCCTGTTGGCGGGCCAGGACAGCGCCCAGATCCAGGCGCGCTTTCGCGAGGCGCGGCGGGCGGACTATGCGGCGCTGGCGGACGAGGCGCGTCGCGTGGCGGCGGACTTGGCGGGTGGTCAACGCGCGGCCCCGACCGATGCGCAAGCGGGACAGGCACGCAAGGACAGTGCGCGTCTGCGCCGGCGCCTGGCTGAAGTTGTCGCGCTGGACTTCTTTGCGGCGGCGGGGCGCGCCGAGGCCCAGGCGGCGCTGCTGGGGTTGGAAGGGCACCTGAGGGTACAGGAGGCACCGATGGCAGCGATGGAGCGGGCGGAGAGCTTGGGAGCGGCGGACGAGGCGGCGGAAGCCCGGCGCGCCGCGTACCGGGGACGCACGTGGGTGACGCGCGCGGACGTGCACGTGGACCGGATGGCGTGCGCCTGGCTGATCCGGCGGTTCGTGGACTCGGGCGCCCAGTTCCGCTTCGTCGCCCATGAGCCGCACGTCCCCGCGGAGGGTGAGGTGCGCTTCGACATGTTCGAGGCGGAATTCACCCACGAAGGCGACCGCTGCACCTTCGAGGTGCTGATCGCCCACTTTGGGCTGGGCGATCGTGCCCTCACGCGGCTGGCCGAGCTCATCCACGACCTGGACCTGCGGGACGGGAAGTATGACCGGCCCGAGACCGAAGGGCTGGGCCTGATGCTCGACGGGATAGCCGCCGCCCATCCCCAGGACGAGGCACGCCTGGGGCGTTCCGGCGCGCTGCTGGATGACTTGTACGTCTCGTTCCAGAAGATGAATCCGGAGGCCTAGCCTCGGAATCCTGCTGACTCCGGCCGGGTGACACCGTCCCACCGGCCTTGACGCCGTGACTCTTCACAGGGGAGGAAGACGATGGACTCGATCCTGAACGATTTTTCGGCATCGCTCTCCGGCGCGGGGATAGAGCGCGCACACGCGGAGCGGATGAGTCTCGACGCGGAGCAACTGCTCGCGCGCCCGTCCAGGGAGCTGTGGCGCCTGTGGTGGCGGGTGGGGCGCGCCCTGCTGATGGCCTGGGCGGCCCCCCTGCGCGTCTGGCTGATGCGGGCTCGCCAGCGCGGCGACCTGCGCGAGCTCGACCCGCACCTGCTGAGGGATATCGGCGTCTTGTCCGGCCAAGCGGTGCGCGAGTCCGAAAAATTCTTCTGGCAGGAGTAGCGGAGAGCCGCTTGCGGCCTCCGGCCCGTTCCCCGGAGGATGAAACGGAATCGCGGCAGACAGGGCGCGCGGCGTTCAAGACACCGGCTGCGGCCGCACGTCGCGGCGCAGGTAGAGCACGTGCCGCGGCTGGCCGAGCCGGGTCCAGCCCAGGCAGGCCAGGCTCAACCGGGCGCGCCGCAGCCGGCCGAGCATCGCCGCGCCAGCCGCCCGCCACGCGCCGTGGTTGCCCCAGGCCACTACGATCAGGTCGGCCCGGCGCGCGGCCCGCAGCACCGCCCGCTCGTTGCCCGCGCTCTCCGGGTGCGCGGCCCCCCGCAGGTCCCGGGGCCGCGTGGCCCGCCACGCGAACAGGTTCACCACCTCGATGCCGCCGTAACCCCAGCTCCGCGCCAAACCCATGCAGCGCCGGATCGTCGGGTCTTCGCACCGCGCGTCGGCCGTGGACGGATTCAGCAGCACGAACGCGACCGTTCCGCCGTCCGCCGCCCAACGGCGCGTCAGCGTGAAGCGGTAGCGTCCGCAGGCGGAGAAGCGGGCGCCGCGCAGCAATGGCGCGCCTTCCCGCGGCCGAACGCCGGCTCCGGATGTCGTCCGCGCCGGGCGAGTCGCAATGAGGGTGACGAGACGGAGAGGCATGAGCGCTCCGGAGCGAATCTCTTTCATACCCGCCAAATTGTGGGAACCGGTTGCCTTTGTAAAGCGGGCCCCTCATGGTAACCATGCATCGTCCACTCTTGCGCACGCCGCCCCAGGCCGGTTCACGCTAGTTCTGGAGTCCCGCCATGCCCTTGCCTGCCCATCCGATGGGATGCCGCATGGACGCCCTGCCGCGCCTGCTGCTGGGGCCCTGGACGAGTCACATCCTGTGGACCCTGCGGCAGCATGGCCCGCTGCGCTCCGGTGCGCACCGCCGCACGGTTCTCCCCTCCGCCGACACGCGCCGCGCTCCCCGTGCGGCAGCGGGATCCTGTTTGGCCGCGGGGTCCCGTGCCGCCCCGGGATAGGGCGATGACGCGGCACCTCATTCCGCAGGGGCGGTGCCTCCTGCCGAGGTCAGCGCGGTGTCTCCAGTCGCCGCCTAGCCGATGCTTGCTGCCTCTGCTGCTGGCGGCGGGTCTTGCGCTGCTGGCGGAGCGGGGCGTCCGCGCCGATCCTCTGGCCGTGGATGCGTCCGCATTTCCACAGATCCGGATCTTCTATCCGTCCACCGAGCCGCCTCCCGCCGGCGTCTCCGAAGACGGACGCCCTGTCGTGGTGCAGGCGCTGACCGGTACTACGCCACGGGGTCCCCTGATCGCCGCGCTCGCCGTGGACACCTCCGGCTCGATGAAGGAGGCCCTGCCCGCCGTGCAGGCCGCGGCGAATGCGCTCGTGAGGAAGTTCGGCTCAGCGGACCGCCTGGCGCTCATCCGTTTCTCCACCCAGGTCGAAGTGCTCTCCCCGGTAACGGGGGACCGGGAAGCCCTGAGCCAGCGCATTGGCGCGCTGAAGCCCGATGGCGCCACGGCCCTGTACGATGCCGTATGGACGGGCGTGCGGCTGGTGCTGGACGCGCCCGGAACTGGCTTGCGCGCCGTATTCGTCATCACGGACGGGAAGGACGAAGGCGAAGGCCCGCCGGGAACGCCCGGCTCCGCGCTGCGGCTGGAACCGCTCAGGCAGGAGCTTGCGGCGGCCGGCGTGCCGCTGTTCATCCTCGGACTCGGTCCGGT
>JBGOTW010000239.1:0-6771 GCA_041476685.1 bacterium | reverse complement strand
GGCGGCAGATGGACGACAGGCGGCAGATGGACGAGTGGATCGGCTTGACGCGCGAGCTGGCCGAGGCGAGCGGGACGCTGATCCTCAAGCACTACGGCACGGCCCTGGACGTCGAGGCGAAGCCGGACCGCTCCCCGGTCACCGTGGCCGACCGGCAGGCCGAGGCGCTGCTGCGCCGCATGATCGAAGCGCGCCAGCCGGAGCACCAGGTGCTGGGCGAGGAGGAGGGCCTGAGCGGCCCGCCCGGCGCGGAGTACCAGTGGGTGCTCGATCCCATTGACGGCACCAAGGCCTTCATCCACCGCGTGCCCCTGTTCGGCACCCTGATCGCCCTGCTGCGGCGGGGAGAGCCGATCCTGGGGGCGATCCACCTCTGCGCCCTGGGCGAGCTGATGATCGGCGCGGCCGGGCGGGCGACCGAGGTCAACGGCAAGCCGGTCCACGTCAGCGCCACGGAGCGGCTCGAGCGCGCCACGGTGCTCTATACCGATTCGCACGGCTGGACGCAGCGGGGCCTGGGGCAGGCCTTCCAGCGCGTGCAGGAGCGCGCCTGGCTGGTGCGCGGCTGGGGCGACTGCTTCGGCCACTTCCAGGTCGCCGCGGGCCGCGCCGACGCCATGTTCGACCCGGTGCTCAACCTGTGGGACGTGGCCGCCCTTAAGCCCTGCGTGGACGGCGCGGGCGGGCGGCTGACCGATGCGCAAGGACAGGGCGGCCTGGGCAAGAGCGCCCTGTCCAGCAACGGCCTGCTGCACGAGGAACTCCTGGACCTGCTGCGGGGATGATGGGCGGCGTCCCTCCCCGAACGCCGTCCCCTTCCAAATAGGAAACGGGCAGCCCGCCGCGGAAGGCGCGCCGGACGCGGACGCGCCGGAACGCCCGATCGGCGACAGTCCGCGGATCTGGAAAGCCAGGACGGCCGGAGGAGCCGGCGCCGGGGGGCACCTATGCGCTGGCGGACAAGCCCTTCGGCCTGACGAGCGACACCGCCGCCTGATCCACGAGCAGGTCCTGCACGCTCATGGAGCGCAGGAAGCGCAGCATGTGGTTGTGGAAGTTGTGTATCGGAGAGACGATGTTGCAGCGTTGCATCAGGGTGCAGCGGCACTCCTCCTCGGACTTCATGCACTCGGTGAGCGCCAGCTGCCCGTCAATCAGCTCGATGAATTCCGCGACGCTGCAGCGCGTCAGATCCCCCACCAGGCGGTAGCCGCCATGGGCGCCCTGCTCGGATTCCACCAGCTTGGCCGTGCTGAGGATGCGCATGACATGCGCGAGCGGGTCGAAGGGCGTGCCGTAATGGTCGCAAATCTCGCGGACGGACGTGACCTGCGTGGGGGGCTTGGCCAGCATGTGCTGCAAGGCGACGAGCCCGTACTCGACTTTGCGGTTGATCTTGAGCATGGACTTACCATCCTCCGCAGACTGGCCTCCGAAGACCGCGCCCCCTCTGACCGAAGGCCCTTCCGCGCGCTCCGCCCCCGAACGAATGGCGCGCGCCCCTGCCCTGCGCCGCGCAGGGGGACTCTTGGCGGCGGCGGGGGGACTCCTGCCGCAGTGTGCGCCGCATTCCCCGAAAAAATCCAGTCCCCCCGTGCGCGCGGCGACCCGGCCCGGGTGGGCCGCCGGAGGGACGGGTCTTGCATGACGCTCCCGCAGGACGAATGAACCCGGCACCCCATCCTGCCGGGCCGCCCCTCGCAGCGAGGAATTCCGACATGTGCGACCAGCGCCGCGCACGCCCAACGGAACTTGGCCGGCCTTCCGCGCACGCCGGGCCGCGCGGGGGCGTGTGGCGCGGCCTGAGCGGACGCCCGTTGCGCCGGCGCCTGTTGCGCGGGCTCTGCTGGCTCGGGCGCCGGTCGCGCTCGCTCCGCTGGCTCGCGTTCCGCTCGGGCGGGCTCCCATTGTTTGGGCTTCCGCAATTCCGGTCCCAGCTACCGGGCTTCCCGCGCCGGGGGCTCCTGCTGTCGCTGCTCGGCGCGGCGGCCGTGGCCGGGTGCAGCCAGCCGCAGCGCGGCACTCTGCAGTACCTTGACCAGGATCAAATCCGCGTCGAGGAGCCGAGCAAGGATCACGCGCTGGCGACGGGCATCGGGTGCGGCTTCACCGTGAAGGAGGCCGAAAAGCGGGCCCGGGACACCTCGTTGTTCAACCTGCGGCGAGTGACCGGCGACGCCCGCTACGAGGTGGAATTCACCCGCGTGCGGGAGGTGCCGGACCCGAAGCAGACGTGCCTGGAGCTGGAAGCGCGCGCCATTCCGCCGCTGCTGCGCTAGGCTCCGCTCGGAAATGCGCTCATTCATTCAAACGCGAGCTATAAGGACAGCGGTGGCCGAGGGCCCCCGCAGCCCTGCCGTTGCCCGGGCAACCGGGCGCGGGCGCCGCGCTGGCGCGGTGTCAGCGCCATAACCGGGTGCAGGGTGCCTCGCACCCTGCTGGGGAGTCCGAGGGGCGCGGTTGCCCAGGCAACAGCCCCTCGGAACGCATTTCCGCACAGAACCCAGGCCGTCCGCGGGCGGGAGCGAAGCGGCCGGCTGCCGCGCTTGACCGGCTGCCGGGCATTGGATAGGTTGCCTGCCGACTTCCCCCCTGCCGGCAACGGGTCTAGATCGGGAGCAGCGGCCCGGCTCCCCAGCAGGCAGCCGGCACGACGCTTCCCTGCCGCACGCATCCTCCGCCTCACCGGCCCCGCGCGCCGTGCTGCGCGGACGACGAGGATCCCATGGCCCGCCCGCAGCGCCTGATGGACCGCCTGTTCCGCAAGCGCAGCGCGCTCTACCCGGCGCAGGGCTTCTGGGCGCGGTTCGACGCCATCCACTCGCCGCGCTGGATGGAGCTGCTCTGGTTCGCGCTGACCCTGGTCGGCGTGGTGCACCTGGGCGCGGTGCTGCTCGTCCCGGGCGGAACGAATCAGATCTTCGGCTGGAAGGCGCGCTCCGTGTTCGCCTACCAGACGTACTTCCCCGCGCCGGACGTGCTGGGCTTTCCGCCGGTGGTGCAGCGGGAAGGCTTTCTGCTCTACAAGATCTACGGACAGGATGGGCAGATGCTCGACGGCTCCTTTCCCGATCCGCTGGTGCGGCCGCGCATCCGCTATGACCGCTGGGCCGCGGCGGGAAACCTGGCGACGGCGAACCTGCCGGACCTGCACTCCTCGATCATGGCATACCTGGTCAACCAGCTGCCCGAGCCGCCCCTGCGGATCGAGATGTACTCGGCCCGCTGGGTGTGGGACCGCAACAAGTTCCAGTTTCCCTGGCGCGGCTTCAACAAGGACAGTGCCCTGGACCTGAAGCCGCTGGGCTCGTATAATGGGCTGACTAAGGTGTGGACGCCCGCGGAAGGAGCGCAGTGATCGCGGAACCCACGCCCCGCGAGCGCGCCCTGGGCGCCTGGATGCGCTTCTGGTTTCCCCCGGCCAGCCTGGGGCAGCTCGCCCTGCTGCGCATCGGCGTGGGGCTGGTGCTGCTCTTCGCGCTGTTCGTCGCCTCCTTCGACGTCCAGGCGCACTACTCGCTCGACGGCTGGGGCGACCCGCTCACGCTGCGGGGGCTGGACCCCACCGCCTGGCCCTTCTCCGTCTTCGACTGGTTCGGCAACGACTTCTGGCTCTGGGTGGTGCACGTGCTGGCGCTGCTGGCGGCGCTGGCCTTCCTGCTGGGCGTGCTGCCGCTGTGGAACGGCGCGCTGACGATCGTGTTCCTGCTCTCCTACCTGCACCGCAATCCGGCGGTGGCGCTCGGCTTCGACGGGCTGCTGCTGCTGGGCGTGTTCTACCTCGCGCTGACGCCGTGCGGGCGGGCGTTCTCGGTGCTCGCAGGCGTCGGTCCGGCGGTGCGGCCGACGACGCCCCTGGGCCATCCGGACGAGGCGCCGGGGCCGGTCTGGGCGGGCTTTCCCCTGCGGCTGCTGCAGCTCCACCTCTCGCTGCTCTACTTCTTCTCCGGGCTGGCCAAGCTCACCCCCGAATGGCTGGCGGGGGTCGTGTTCTGGCACCCGCGCGTGGCGGAGACGGGCCTGCCCATCGCCTACGAGTTCATGGCCGCGCATCCGCAGCTCACGGTGTTCGTCATCTACGGCGCGGTGCTGTTCCAGCTTTTCTTCCCGGTGATCGTGTGGATGCCCCGCTTCCGCTACGCGATGCTGGGCGTGGCGGTGGTGGTGCACCTGGCCGTCGGAATCCTGTGGGGCAAGCTCGCCTTCAACCTGCTGCTGCTCGTGCTCGACTTCGCCTTCGTGCCGCCGCAGCACGTGGACCGGGTGCTGGAAGAGTTCGTGCCGCTGCTGGAGCGGCGCCGCCCCCCCAGCGGGCGCGGGCAGTAGCACCCCGCACGCGGCCGGGGGCACCGCGCATGCGGCCGGCGGCACCGCGCATGCGGCCAGGAGCCCCGCGCACGCGGCCGGCGGCACGCGGCCAGGAGCCCCGGCGGGCGCGCTTGATTCCCACGCGGCGGATTCCCACGCAGCAGAGGAGCCGTGACCGACCGTCAGCTCTCCCCGTTCCTCTATCTCAGCATCGCCTTCCACGCCTCGCTCGTCGCGGCGAACCTGGCGGCGGTCAAGATCGTGGCGCTCGGGCCGTTCACCGTGCCGGCGGGCGTGCTGGCGTACTCGATCACGTTCCCCCTTGCCGAGAGCGTCACCGAGCTGTGGGGCAGGCGCCGCGGGCAGGTGGTGGTGAACGCGGGCATCATGACCCAGCTCCTGGTGTGGGCGCTGCTGTGGATCGCGATCCGGCTCCCGCCGGCGTCGTTCTGGAGCGGCCAGGCCGCCTACGCCGCGACGCTGGGCCAGGGCAACCGCATCATCCTGGCCAGCCTCGCCGCCTACCTGATCAGCCAGACGGCTGACCTGTGGATCTTCGCGCGGCTGCGGCGCTGGACGAGCGCCCGGCGGCTCTGGCTGCGCATCCTCGCCGGCACTGCCGCGGCGCAGAGCCTCGATACCGTCCTGTTCATCCTGCTCGCCTTCGGCGGCGTGTTCGACGTCGGCCCCCTGATCGTCGGCCAGCTGGCCGTGAAATACACGATCGCCGTCGCCGCTGCCCCGCTCGTGTACGCGCTCGTCTTCGGCGCGCGGCGCTGGCTGGGCCCGCAGCACCAGCCGCAGCGCGTGGACTGAGGCGCCAGCGGGAGCGGCGGGGACGGGGTAGTGGGTCCGTTTCGAGACAACAGCAGATTTCTCGCTGCGCTCGAAATGACAGGCCTTTGTCACTCCGAGCGAATGCGAGGAGTCCGTTGCTGCAGTTCACGCCCACTTCATCAAAGTGACCCGTTACCCAACTGGCCGCGCATTGCCCCCGGGCGGGCGGGCTGCTAAGGGCTGGGCAGGCCCGCGCGATGCCTTCTGTGCCTTCTGTGCCTTCTGTGCCCCCTGAGCCGCGGAGCGAGGCCATCCCTTCCCTCGGAAAGGACGCGCATGAAGATCGTGGATGTCAGTGCCCATCACCTCGCCGTACCGGCGAAAAAGTCGGGCCCGGACGTGCCCTTCGTCTGGAGCCGGCTGAGCCAGGTCATCGCGGAGGTGAAGACGGACGACGGGTTGACCGGCTGGGGCGAGTGCTTCGGCTACGGCGTGCCCCACGCCGTGGCCGCCACCGTCGCCCACACGCTCAAGCCGCTGCTGCTCGGCGAGGATGCCCGCGCCATCGCGCCCCTGACCCGCCGCCTGTTCCAGAAGACGCACCTGTACGGCCGCTACGGCGTGACCACCTTCGCCATCAGCGGGGTGGAGATGGCGCTGTGGGACCTGGCCGGCAAGCGGGCGGGCAAGCCCCTCTACGAGCTGCTGGGTGGAGCGGCCTCCACCCAGGTGCCCGCCTACGCGAGCCTCGTGCGCTACCCCGAGGAGGACGAGCGCATCGCCGCCCACGCCCAGCAGGCGCTCCGGGACGGCTTCTCGATGATCAAGCTGCACCAGGTCACCGCGCCCAGCGTGGAGCGGGCGCGGCTCGCCATCGGCGAGGGCGTCCCCCTCACCGTGGACATCAACTGCGAGTGGAGCGTGCACGAGGCCTGCCGCATGGCGCTGGCCATGGACGAGTACGACCTGCTCTGGCTGGAGGAGCCGGTCTGGCCGCCGGAGGACTTCGACGGCCTGGCCGAGGTGCAGGACAGCACCGGCGTGTCGCTCTCCAGCGGCGAGAACGCCTGCACCGCCGTCCAGTTCAAGCACATGCTGGACGCCCGGGCCGTCACCTTCGTGCAGCCCAGCGTCACCAAGGTCGGCGGCGTGGGCGAGTTCCTCAAGGTGGCCACCCTGGTGCAGGCGGCCAATCTCGAGCTGGCGCCCCATTCGCCCTACTTCGGGCCGGGCTTTGCCGCCTCGCTGCACCTGATCGCCCACACGGGCCGGACGCGCTGGATCGAGAAATTCTACTTCGACCTGGAAAGCCCGCTCTTCACCCGGCCCCTGGAGCTGAGCCGGGGCACCTATACGCTGCCCTCCGGCCCCGGGCTGGGCGTGGAGATGGATCCGCACGTGCTGAAGGAGTACCGCGTCAAGGAGTGAAGAGGCGTGGACGACCTCGCCCGAGGGTCCTCACCCCCGCCGCGCCGTGTTGCTGGTTCCTCGCGCAAACGCTCGACACTGGCGACCCAGCTCCGACTGCGCGGAGAGGCGTTCCTACTGCCGCGGCGGTGCACCCCTTCTCCGCGCAGTCGGAGAAGGGGCCGGGGGATGAGGACCCGGGCCCCACCTCCGCCGCTGCGCCGCGCCCTCACTCCGTCGCCTGCGGCGCCGACCCTCTCCCGCTGGGTCATGGGCTCG
>JBGOTW010000238.1:0-6795 GCA_041476685.1 bacterium | reverse complement strand
CGCGCCGACCCTCCCCGCGTTGCCGCCAGAGCCGGCATTCCCCTCAGGATCCGCCGGGGGCGGATCAGCATGTGGGACTCCCCACCGTGCAGGACGACACGTTGCCGCCTCCGTCGTTCTGGAGGATGGCGACATCGTTGAACTTCCAGGACAGGCTGGTCGGGCCGGGAGCCTCCGTATAGATGTCCGTGGCGGTATTCGTCCCGGTGCCGGGGTGGACACGAACAAAGGTTCCGTGGGCGAGCGTGAACGCCGTGAATCCATAAATATTGGTGGTGGTCTGGTTCAGCAGCGACCACTTGTTCATGTCCTGGTCGTTGCCGCTCGAATTGACGATCACGACGGTCTGCACTTTGCTCAGGTAGTCCACGGCCACGATCGCGATTCCGCTGGATGAAGTGGACGTGGGGTCGTTCGCATTGTCGAAGACGAAATTCTTGTCCGCATTGTGGGCGTCCTGCAGGCACGCGCCGAGCGCCAGGGTAGCCACGACAAGCGCGACGATCCACACACCCCGCGGGCGCGCGGCGGCGGGACGGGAAGGGTTGCGTTGACGGACCGGGATTGCAGCGAACGGCACCGAGACCTCCTCCCGCGGGTGGGCGCGACGGATCGAACGTAGCATGATTGGCCGCACCGGGAAATTGCCGGCGGCGCCCGGCGTGAGCGCCGCGGCGGCCGACGCCCGCGCCTAGCCCTTCAACGCGGCGCGGTATTCCCTCGCGAACGCCGCGCGTGCCGGGCGCAGCCCGTTGTGTCCGGCCGGCCAGCCGGCGTAGTGGGCCACATGGATCATCACCTCCACCACCTGCGCGAAGTACCGCGCGCGGGCGGCACCGGTCTTCAGCTCGCGCTTGCGCCGCTCGTAGTACGCGCGCACCTGCGCCTCCGTGCCGCAGGCCGCCAGCAGCGCGAGCCGCACGAGCCGCTCCTCGGCCGGAGCCAGGCGCGGCGCCAACTCCCGCATCGGGAGCGGCGGGCGCTGGTCGCGGGCGACCCGCAGCGCCTGGGCCACCGCTTCCGCCCCGGCATGCTCGCCGACAAGCAGGAGGATGCCCAGCACCTGCTCGCCGGTCAGCCCCTGGCTCCGCGCGGCGCGCAGGTGGATCGCCAACTCGTGCTCGCGACGCGTGGCCGCGTTGACCGCGACAGTGATGAAGCTGCGGTCGGGCAGGCTCAGGCCGCCCCGCGTCCGGCTCCAGATGCGCCCGTACACGTGCTCCACGCTGAAGTAGTCGAACTCCAGCGCCTCGCTCATGTCCCGCTCGTGGCCGAACACGCGGCGGTAGGTCTGCTGTCCGTTGCGATAGCTGCGCGGATCCATTCCGGCGGGGAGCCTGCGGCGTTCGTTGGCCATGGACGGTTCCTGTCGCGACGTGGTGAGGTGGACGAGCCCTGGATTGCGCGCGTATTCGAGCGCGCGGGTTGCCGGGCCCGCAAGTAACCGAGCCCACGGGATTGCGGGCGCGCGGGTTATCGAGCCCGCGGGTTTCCAGGCGCGCCGCAGCCTGCGAGTCGCGCAAGCGCCGGGGCGCGCCCGGCCTCCGGCCAGCCTACTTCCAGGGAGGGCCCGGAACCCAGGGGAGCTTGCCACGACTGCCGGGCATTCGTCTGCACGGAACCTGCACGACACTCTCGGCAGGCTCCGGCGGCTGACCCCGCCACCCTCGCCGCCACCCGTGCCGCCACCCTTGCCATGGGCGGGCCGGCGAGGCTAGGCTGACGCTTCCGAAACCTTCCATGCAGCGATCCATGCTCCGCTCCGCCGCCTTCGCCCCCGTTCCGCTCGCCCTGCCCGATCTCGCGCCCTACCGGCAGGGCAACACGGGCGTCCCGTACGTGACGACGTTCGACAGCGGGCGGCCCGGCCCGCACGTCCTGCTCAACGCCCTCACGCACGGAAACGAGGTCTGCGGGGCGCAGGCGCTGGACTGGCTGCTGCGCCAGGCGGTGCGGCCGGCGCGCGGCAAGCTTACGCTCAGCTTCGCCAACGTGGACGCCTACGAGCGCTTCGATCCGCTGCGGCCCTACGAATCGCGCTACGTGGACGAGGATTTGAACCGCGTGTGGACCGCGGAAGTGCTGGGCGGCCGGCGCGCGAGCCTGGAACTGAAGCGCGCGCGCGAGCTGCTGCCGATCGTGGAGAGCGCGGACTTCCTTCTGGACCTGCACTCCATGCACCTGGACTCGCCGCCGCTGATGCTGTGCGGGATTCACCCGCGGGCGCTGGCGCTGGCGCGGCGCATGGGCGTCCCCCCGTACCTGGTGCGCGACCCGGGCCACGACGCCGGCCGGCGCCTGCGCGACTACGGCGCGTTCGACGATCCGGCCGGCGCGCGCACGGCCCTGCTGATCGAGTGCGGGCAGCATTGGGATCCCGCCAGCGAGGCGGTCGCGCGGCAGACCGCGCTGCGCTTCCTGGGCGCCCTGGACGCCGTCGACCCCGCGTGGCTTGAGCCGCGCCTGCGGACCCTGCCGTCCGGCGCCACCCAGGCCCAGGCCCAGGTCGAGATCCACGTCAGCGGCCCGGTCACCATCACCTCGCGCGACTTCGCGTTCGTGCGGGACTTCCAGGGCCTGGAGGTCATCCCGCGCCAAGGCACCGTCATCGCGCGCGACGGCGGGCGCGAGGTGCGCACGCCCTGCGACCGCTGCGTGCTCATCATGCCCGGGCGCAACCTCGTGCCGGGCCTGACGGCCGTGCGGCTGGGCCGGATCGTGGCCTCAGCGCCGCCCGCCGGCTAGCGGTCCAGCCAGACGTCCTGCATGCGCCCGTAGCTGTTCAGATTGTAGTGCGCGACGATCCCCTTCACGGTGGGCCAATAGAACTGGATGTCGAGGCGGTGGGCCATGATCGGCCGCGCCACGTCGGTCTGAAGCTTGCGGTCGATCTGCCGCACCAGCTCCAGGCGCCGGCTGTGCACGGTCTCCCGCGACGCCTCGTCGAATATCGTCTCCAGCTCCTTGTTGCAGTAGTCGGTGTAGTTGCGCTGCGAACCGCAGGCATAGTTCTCGGCGAAGTTGGCGTCCGGGTCGTCCGCCGCGACGCGGGTGACGTTGATGGCGAGCTGGAAGTCGCGCCGCGCGAGGCGGGCGAACCACTGCACGGACTCGACCAGTTCGAGCGTCGCGTTGATCCCGACCGCCTTGAGCTCGCTCACGCCCCAGGTGGCGATGTCCACGTACACATCCTGCGTGCGGGTGGACACGGTCACCGTGAGCGGCTTGGCCGGCCCGTAGCCCTCCTCCGCCAGCAGTTTGCGCGCCTCGGCCTTGTCCCGGGCGGGATCGCCGTAGCCGGGCAGCTGCGCAAGGTCCGCGGCCGTGAGCCCCCACTCCCCGTAGGGCGGGGGCAGCGTCGCGCCGCCGAGGATTGCGGCGCCCTGGTGGACGCTCTTGATCATGCCGGCCCGGTCCAGGGCCAGGGCCACGGCCCGCCGCAGCTTCACGTTGTCGAACGGCGCGCGGCGCGTGTTGATGAGCACGTTGTCGTTGAGGCCCTGGGGAATCTCGACCACGGTCATCCCGGGATTGCTGCGCTTGAGCGTGTCGCGCTCGGCCACCGAGCCGTCGGTGGGGAAGCCCATGTCGAGCTGGCCCGCCTGCAGGGCGGCGATCCGGGCCGGGCGCGACTTGATGATCGTGTAATCCAGGCCGTCGAGATACGGCCGGTCCTTCACGAAGTAGTGCGGGTTCCGCGCCATCACGATCTTGGATTCGGGAACCGCCTCCTTCAGCACGAACGGCCCCGTGCCCACGGCGCGCGTGCGCAGCTCGGCGGGATCCACATGGGCCGGATAGATCAGGGCGTAGGCGGAGGCGAGCAGGTTGACCAGGCCCGGCTGGGGCTGCTTGAGGACGAAGGCCACCTCGTAATCGCCCGCCGTGCGCAGCTCGACGACGTTCGCGTACCACAGCTTGCGCGGATTGAGCTTGAGCCGCTTGCTGGGCAGGTCGCGCACCAGGTCGAAGGTGTACTTCACGTCGGCGCCGGTGAAGGGCTTGCCGTCGTGCCAGGTCACGCCGCGCTTGAGCTTGAAGGTGAGACGCTTGCCGCCCTCGCTCCACGCCCAGCTTTCCGCCAGCTCGCCCACCAGGGCCGGCCGGCCGGCCACGAGCCGCTTGGGATCGTAGAGCAGCAGATTGCTGTACATCGGAATGGCCGGCCAGATGGTGGAGACGGACGCGTCCTCGTGCATGGACAGGCTGGGCCAGGTCTCCACCAGCACGCCGTGCAGCACGCCGCCGGCCTTCTGGGCGGAGGCAGGCGCGGCGGCCAGCGCCAGCAGGGCGAGCGCCGGCAATGCCGCCAGGGCCCAGCGCAGCGCGGACGGCCGGGCAACAAGGAATGCGGCGCCGCACCAATGGCGAGCGGCAACGGACAGGGAACGCGGAGTCATGGCGGGTTCCGGCAGGGGAGGGTCGGGCCAGGGAGCAGGTGAGACGTGCCCGGATGGGAGCAGCCCGGGAACGCAGTGGCACAAGTCCACGTGTCGGCACGCCGCGGCGAAAGTCAAGGCGCTTGGCTCGCAAACCGAGGCCCGGAATGGCGCCGGTTCTCGCGCTCCGGTGCGCCCGGGAGCGTACCCTAGGCTTTTGCCAAGTTGCTGCCGCATACGCTACGGTCGGGCGATACGCTTGACCGCCTGCGTGCACAGGACCGGCTCCACGCGCGAGCCGCAGCGGCTGGAGCGCGGCTGCCCGACGGCGCCGCCTGACCGCTCCCCTTGACGGGCCCGATGACCGCTCCGCAGACCGCCCCGCAGACCGCAACCGAACCCCATCCCGCTCCCCCGCCCTTGACCGGCACTCGCGTGCTCGAGCTGCCGGGCGCGGAGATTGCCCTCTGCGGGAAGATGTACGCGGACATGGGCGCCCAGGTGGTCAAGATCGAGCCTCCCGGCGGCGATCCGGGCCGGCGCGTTCCGCCCCTGTTCCGCGGCCGCGACGGCGCCGAGGAAAGCGTGCACTGGCGCGCCTACAACCGCGGCAAGCAGAGCGTCACGCTCGACCTGGAGCGGGACGAAGGCCGCGCCCTGTTCCGGCGGCTCGCGGAGCGCGCGGACTTCGTCGTCGAGGGCTTCGCGCCGGGCACCCTGGAACGGATGGAGCTGGGCTTCGCGGCCTTGCAGCGCCTCAATGCGCAGCTGATCCTGATCTCCATCACGCCCTTCGGGCAGACCGGGCCGTACGCCCACTACGAGGCGACCGACATCGTGCCGCTGGCGCTGGGGGGCTACATGTTCATGACCGGCGAGCGGGGCGGCCCGCCCCTGCGCATCGGCGTGCCCCAGACCTTCCTGCATGCCTGCGGCGCCGGCGCCGTGGGCGGCATGTTCGCCCTCATCCAGCGCCACCAGACCGGGCGCGGCCAGCACGTGGACGCCGCGGCCCAGCACGCCATGCTCGCCCTCAACGGGGCGCCCTTCTCGGCCTGGGACTTCAACCGCGAGCTGATCCAGCGCGAGGGCCAGTGGCGCATGCGGGGCCCGGTGCGCACGCGCATCGTCTTCGACGCGAAGGACGGCTATGTCGTTTGCCTGGCCTATCCCGGACACCTGGGCGGGAAAGCCGCCCAGAAGCTCATCGAGCGCATGCGCAGCGAGGGCTTCCCCACCGTGAACGTCGACCAGGTGGACTGGCTCAGCGACTTCTTCTCCACCGCGCCCCAGGCGCTGGTGACCGCCAGTCTGGGCGACCTGGGCCGCTACTTTGCGGCGCGAACCAAGGACGAGCTGTTCGCCCTGGCGCAGGAGTTCGACCTGATGCTGGCTCCCGTCGAGACGGTGGATGACCTGTTCCGGGACGAGCAGTTCGCCGCGCGCGGCTTCTGGGAGACGGCGGCCGGAGATGCGGAGGGACTGAAGTACCCCGGCCCTGCCGTGCGCATGAGCCGCACCCCCTGGGTGCACGGCGCGGTCGCCCCGGAGCTGGGCCAGCACAACGCCGCCATTTATGGCGAGCTGGCGGGGCTGAACGCCGCGGACCTGGAGCGACTGCGCGCCCAGGGCTGCGTCTAGCGGCGCGCTGAGCGGACGGCAAGCGCTTAGTGACAAGCGCTCTGCAACGAATGGCAGCCGCCGCGCCGGCGGAGATTCGAGCCCGGATTGCGGTACCCGGACGAGCAGCGGAAGCGATCCATGACCCAATCCTATCCTGCATCCGGCGCGGCCAGCCGGCCCCAGGCACAAGCGCCCTCCGGCACACCCGCCGCGGCCCTGCCCCTCGCCGGGCTCAAGGTTGCCGACTTCGGCACCGCCATCGTCGGTCCGTTCTCCGCGCGCATGCTCTGCGACTATGGCGCGCAGGTGGTCAAGGTGGAGACCGGCACGCACCTGGACGTCTTCCGCTCCGGCGCTCCGTTCAAGGACGGCAAGCCCGGCGTCAACCGCAGCGGCTACTTCCACCCGTTCAATCTGGGCAAGCAGTCCCTCCTGCTGGATCTGCGCCAGCCCAAGGCGCGGGACATCGCCCGCCGTCTGGCCGTCTGGGCCGACATCCTGATCGAGACGTTCACCCCGCGCGTGATGCGAAACTGGGGGCTGGACTACGGAGCGCTGTCCAAGCTCAATCCGCGCCTGATCATGCTCAGCCATTGCCTGATGGGTCAGACCGGCCCGCGCGCCAACTACAAGGGCTTCGGCGTGCTGTCCGCGGCGCTGGCGGGGATGTTCGACGTGACGGGTCAGCCGGACGGCCCTCCGCTCGGGCCCTACGCGGCCTATCCCGACTGGATCGCGCCCTACTTTTCCCTGATGGCGCTGCTGGGCGCGCTGGAGCACCGCCGCCGCACGG
>JBGOTW010000237.1:0-6805 GCA_041476685.1 bacterium | reverse complement strand
GAGGCAGGGCCTGCCACACGCGTTCGCGCGCCTGCGGGCCCTGCACGGCCAGCAGCGCCAGATCGCGGCGCGGGCGGAGCGAAAACGCGCCGGGGAAGCGCTGCCGCAGCGTTTCCAGCCAGGCCAGGTCGTTTTCCGCCGTGCCCGCGTTCACCACCAGGCGGAAGGCGTCCGCGCCCAGCCAGGTGACGATCAGGTCGTCCACGACGCCGCCCGCGTCGTTCAGCAGGCACGAGTACAGGGCCGCGCCGGGCGCCTGGAGCCGGTCAATCCGGTTGGCGAGCGCGTGGCGGAAAAAGTCGCGCGCGCCGGGGCCGTCCACGTCCACGGCCAGCATGTGCGACACGTCGAACATGCCCGCGGTGCGGCGCACGGCATGGTGCTCCTCGAGCTGGGAGCCGTAGTGCAAGGGCATGTCCCAGCCCGCGAAGGGCACCATCCGCGCGCCCAGGGCGCGGTGCACGCCGTTCAGCGCGGTGACCCGCAGCGGTGTGGCCTGAAGCACGCGTTCCCCCGGCAAGTCCCGCACGACCCGCACGATGCGGGACGAAACAAGAAAAGGGCGACCCCGGCCGCCTGGCCGAGATCACCCCTCTGTCCGGGATACCTGAGAGATTACAGGCGAGCCGCCTGCGCGCCCCTTCGGTGGCCACCCGCTAGGGGGTGGCGCTCTCCAGAGTGACGGAGGCCTGCGCCTCCGCGCGGCCGGTCCTTCTGCCTGAGAGTTTATGGGTGTTACCCCTTCGGCGGCCGCATCGTTGCAGCGGCGCTCTCCCGGTCGCTTGGCGAAAGGGTAGGAGGTGGCGGCGGGCATTGTCAATCGGGGGCGGCGGCGGGGGCGGGCTCAACTCGCGCGGCATGAGAACTTCGCGACATAGCCCTAGGGCACGCATTCGAGTCTCACCCTCCCGCCGCTCGACGAAGATGTTGACCGTATCTGTTCCGGTGAAGTTGAGGTACGTAACGTTAGACGGTTCTTGAAAGCTCTCCCCCTTCAAATAGTCCGGAATGAACGCCTATAGCGTTCGCGAATCGGCCCTGGACAAGGGCAAGCACCTGATCGATCAGTAGCGCCCGACTCAGAGCAAGCTTCCGCGAAGGGGGCCAGCCATGGCCGAATCCTCGATTGTGGTCTCCAGACGCTTCACAGGCATGCCCAATTTTGTGCAGGGGGGATATGTCGGTGGCGTAGTAGCCAGCCGCGTCCCCGGACCCGCTGAAGTTTCATTCCGCCTGCCGACGCCCGTCGAGAAGCCGCTGCGGCTGCGAGAGGAGGGCGGAAGCGTGCAATTGCTGGACGCGGACCAGCTCTTGGTCGAAGGGAAGTCGGCCGAACTCACTCTGGACGTCCCGCCCGTGCCCGATTGGGAGACCTGCCGACAGGCCAGTGCGTCATTCCCGGGACTCCGACTCCACCCCTCTCGGACCTGCTTTGTCTGTGGCACGCAAGTTCCCGCAGGCGAAGGTCTTCACATCTATCCCGGACCGGTAGCAAATTCGCCTCTGTTCGCGACGACTTGGACTCCGGAAGCCGCCCGAGCGACTGACGAGGGGCGCGTGCCGGTGGAAGTGGTGTGGGCCGTCATGGACTGCATGTCCGGATGGCCCGTCTTCGTCCAATTGGCGACGCCCGCGGCCGGGATGCTGATGGGTCGGTTCATCGGCCACGTGCGCCAGGCCGCGGCGTCCGGCCAGCGGTGCCGCCTGATCGGCTGGCTCACCCGCTTCGAGGGCCGCAAGTACTTCAGCGGGATGGCCATGGTCTCCGAAGCGGGCGACATCCTGGCCTTCGGCCAAGCAACGTGGATCGCGCTGAAGCCTCGCGCCTGAGGCTCTATTCTATTCAACTTGACCACGATCCCTTTGCATCCATCGCCCGCCGCCTTCCCCCCGGCGCGCGACTGTGCTTCACTGGGTGCGTGCGGCGGGGGAACGTTAGCCGGGCGCGAGCCGGGGGGATGGCGTAGGAAACGAATGCGCAAGGAGCCAGCGATCCCGCATGGTGGATGATCTCCCGCAAGAGCCGGCATGCAACTGACCGTGCCCGAAGCCGCCCGGCTGCTCCAGGTGCCGGAAGACACCGTCTACAAGTGGATCCGCGACCAGGAATTGCCCGCCTCCCAGTTCAACGGCCGCTTCCATCTGAACAAGGTCTGGCTGCTCGAATGGGCGCACGGCAAGGGCATCCCCCTGGCCATGGAGTCCGAAGCGCGCCTGCCCAGCCTGGTCGAGGCGCTCGGTCGGGGCGGCGTCCACCGCGACGTGGCTGGCGCGGCCAAGCGCGCGGTGCTGCGCGCCTGCGTGGCGCGGCTGCCGCTGCCGCCGGAAGAGGACCGCGACTATCTCTTCGAGATGCTGCTGCTGCGGGAGAAGGACGGCTCCACGGGCTTCGGCAAGGGGATCGCCATTCCCCACGCGCGCGGCCCGATCCTGCTCCACGTGCCGGCGCCGTTCGTGGCGCTGTGCTATCCGCA
Organism: bacterium; assembly: GCA_041476685.1. Classification (GTDB taxonomy): domain Bacteria; phylum SAR324; class SAR324; order SAR324; family JACQKK01; genus JBGPEV01. Next base: position 4,331 of record JBGOTW010000237.1, on the reverse strand, counting down.
GACGCCGGTGGACTACGGGGCCGTGGATGGCCAGCCGGTCTTCGCCCTGTTCTTCCTGGTGACCCCCACGGTCCGGGTGCACCTGCACCTGCTCTCCCGCCTGGGGCGCGTGCTGCGCGATGAGGCGTTCCTGGCGCTGGTGCGGGAGCGCGCCCCGCTGGCCGAACTGCTGGAGCGGGCGCGGGCGCTCGAAGGCGCTGCCCCGGCGTAGCCCGCATGACCGATCAGTGCATGAACGAGACCTACTCAAAACTGGTGCCGGCGCGCTGACGAAGGCCGGGCGAGAGGGATGGTGATGTCGGAATGCTCGGGCAGCAAACCTCTCCCCGGCCCGCGATACTGCCGCGGGCCGACCCTCCCCGCAACGCAGGGAGGGTTTCTATCCGCTCCAGTCGCGGGTATTGCGCCCCCCCTTTCTCCGCAGCGCGGGGAAAGGGGCCGGGGGATAGGGGCCGGCGACCCGACACCGCACACTGTCCCATCTCCTCTTGCGCGGCGCTCGGATTTCCAAGCGCGCGGAGTTCTGAGAAGGTCTCATGAACGGATCACTGCATGACCGGAGCCTGCATCACCGGAGCACCGCATGAGCATTGAGGGACTGCTCGTCGTGGCGATCGCCCTGGTGGCGGTGAGCGGGCTGCCGGCGCTGCTGCCGGGCGCGGGCGCCGTCCGGCAGCGCGCGGCGGTGGGGCTGCTGACCGCCGGGGCGGCGCTGGGCCTGCTCGCCGCCGGGCGCGCGCTGGGGGGAGAGGCCGGCAGTGCGCTGCACTGGACGTGGGCCCTGCCCGGCGCCGAATTCGCGCTGCAGGTGGACGCGCTCTCGGCCTGGTTCCTCGTGCCGGTCTTCCTCATCTCCGCCCTGGGCGCGTGGTACGGGCTGGAGTATTGGCCCCTGGCGGAACAGCCCGCCGGCGGCGCGCGGCTGCTCGTGTTCTACGGCCTGGCCACGGCCACCCTGGCGCTCGTCGTCACGGCCCGCAACGGCATCCTGCTGCTCGCGGCGTGGGAGGCAATGGCCCTCACGACGTTCTTCCTCGTGGCCGCGGAGGACGAGCGGCCGGAGGTGCGGGAGGCGGGCTGGATCTACCTCGTGGCGGCCCATGCGAGCACGCTGCTGCTCTTCGGCATGCTGGGCCTGCTCTGGGTGGCGCAGGGCTCCTTTGCGCTGGAGCCGTTCGCGCCCGGCACCGTCTCGCCCGCGCTGGCGAACGGAATCTTCCTGCTGGCGCTGGGGGGCTTCGGGATCAAGGCCGGGCTGATGCCCGTCCATGTCTGGCTGCCCCCGGCCCACGCCAACGCCCCCAGCCACGTCTCCGCCCTGATGTCCGGCGTCGTGATCAAGATGGGCGTGTATGGCGTCCTGCGCGTCGCCTGGCTGGTGGCCGCGCCCCCGCTCTGGTGGGGCGAGCTGCTGCTGGGCCTGGGCGTCGTCTCGGGCGTGCTGGGCGTGGCCTTCGCCGTGGGACAGCACGACCTGAAGCGGTTGCTCGCGTACCACAGCATCGAGAACATCGGCATCATCTTCATGGGCCTGGGCCTGGCCGTGAGCGGACGGGCGGTCGGGGACTGGCGCTGGATCGCGCTCGGGCTGGCGGCGGCGCTGCTGCACACGTGGAACCACGGCCTGTTCAAGACCCTGCTCTTCCTCGGGGCGGGCGCCGTGCTGCACCGCACCCATACCCGGGACCTGGACCAGCTGGGCGGCCTCGCCAAGCCCATGCCCCGCACCGCGCTGCTGTTCCTGATCGGCGCCGCGGCCATCTGCGGCCTGCCCCCGCTCAACGGATTCGTCAGCGAGCTGCTGCTGTACCTCGGCATGTTCGGCAGCCTGACCGACCTGGCAGCGGGAGAGCCCGGCCGCTGGCTCCAGCCGGCGCTCGGGATTCCCGCCCTGGCCCTGATCGGCGGCCTCGCGCTCGCCTGTTTCGTGAAGGTGCATGCGGCCGTGTTCCTGGGCGAGCCGCGCACGGACCACGCCCGGGGCGCCCGCGAATGCGGGCCGGCGATGCTCGTTCCGATGGGGGTGCTGGCCGCCCTGTGCGTAGGCATCGGACTTGCCCCCGCGTTGATCGCGCCCTGGCTCGACCGGGCCATTGCCGGCTGGCAACTGGCCCTTTCGCAAACAGCCTCCGAAGGCACGTTGCTGGGAGGCACCGTCCTCGGGGACACCGTCCTCGGAGGCACCGCCCTCGCGCTGCCGGCTCCCTTGACCACGCTCGCCCCCCTGGCTGCGCTCACGGGCATGGGGGCGGCGCTGTGGGCAGGACTCGCCCTGGGCGGGCTGATGCTGGGAGCCTGGCGCGGGCGCGGGCGCGCTGGCGGTGCCATCCGGGCGGACGCTTCCGACGCGGGCGCTCTTGCGCGGTATGCGGTCGGCGTGGGTGTTGCCGGTCCAGGCGCTGTCGGCGCCGGCGCCATCGGCACCGATGCCATCGGCACTTGGGACTGCGGCTACGTCCGTCCCACGCCTCGCATGCAGTACACGAGTTCGTCCTTTGCCCAACTGCTGGTGCAGATGTGGCGCTGGGTGCTGATTCCCGCCTCCAAAACGGGCCGGCCGCCGACGGTATTCCCGGACGCCGCCGGATTCGCGAGCCATGTCCCCGATACCGTGCTGGACCGGCTGATGCTGCCCGCGCTGCGCGGCATGGCCTGGGCGGCGCGGTGGCTGCATCTGCTGCAACAGGGCCGGGTGCAGATCTACCTGCTCTACGTCTTCATCACGCTGCTGATCCTGTTGCTGATCCGATGACGCCCATGGACGATCTTCGCTTCCAGACGACTGCCGCCTCATGACCCCCCTGCGCCTGATGGACGGACTGATTCACGTGCTGCTGCTGGTTGCGCTCTCGCCGCTGCTGGCGGGCGTGATCAACCGCACCAAGTCGCGCATGGCCGGGCGCGCGGGCCCGCCGCTGCTGCAGGGCTACTACGACCTGGCCAAGCTGCTGCGCAAGGACATGGTGATCAGCCGGACGACGACGTGGGTGTTCAAGGCGGGCCCGGCGGCCGCGTGGACGGCGACGCTGCTGGCCGGGCTGCTCGTGCCGCTGTGGCACCACCGGCCGCCCGTGGCATTCGCGGGCGACATGGTGCTGCTGGCGTACCTGCTGGCGCTGGGGCGCTTCTTCATGGCCGCGGCCGCCATGGACACGGGCTCGCCCTTCGAGGGGATGGGCACGGCGCGGGAAGTCAGCTACGCGAGCCTGGCGGAGCCGGCCCTGTTTCTCGGGCTGATCGCGCTGGCCCGGCTGACCGGGTCGCTGAGCCTGTCAGGCATGTTCTCCGGCGCGCTGCCCGGCGGGTGGAGCGGCTCGGCGGCCGCGCTGGTGCTGGTGACGGCGAGCTGGTTCGTCGTGCTGCTGGCGGAGAACTGCCGCATCCCCTTCGACGATCCCAACACCCACCTCGAGCTGACCATGATCCACGAGGTGATGGTGCTGGACCACAGCGGGCCGGCCCTGGCCCTGATCGAGCACGGCGCGGCGATGAAGCTGTTCGTGCTGGGGGCGCTCGTGCTCGACGTGGCGTTCCCGGTGGCGACGGGGATCGCCTGGCTGGACTGGGCCCTGTTCCTGGGCGGCATGCTCGGCCTGGCGATCGTGATCGGCCTGGTCGAATCGAGCATGGCGCGGCTCAGGCTCAACAACATCCCGAAGCTGCTGGTGTCCGCGTGCCTGCTGGCGGCTTTCGGCGTGATCCTGCTGATCGCCTGAATCCGCCCGCGGGCGCGCATCGGTAAACCGAGATTGACCTATGGACTTCGCCTTCAACGCGCTGCTCGTGCTGCTGGTGCTGATGAACTTCGCGGCGCTGGCCTCGAGCCGGATGGCGGCGATGATCCGCACGGCGGCGCTGCAGGGACTCGTGCTCGGCATCCTGCCCCTGCTCCAGGCGGAGCACCGGCTCGAATGGCACCTGATCGCCATATGCGCCGCCACGGTCGGGATCAAGGCCGTGCTGATCCCCGGGCTGATGACCCGCGCCATGCGCGAAGTGCGCATCCGCCGCGAGATCGAGCCCCTGCTCGGGTTCATCCCCTCCCTGCTGCTGGGCGCGATCGGCACCGGCCTCGCCGTCGTGTTCGCCAGCACGCTGCCGCTCGGTCCCTTTGCCGACGATACGCTCGTGCTCTCGACCTCGTTCTCGACGCTGCTGGCCGGGTTCATCGTCCTGACCACCCGCCGCGCCGCCATCACGCAGGTGGTCGGCTACCTGATCCTGGAGAACGGCATCTTCGTGTTCGGCCTGCTGCTGCTCGACGCCATGCCCTTCCTGGTGGAGGTGGGCGTGCTGTTGGACCTGCTGGTCGCCGTGTTCGTGATGGGCAT
>JBGOTW010000236.1:0-6821 GCA_041476685.1 bacterium | reverse complement strand
CGCAATGCCCGAATGCTCACGATCCCCGACGGAACCTCCCAAATCCAAAAGCTGATCATCGGCCGCAATTTGTTGGGTATGCAGGCTTTCGGGGACCTCCATTCAACGCAGCGCAAGGCCGGGCCATGATTCCATGATCGGAATTGCGGTGCGCGAATGATCCGCTTCCAAGCCGTGACGGAATCGATGCGCCAGTGGGCTGCGCCGCGGCAGATCCACGAACCCGAACTCACCGCGTTGTCGATTGTGGAACCAGCGCTCCCGCAATCGATCCTATCCATCACGTGGCAAAGGAATAGCCGCCATTGACCGGGTAGGTCTGACCCGTGATCCAACTTGCCGCGTCTGAGGCCAGGAACAAGATCATGTTTGCGGCATCGGTGGGCTCGCCCATGCGCCGGATCACGTAGTGCCGCAACATCCTCTTCAGCGCTTCCTCGTTTTCCACCAGGCCTTGCACCCCGGGCGTGTTAACGCCCCCCAGTGCAACGCAATTGGCCGTGATGTTTGCCCGGCCGACTGCTTTGGCCAACCCGCGCATGAAGCCGGCGGCCCCCGCTTTTGCGCCGGAATATACGACCAGATGCGGCTCGCCGACCCGGCCCGCATCAGAAATGACTGTGACGATGCGGCCGTATCCCCGGGCCATCATTCCCGGGACAGCGGCGCGGCAGCAGTTGATCACGCCGTACAAATTGGTCCCCAGCCATTGCTGCCACTCGTCCGGGCCAGTCTCCCAGAACGGCTTCAGACCGGATAGAGGCATGGTCGGTCCGGCGTTTCCGGCGTTGTTTACAAGAATATCCAGGCGCCCAAACTTCTGCTCTGCCTGCTGCACCATCTTCCCAACGGCGGCAAAATCGCATACGTCGCTGGCGATCGCGAGGGCTTCGCAGCCTGCTTTCCGCACTTCTGACGCGACCGCTTCGGCGCGCTCGCGGTGGAAGTCGTTTACGATCACACCCCCACAGTCGTGGGCGGCAAGATGCAGCGCGACCTGCCGGCCTACACCCTGTCCGGCCCCCGTGACCAGGGCCACGCGCCCTTTGAGGTTCAGCAGATTTTCCATGGTTCGACGTCCCTTTCTATTCTTCTGTGCCCCCCGACCTGCGAAGTTCAACAGTCTTGACTTGTGAGGAAGATTGCAAATTTTTGTTTGTGGATACATAGATGAAAATTCGAAGTCAATGAAACGACCGATCAGCTTGCAGGTGCGCCTTATGGCCTATCAGGACATCACCTATGAACATCGCGGGCACGGGGCATGGATCCGACTCAATCGGCCGGACGCCATGAACGCGCTTACGCCGAGAATGATGCTGGATATCAATACGGCATTGGACGAGGCGGAGCAGGATTCGGACTGCAATGCGATAGTGATTACGGGCAGCGGTCGGGCATTCTGTGCCGGAGCGGACCTCAAGTTCATTCGCAGCTCGCTTTCCCAGCAGCCTGGCAAGGGCACGTCGGCTTTCCTGGACGCCGTACTGCAAACGCTGAATCGGATCGAGTCGTACCCGAAACCCGTCATTGGCGCCGTCAACGGTTTGGCGCTGGCGGGGGGCCTGGAATTGCTGCTTTGTTGCGACTTGGCCATCGCAGTGGAGAGCGCCCGCCTCGGCGACGCCCACGCGAACTATGGATTGCTGCCGGGCGGAGGAAGTTCCGTTCGGCTCCCGCGCAAGATCGGGCCCACCCGGGCCAAGTATTTGCTGTTCACTGGCGAGTTTGTCTCCGCGGCAGACCTCGCCACCGCGGGTTTGATAAATGAAGTGGTGCCGGACGGGGAACTCGAGGCCGCTGTGGATAGGCTGATGGGCAAACTGGCCACCAAGAGCCCGCTCGGACTGCGCCGCATGAAGGAGCTGGTCAATGACAGCCTGGAGCAGCCCAAGGATACAGGTCTACGCCTTGAGTTGCTGGTCAGCGAATTGCACGCGCATTCATTCGACATGCAGGAAGGGCTGGCCGCCTTTGGAGAGAAACGGAAGCCGAAGTTTCAGGGGCGGTAGCACCTTGCCTGGAGCGCCGCGTCAGATCCAGCGATGCTGCTTCCGGGTCGCCTCGCAGACAGCGAGTCCTGGGAACATTGGCAAAGAGATCTCGCGCAACCTGGTCGGCGAGCAGCTTGGCCATCGCTACGACAACTCCACAGGCGGTTACGGTGAAGCTGGATACCATTTTGGCCTTTGAGCAACTCGGCTGTCTCCGGATCATGCGACCTGGGTCAAGCTGTGCCAATGCACAGGCTCTGCGCAGCCCGTAAATTTCAAGTAAAGGGACCGCATCATGGCCTATCCGCTACAAGGATTGCGCGTCATCAGTCTGGCCGAACAATACCCAGGCCCCTATTGTACGCTGCTGCTGGCCGACCTGGGCGCCGACGTGATCCTGATCGAACGTCCAAATGGCGGCGATCCTTCGCGGCAGTTCCGTACATTCTATGCGGCGCTGAACCGCGGCAAGCGCAGCGTGGCTCTGGACCTGAAAACGGCGTCAGGCCGCAACACGTTGGTCAGGCTTATCGCCAATGCAGACGTCCTGCTGGAAGGATTTCGGCCCGGCGTCATGCAAAGGCTCGGATTGGGCTGGGAAACGCTGCATCAGGCCAACCCGCGCTTGATCTATGCTTCCATCTCCGGCTTCGGCCAAACCGGTCCCTACGCGGATCGGCCCGCTCATGACCTGTCGTATCAATCGGTCGCGGGGCTGTACTTTCGGGAAGCGGAAGCCGGAGCGCCGGTAGCGCCACCGGCGCCCGCGATGGCGGACCTTTCCTCCGGCATGTTCGCCGCCCTGGGTGTACTGACGGCACTGGCCGCCCGCAGCCGGGACGGCAAGGGCACATATATAGACGTGGCTGCGGCTGAAGGCTTGGTCTCCTGGATGACCGTGCAATTGACTCCGACGCTTAATGCTTGGCCGGTTGACCAGATCGGCACCGAGGCTGGTTACGCCGTCTACCCGTGTGCCGACGGTGCGCTAATCAGCCTCAGCGTTGCGCACGAAGACTGGTTCTGGCGCTCGCTGTGCGAAGTAATGGACATGGGAGACGTGGCCCAGTTGCCGCGGGACGAGCGGGTGGCGCGCGTGGAAGAGTTGCGGGGGCGCCTCGGCGCGGCAATTGCCAAGCGCCCCCGCGGCGAATGGGCCAGCGTGCTGGACGAAGCACGAATCCCTTGGTCACCTGTCAGCACGCTAGCCGAGGTGGCGGCCGATCCTCACTTCCGCAGCCGCGGGATGTTTGCGCGCATCGGAGACGAGTGGCATGTCCGGCAGCCAGTGAAGCTGCTGGGATACGAGACCGGCCCCAGGCGCACCTCCCCGCAGTTGGGTGAACACACACGGGAAGTGCTGAGCGAGGCGGGTTTGTCGAGCAGCGAGATTGAGGAGATTGAAAGAGCCGGAATCTCTGGCTCCACCAAAGCTGCCGGCGACTCCCCGCATTGACCCGGGTCGCGGCCGTTCAAACTAGCATGGCAGCGCCTGCGAATCCTGGGCCGACTCGGCATTTGCCAAAAAATTCGCGATCCTTGGCCGGAGTACCGACGGAGCGAGGAATATGCCATGAGCCGACTGGAATCTCTCCGGCGCCGACCGCAGCCCGTGTATTCGACCAGCCGGCTTTCAATAGTGACCGCGACAAACGCGAGCGGCCGGTCAACCTCCCTCGAATAGAGTTGCGCTGCAGAAAATTTGCGCTTATCCGCCGAGAATCGTGATGCAGGCGGCGGCCTCTTCGAAACCGATGAAGCCTCCGCCGTTTTCCGCGATCGCAAGACGAGCTCCGGGTACCTGGCGCCGGCCAGCCTCTCCCCGCAAGTGCTTGATCAGCTCGTAGATCTGACCCAGCCCAGTGGCGCCGATGGGGTGACCTTTGGATTCCAGTCCGCCAGAGGGGTTGATGGGGATGCGCCCCCCCAGGGAAGTCTCTCCGTGCTCGGCAATCCAGCCGCCTTGCCCGTATTCGCAGAAGCCAAGATTTTCGGTCTGCAAGATCTCCGCAAACGCGGAGGCATCGTGGACCTCAGCCACTGATATGTCCCCCGGCCCGACTCCGGCATGATCGTAAGCCTTGAGCGCGGCCTGCCTGCAGATGTGCTTGTCCACCTCCTCTGCCCGGCGGCTGCTGCCGCTCGCCAGCACGGATGCGCGCACCAGGATGGAGCGTTGCCGGCTGAACCGACGAAGGGCTTCTTCTGTGCACAGAATTACCGCGGCCGCGCCGTCACTGATCGGGGCACACATGGGCAGGGTTAGCGGCCAGGAAATCATGCGTGCGTTCAGCACGTCGTCCACGGTCATGTCCGTGCGGTACTGCGCCAATTCGTTGAATGTGGAGTGGTGGTGGTTCTTTGCCGCGACTGAAGCCAGCTGGCGCTCCGTGATGTGGAATTGTTTCATGTGCGATTTTGCCAGGGCCGCGTACACGTCCATGAACACGCTGCGCATCTTGCCATCTCCCGCCCGGCCCGGCGGCGGTTCCACTCCCTCCCCCAATGCCAGCAGCGATCGGGTGATGTTCTCTACGTCATGTACGTCCCACGCTCCGTTGAAGATGGAGAAGCTCTTGGCCTTGTCCTCGCAGTACATTTTCTCCACACCCACGGCCAGAGCCACATCCGTCAGTCCGGCCTTGAGATGGGCATACGCCAGATGAAACGCCGTGCTGGCACTGGCGCATGCGTTCTCCACGTTGGTGATCGGGATCCCGGCAAATCCCATGGCGCGCAGGGCGATCTGGCCCCCTACCATGATTTGCCCTTCCAGAGGCCCCTGCACCGTGTTGGAGAAGAATGCCGCACCCACGTCCGACAGTTTGGCTCCTGCGTCCGCAAGGGCGTCACTAACGGCCTCGTGCGTCAGCGTCTTGATGGACTTGTCCAGGTACTTCCCGAAGGGCGTCATACTGACGCCGATCACGTACACGTTCGACATGGCACACCTCGGCTCGATGGATGGAAGTTCAATTGGCGCGGATCAGGGGGGCAAGGGGATTGGCGGCTGGGAAATGGGTCCCTATCGGAGAGAGCCCCTCCGACGGAGCGGGACACGCTGTTGCCTGGACGCTCGCCACTAGGCTGCCGCATATCCGCCGTCAATAACGAAGGTCTGTCCGGTCACATACGCAGCCGCGTCGGAGGCCAGATATACGATTAAGGCGGCAATCTCCTCCGGCCGTCCGAACCGCGCCAATGGGACCTTGCTGAGCAGAGACTTCTTCAGTTCAGCGTTGTCCCGCAGACCCTGCGTAAGATCCGTTTCAACGTAGCCGGGCGCGACTCCGTTGACCCGCACGCCGCGATCGGCCCACTCCACAGCCAATGAGCGGGTCATGGAGTCCATGCCGCCTTTGGCCGCTACATAGGGTAGGCCGCGGCTGACCCCAACGGTTGCGGTGACGGATGAGATGGAGACAATGCTGCCGGAGCGCTGCTCGAGCATCTGTCTTCCGCCTGCCTGCACCGCGAAGAAGATTCCACGCAGGTTCACCGCCATGATCTCGTCCCAAATGGCCGGCGTAAGCTGCTCCGCGCGCTTGAAGTACGGGTTGATCCCCGCGTTGGCCACCAGCACATCCAGCCGGCCGCAGCGCCGCACCACTTCGCCTACTGCTGCCGCCGACGCGGCAGGATCCGCCACATCCAGCACCAAAGGAAAGGAGGTGCCGCCCAGCCGTTCCGCTTCCGCGGCCACGGCCTCGGCATTTTCGCGGGATCGGCCGGCGGGAATTACCGTGGCGCCCGCGGCGCACAAGGCCAGGGTGGCGGCGCGCCCTATGCCGCGGGTGCCGCCAACGACGAGCGCCACCTTCCCCTTGCAGCCTGCCGGCATCATGACTACCACCAGTACCCGTCGAGGAACTGGCGGGCTGCCACCATGTATTGAATGGTTGGTGGTCCTTCCTCCAGCCAGTTCAACCGCGCATCACGATACAGTCTCTCGATAGGGTGGGCCCGGGTATAGCCGATGCCGCCGTGCACCAGCAGTGCGCGGTCGGTCACGCGCCCCACGGCCTCCAGGCCGAACAGCTTACACATCGAGGCTTCGGCCGGGATGCGCCGGCCTTCGTCCCACTTGGCGGCTGCATCCGCAATCATTCCACGCAACGCATAGATATCCGTGGCCATTTCCGCCAAGTAGCGCTGAATGGCCTGGCGAGAAGCGATGGGCTTGCCGAACGTGATGCGGCCTTTTGCGAAGTCGAGAGAAAGCTCGAACGACCGTTCTGCGGTACCCAAGGAGGTGGCCGCAATGAAGACCCGGCTGATTTCGAGCGCCTCCTCCATTTGCACGATGCCGCGACCTTCAACTCCCATAATGGCGCCGACCGGCACCCGCACGTTGGAAAAGGTGAGGATCCCGTGTTCGCAACCCTTACAGCCCATTGTTTCGGGAAGTGGCTTGATGGAAAAGCCAGGGGTATCGCGTTCGACCAGGATGGCGCTCGTGCCTGCTTCGCCACCTTTGGGATTGGTCTTCGCGAATACGATGAAGTGGCTCGCGAAATCGGAATTGGTGATCAGCCACTTCCGGCCGTTGATGACGTAATCGTTGCCGTCTCGCACGGCTGTGGTGCCCAGGTCCATCCCAGTTCCGTGGTCCGGCTCGGTCAGGCCGAAAGCGACCGAAAGAGTGCCTTGCGCCACACCGGGCAGGATGTCCTGCCGCTGCTTCTCGCTGCCCAGTTCCGACAGCGCGTGCCCCATGGAGTTGTGGACGTGCATCAGCACACGAAGGCCTCCCTGGATCTTCGAGAACTCGGCCAGAATAGGCATGTACTGCGCAATGGACAGGCCCACGCCTCCGTAACGCTTGGG
>JBGOTW010000235.1:0-6853 GCA_041476685.1 bacterium | reverse complement strand
CCGCCGCTGGGCGGATCGAGCGTCCCGATCATGTTGAGCAGCGTGGTCTTGCCGCTGCCCGATGGCCCGACCAGCGCCGCGAAGGCGCCCGGCTCGATGGCCAGGCTGACCGCCTTGACGGCGTTCACTGCCACGCTGCCCGTCGAGTAGACCTTGCTGAGGGCTTCGGCCTTCACCAGACTCATGGGACACGCTGAAAAAAAGTGGACGGCAAGAGCTTCAACTGGCCGCTGGCCAGGTCCAATTTCGCGGGGCAAGAGGGGGGTGATCCCGGACGCCGCTTGCGGATGAAGCCGGGCGCGGGATCGGTCTCTCGCGGGCGGCCCGCCACACTGGCAGGCCGCCCGGAATGGACTGACGCGCTCCCTAGCGCGGGCCGCGCGGGCCGCCCCTGCCGGGGCCCCAGCCGTCATGGACCTTGTCCCACAGGTCCTTGCCCAGGATCTGTTGCGTCTTGCCCATGGATTCCAGCCGCGACTCGAACATCTGCTTGCGGATGGTTTCCATGCCCTGCCATGCCTTCGTGGCCGCATCGCGGTCCACGGGGAACTTCTGCACCGCCTGGAAATACGTGAGCATCAGCTCTTGCAGCGCGGCTCGCTGGCTCACCAGCTTGCGCTGCTCGTCCACGGCCAGGTCGCGCAACTGCGCCCGTTTATCCGCGGGCAGCTGGCTGTAGGCGCCGAAATCGTCGCGGTCGCCCCAGCCGCCCGGCTCGCCCCACATCATGCCGGGCCCGCCGCCCCAGCCCCCGTGCCGCCCGCCCCAGCCGGGTCCGTGGCCCTCCTCCCACATCATGCCGGGACCGTATTCGCCGTACCTTTGGGCCAGCGCATGCCGGCTCACCACCAGTCCAGCCACCAGCGCGACCGCCGTGAGCGAAATCGCCACTACGAGTGTTCGCCGCTTCATTGGGATCTCCACCATCAATGGACACTGCATCGTCCGCCATCCGGATCAAGCCACGGTCCCAGTCTAGTCCCCGCAACGGCGGGCCCATATGATCCCAATCACACGGCCCGCCCCTGGAGAAGCGTGATCTTGTCCTTGGTGCGGGAAATGAGACGATCGCTCTCGAGCGCTGCCAGCGTGCGATACAGCGACTCGTGCGACAGGCCCACTTCCTCGGCCAGGTCCATCAGAGTGCCCCTGAGCGGGACGCTGCCGCTGCGGGCGTCGGCGGAGGCCATCAGGAACTGGGTGACGCGCTCCCGCGCCGAGCGGATGTTGCGCTGCTCGAGACGGGTGCGCAGCTCGTGAACCTGTTGCGCCAGGGACGACATGAAGCCCACGGCGAGCCGGGTATCGCCGAGAATCGCCTGCAACATCTGCCGCTTGGGAAACGATCTGACCCGGGTCGGCGCCGACGCGATGGCGTCGCAGTGGTAGTGCTCCGAGAACAAGGCGGCTTCCGCGATCCATTGGCCCCTGCCCGCGGTGTGGAGCACGGCCACGCGGTCGTCCACGGTGTGCCGCACCATCCGCATCCTTCCTGTCTCGACCTCGTAGATCGCCGACACCGGATCGCCCTGCCGGAACAGGACTTCGCCGCCCCGGAGGTCGCGGGACTTCGCGAGATCGATCATTGAAGGCGGCAGCCAATCGTGACCCGGCAGCGTAGAAGACATGTGGAGATCCAAAACGGTAGGATCCTTCGCGGCGGAAGCCCTCTTCTGTACATCGTCGGAGAGGACAGGAACGGCTACAAGGCTGGCACGGTTCCGCAGTCGCCCTATTGATTCAAGTCATATTGCGGCGAATTTGAATGGGCCATCATGGGAGCGACTGCTGCATCCGGGGGAATCAATCGTGTCCGGGACCCGCGGGACGGGCTGGGCCCTGCTGCGCGGCACAGGAGGACTATGTACACGCGGATACTGGTCTCGGTGGACGGAAGCGACACGTCCAAGCGCGCGTTGAACGAGGCGCTGGAGCTTGCCAAAGTGCACCAGTCCCAGTTGCGGATCGTCCATGTCGTGGACGCCGCGACGCTATTCGTCGGCGACCACTTCTACGCCGACATGGACCGGCTCGAAGCGGCGATGATGGAAGCCGGCAAGAAGGTGCTGGCGGAGGCTGCGGCCGTTGCCGAGAAAGCCGGACTCCGCGCGGAAACCCAGCTCATCGAAATCGAGACGATCAACGCCCGGGTTGCCGACCTGATCGTCCAGGATGCGAAATCGTGGCGGGCCGGGCTGATCGTCGTGGGCACCCACGGACGGCGCGGCCTGAGTCGCGTGGTCTTGGGGAGCGTGGCGGAAGGCGTCGTGCGCGCCGCGCCCGTGCCGGTCCTGCTGGTGCGGGGCGAGTAGACCCGCCCTGGCCAGATCACCGCCCGCTCCGGGATTCCGCGGGCAGGGTATCGCGTGCTCTCGATCCGAGGCACGCGCTGCCCCGGTCGGGCGGTGCGGGCAAGAGGTCCCCAGGTGGCTCGCATGGAACGATCGGCGGGAACGGGCTGGCCGGAGTCCGCATCTTCCGATGGGGCACCGCCTGGCCTGACCGGTGCCGAAGCGCTGCGCCGCCTTGCCGAATTCGGCCACAATGCGGTGGCCGACGTGGCCCCGGCGCCGTGGCGCAGATTCCTGGCAAAGTTCTGGTCTCCCATTCCGTGGATGCTGGAAGCGGCAATCGTCCTGCAGCTCGGTCTCGGTGAGCATGTCGAAGCCGCGGTGGTGGGCGCGCTACTGCTCTTCAATGCGATCCTGGGGTTCGTGCAGGAAGGCAGGGCCGGTGCGGCCCTCGCCGCCCTCAAGCAGAGGCTCGCGCCCGTCGCGACGGTCCGCCGCGACGGCCAATGGGTGAGGCGTCCGGCGGAGGAACTGGTCCCCGGCGACGCAATCCGCCTGGCGCTCGGTGCGGTGGTTCCCGCGGATGCGGCGCTCGTGTCGGGAGCGCTGCTGGTTGACCAGTCCATGCTCACCGGAGAGTCCATCCCGGCGGACGCGAATCCGGGCGGCCGCGTCTATGCGGGCTCGTTGGTGCGGCGGGGCGAGGCGATCGCCGCGGTGACCGCGACCGGGGCGCGAACCTACTATGGCCGCGCCGCGGAGCTGGTGCGAGTGGCCCTCTCCGCGAGCAGCGAGCAGGCGGCGGTCTGGTCGGTGACACGGAACCTGGCCCTCGTGAACGGTTGCGTCGCGGGCCTCTGCGTCGCGTACGCGTATGCCCTGTCCCTGCCTTCGGTGGAAGTGATCCGGCTGGGCCTGACGGCGCTGCTGGGCACCATTCCGGTGGCCCTGCTCGCGGCGTTCACCTTGTCCGCGGCCTTGGGCGCCCAGATTCTGGCGCGGCGCGGGGTGCTCCTCACCCGCCTGTCCGCCGCCCACGAAGCGGCGGCGATGGACGTGCTCTGCGTGGACAAGACCGGGACACTGACGCGCAACACGCTGGAGGTGGCCGACGTTCGCCCGCTGCCCGGCCTGGAGCGCGGGCGGGTGCTGCAGCTGGCCCAGTGGGCGAGTTCGGACACAAATCAGGATCCGATCGACGCCGCCATCCATGCCGCCGCGCGGGAGGCGAGCGTGCCGCCGTCCGGGGAGCGCCGGGTGCAATTGATCCCCTTCGATCCCGCGACCCGGATCGCGGAGGCACGCGTGATGGACGGGCGCGGAGCCGCGCTGCGGGTCGTCAAGGGCGCGCTCGGGAGCATTCCCGGCCTGGCGGAGCCGCCGCCCGAGGCGCGGCGCTGGGCCGATGACCTGGCCGGACGCGGCTACCGGGTGATCGCCGTCGCCTCGGGCCCCGCGGACGCGCTGCGCCTGGACGGCCTCATCGCCATCAGCGATCCGCCGCGCCAAGACTCGGCGGGACTCATCGCTGCGCTGCGCGGGTTGGGCGTCCATCCGGTCATGGCGACCGGCGATTCGCGCGCGGCCGCTGTGGCGATCGCGCGCACGGTCGGTCTCGAGGGGCCGGCTTTCGGCGCAGGCCCGCTCCCGGGCAAGCTGAACGCCGGCGATTTCGACATCTTCGCGCGAGTGACTCCCGAGCAGAAATACGAGCTGGTGCAGGCGCTCCAGCGGTCGGGTCACGTCGTGGGCATGTGCGGCGACGGCACGAACGACGCGCCCGCCCTGCGGCAAGCGCAGATCGGAATCGCCGTCTCTTCGGCAACCGACGTCGCCAAGGCCGCGGCGGGCATGGTGCTGACCGAGCCTGGACTGGCGGGCATCGTCTTCGCGGTGCGCGAGGGGCGGATCGGGTTTCAGCGGCTGTTGACCTATGTCTTCAACATGCTCGTGAAGAAGGTCGAGATCGTCCTGTTTCTGGCAATCGGATTGGGACTCGCCGGCCAGGCCATCATGACGCCCGTGCTGATGGTGCTGATGTTCGTGACCAACGACCTGCTCAGCATGTCGCTCATCGCGGAACGCCCAAGGCCGGCCGCGGTGCCAAGCGTGTGGCGCATGCGCGGCATCGTCTCCGCGGCCGCGGTGCTCGGGGCGTGCAAGCTCGCCTTCTCCACCGCGATCGTGGCCCTGGCCAGATACCGGTTGCAGCTCGGGCCCGCCGAGCTACAGACCGCGGCGTTCGTGACGATTGTTTTCGGAAATCAGGCGCTGCTCTACGTGCTGCGGGAGCGGCGGCGGCTTTGGTCTTCCGTGCCGAGCAAGTGGGTGCTGGCCTCGTCGGCTGCCGACGTCGCGTTCGCGTCGGCTCTGGCATTGTCGGGTACGTTGATGATGCCGGTGTCGTGGCGGCTCTTGCTCGCGATAGGTGCGGCGAGCATCGGATTCGCGCTCCTCCTGGACCAGGTGAAGCTGCATGTGCGGTCCCGCTTCGGCGTCGCTTAGCCCGCCCGGCGATGGGTCGCCGGGCGCTCCCGCGGTGTCCGGCAAAGGTGGCGCATCCTACGAGACAGGCGGCTGGCGCAAGGGACGGCTCCGGCACCGCGTTCCGCATCCCGCGCCCGAAGCCCTCAAACGGGAACCCGGAACGCTACTGGTAGAGGATACCTTGCTTTTCGAAATGCTTCAGCGTGTCGCGGTCGCGCAGATCGCCCGGCTTGAGGATCACCGCGTCCGTCGCCGTGCGCCCGCCCTCGGAGAGGAGCGCCCCGCCCACGGCGAGCCGGTAGGGGGGGATGACGGGGATCTGGTACGTGACGCCCGCCACGGTCAGCTCCAGGTTGGGCACGACCTTGCCCGTGCCCTCGTCGTAGATGCGCTTGCCCGAGGCCATCACGACGCCGCTCGCCAGCACCGATCCCTCGCCCACGATCCCGGAGACCTCGCACATGGCGCCGATCTTGGCGTGGTCCTCGATGATGGAGGGGAGCCGCCCGGCCGGCTCGAGGATGCCCTCGATGCCCGAGCCCGCCCCGAACTTCACGTTCCGTCCGATCTGGGCGCAGGAGGCGACGCGTGCGGCCACGTCCACCATTACGCCCTGCCCGGCGACGTACGCGCCGATGTTGACGAAGCCGTGGTTCATGATCACCGTGCCCGGTCCGATGTAGCAGCCCGTGCGCACGCGGCAGCCCGGCGCGAAGCGCACGCCCGCGGCGGCGAACTCCGCGTCGCTCCAGCCCTGGGTCTTCTGCGGCACCTTGTCCCACCACTGCCCGTCCATGCGCTGGTTGTCGTGGGCGCCGAAGAAGTTGAGGATGCCGTCAATCACGTAGGGCTGGGGCTGCCAGGCGCCGTCCACCTTTTCCGCGGCGCGCACGTCGCCGGCGTTGAGCAGGTCCACGAAGGCGAGCGTGTCCTCCTTGCTGCCCTTGCGCTGGCCGAGCCGCGCAAGCAGGTCCGGCACCGGGCTGGCGATGGCCTTGAGCGTGACGGGCTTGCCGCCCAGCGCGCGCTTGAGCACGCCGCCCGCCGGCGAGCCTTCCTGCCCGAGCCGCGCCAGCACGGCCAGGCCGTCCTTGGCGCCCTGGGCGCCGATCCGGCCGTCCCGGTCCAGCAGCCCGTGCACGACGCGCAGGGCGTCGGCTGAGCCGGTCTGACCCGCTGGGCCGGGCAGATCTGCTGAGCCGAGCTGACCGGCCGGGCTTGGCTGGGGCAGGTTGGGCAGCACGGCCACCAGCCGCTCCTCGTGATAGGCGCGCACCAGCACGAGATGGCCGATGGCAGGGAAGCGGGAGAGATCGGGCGCGGGCATGGGTGGGCTCGGCTCAGGGGGACGGGAAGCGCTTGCCGCGCGGGCGGCAGCGGGCACCGACCCGCCACCGGCGCGTCGTCGGAGTTTATAGCACAGACTGAGGACGGGGACGCTGAGCCCAGCTGTCGCGGTGCCAGCAGATCAGAGGTCGCCGGGCTTCAAGCCGGTCCGCTTGGCTATGCGCGCCAACATGCGCGGGCCCAATTCTTCTCGGTCATGGAAGGCGAAGGCCACGTCCGCGGAACCTTCGCGGGCCAGCACGCGATGGGACCCCGTCTGCCGTTTAACGCGCCAGCCGATTCGTTGCAGGGCGGCAAGCACACGGAACGCCTTGGTAGCCGGCCAACTAGTCAAGCAGCGAACAAGCTGGAAAGGCTGGGGATCGCCTCTCCGTGCTCCAATCGGTCCGCCAACACGCGCAGCGCAAGAGCCTCGACGCTGGCGATCGCTTCCTCACGCGTCTTCCCGTACGCAAGCACTCCGGCCAGCGCCGGAATTTCCGCGATCCAGCGGCCGTCCACTTCCTGCTCCAAATCGATCTTCAACATTGGTGCCGCCGAATTGGGTGAATCGCGACCTGGTCACACAGCCTAGACCAGCTGCCCGCGTAGGGCCATGGTGGCATGCCCCTACTCTTCCTCCTTCGCCAGCTCCCACGCGGCGGCCACCAGCGCGTTGGCGCGCCGGCCGTAGTCCTTGAAGCGCGTGTCCTGGGTCTGGCCGCGGTGCCAGCGCACGAATATCTGCT
>JBGOTW010000234.1:0-6868 GCA_041476685.1 bacterium | reverse complement strand
GGCGGACGATTTCTGCCAGTCCGTGTTCACGGACAATGCGGGCGTGGTCAAGTACGACGAGGAGTGGAGCCTGGTGTTCAAGGTCGAGACGCACAACTCGCCCTCGGCCCTCGATCCCTACGGCGGCGCCCTGACGGGCATCGTCGGCGTCAACCGCGATCCGTTCGGCACCGGCCGCGGCGCGGAGCTGCTCTTCAACACGGACGTCTTCTGCTTCGCCTCGCCCTTCCACGAGGGCAAGCTTCCTCCGGGGCTGCTGCATCCGCGCCGGATCTACGAGGGCGTGCGCCTCGGGGTGGAGCATGGGGGCAACAAGTCGGGCGTCCCCACCGTCAACGGCTCCGTCACCTTCCATGAGCGCTTTCTCGGCAAGCCGCTCGTCTTCTGCGGCACCGGCGGCCTTCTGCCCGCGACGATCGCGGGCCGGCCCGGGTACGAAAAGTGGGTGGAGCCGGGCGACAAGATCGTCATGGTCGGCGGGCGCATCGGCAAGGATGGCATCCACGGCGCCACGTTCTCCTCCCTCGAGCTGAACGAGAGCGCGCCGGCCACCGCCGTGCAGATCGGCGATCCGATCGTGCAGAAGAAGATGTTCGATTTCCTGCTGGCCGCCCGGGACCGCGGGCTGTTCGACGCGATCACCGACAACGGCGCGGGAGGCCTGTCGTCCTCCGTGGGCGAGATGGCGCGGCTCTCCGGAGGGGCGCGGCTGGCCCTGGACGCGGCGCCGCTCAAGTATCCGGGCCTGCAGCCCTGGGAGATCTTCGTCTCCGAGGCCCAGGAGCGGATGACGCTGGCCGTGCCGCCCGGCAAGCTCGAGGCCTTTCTCACGCTGTCCCGCACGATGGACGTGGAGTCCACGGTGCTGGGGGAGTTCACCGCTTCCGGCTGGCTGATCGCGACGTATGGCGGCGCAGTGGTGTGCGCTCTTGAGCTGGGATTCCTGCACGACGGCGTGCCCCGCCTGCGCATCGAGGCGAAGTGGACGCCGCCGGAGGCGAAGGCTCCGCGCCTCCGTGCGCCCGCCGACCTGACCGGAACGCTGACGACGCTGCTGGGGCGGCTCAATGTGTGCAGCAAGGAGAGCATCGTCCGCCAATACGACCATGAGGTGCAGGGAGCGTCCGTGCTCAAGCCGTTCGTGGGCGCGGCGAACGACGGGCCGGGCGACGCGGCGGTGCTGCGGCCGGTGCTGGGCAGCGTGCGCGGCATCGCCGTGGCCCACGGGCTCGCGCCCCGCTACAGCGACCTGGACGCCTACGCGATGGCCGCCTGCGCACTGGACGAGGCGGTACGCAGCGTCGTGGCGGTCGGCGCCGACCCCGCGCGCATCGCCGGGCTGGACAACTTCTGCTGGTGCGATCCGCTGCCGGGCCCGTCCAATCCGGACGCGGCGTACAAGGCGGCGCAGCTTGTGCGGGCCGCGCGGGCCGTGCACGACGTGGCGATCGCGTATGGCGTGCCGCTCATCAGCGGCAAGGACAGCATGAAAAACGACTACGTCTCCGGGGGACAGCGCATCGCGGTCCCGCCCACGCTGCTGTTCTCCGCGCTGGCCATCGTCCCGGACGTGCGCCGGGCCGTGACGATGGACGTGAAGTTTCCCGGCGACCGCGTGTACCTGCTCGGGGAGACGCGGCGCGAGCTGGGGGGCTCCGAGCTGTATGCGCAGCTCGGCATAGCCGGCGGCGAGGTGCCGCGGGTGCGGCCGGAGCCCGCCGTCGCGCGCTACCGCACGCTGCACCAGGCGCTGCTGCGCGGCTGGGTGCGCTCGGCCCACGACTGCTCGGACGGCGGCCTCGCCGTGGCGCTCGCGGAGTCGGCGTTCGCGGGCGGGTGGGGCCTGGACCTGCGCCTGGACGAGCTGGCGCGGGAGGAGGGCCTGGAACCCTGGGAGCTGCTCTTTTCCGAGTCGCCCAGCCGGCTCGTGGTGACGGTCAGCCCGCTGCACGCTCCGGAATTCGAGCGCCTCTTGTCCGGGCAGGCCTGCCGCTTCCTGGGCGACGTCACGACGCATGACCGGATGCTGCTCTATGGGGCCGGTGGTAGCCTGTGGGTGGACGCCGCGCTCGCGGACTTGAAGGAAGCGTGGCAGGCGACCTTGCGCGATCTCTGAGGGCTGGCATTCGATGAAGACCCTGATCCTGTCGGGATTCGGCACCAACTGCGAGCGGGAAACCCGCTACGCCTGCGAGCGCGCGGGGGCGGCCCTGGGCGCGGGGCCGGTGGACGTGCGGCACATCAGCGAGATCTACGCGGGCGGCCTGGACCTCGGCGAGTACCGCTTCCTGATCCTGATCGGCGGCTTCATGGACGGGGACGACCTGGGCAGCGGCCGCGCCTGCGCGAACCGCTTCCGCGACCGGCCGCTGCCCGCGGCGCTGGGAGGCGGCACCTTCCTGGACCGGCTGCGGGACTTCATTGACGACGGTCGGCTGGTGCTGGGGATCTGCAACGGGTTCCAGGTGCTCGTGAAGCTTGGGCTCCTGCCCGGGCAGCCGGAGCGCGGGCGGAAAGAGCGGTCCAAGGACGGCGCCGCCCAGACCGTGTCGCTGACGAACAATGCGCGCGGCCGCTTCGAGGACCGCTGGGTGCGCCTGCGGATGGACCCCGCCTCGCCGTGCGTGTTCACCCGCGGCGTGGACTCCATCGAGCTGCCTGTGCGGCACGGCGAGGGACGCATTGCGGGACGGAGCGACGATCAGCTCGCCGCGCTGGTCGAGAGGCACCTGACCCCCTTGCGCTACTGTCTGCCGGATGGGTCGCCCACGGAGGAGTACCCGGCCAATCCGAACGGATCGCCGTACGGGATCGCGTCCTTGTGCAACGAGCGGGGAACCGTGATGGGCCTGATGCCGCACCCGGAGGCGTTCAACCACTTCACGAACCATCCGCAGTGGACCCGCCGCCCCTTTCCGCCGGGGGAGGCGGAGCAGGACGGCGACGGACTGGCCCTGTTCCGCAACGCCTATGCCTACCTGGCGGGCCAAGCGGGGCGGGGCTGACGGAACGCGCCGGAACGCCTGGCGCGCGCCCACGCGATTTCACGCACGTGGCCTGCCTCCTCGCAACCGAACAACGGAGTGCGCGCATGAAGACCCCGACTCCTCCGCCGCCCGAGATCGAGGCGCGGCCGAACGGCCCCTACGCCGTCAAGAACCTGCAGCGGCTCCTGTCCGCGGCGGGGGAAGCCTTGCAGGTCAAGCCGACTACGGCGCTCTGCCGCTGCGGCGGATCGAGCCAAAAGCCCTACTGCGACGGAACGCATAGGAAGAACGGCTTTTCCAGCAAGCGCGAATCCGATCCCGCGGACGATGTGCGCAGGACGTACGTGGGCAACGGGATCGTCGTCACCGACAACCGGTCGCTCTGCGCCCACGCGGGATTTTGCACGGACGGGTTGGCGACGGTCTTCCGCTCCGGCGACACACCGTGGATCGACTGTGCGGGCGCGACGGCCGAGCAGATCGCGGCCACCGTGCGGAAATGCCCGTCGGGCGCGCTGAGCTATTCGATTCCCGGCCAGGAGACGGTCGAGCCGGAGGCGGAGCCGTGCATCGCGGTGGAGAAGAACGGGCCATACCATGTGACGGGGGGCGTCGTGCTGCTGAACGAGCCGTTCCGCCAGGTCGCTTCCCCGGGACGCTACACCCTCTGCCGCTGCGGCCAGTCGAAGAACAAGCCGTTCTGTGACGGCTCGCACTGGGACGCGGGCTTCGAAGGCTGAGGCGAGGCCTGCCGGACCGGATCATTGCGAGCCGGCCGGCGCTGCGCGAGCCGGCGCTTCGGTAGTGGGTCAATTCGACGAATTGGCCGTAAACTGCAACAAGGGACTCCTCGCTTTCGCTCGGAGTGACACGCCCGGAGCGACACGCTCGGAGTGACACGCCCGGAGTGACAACGGGTTGTCATTTCGAGCGCAGCGACAAATCTGCCGTTGTCCCCGGACTGGCCCGTTACCTACGCCTCCCGCAGCGCGTCTCCCGCGCGCAGCACGCCCCCGACGAGGATTTCGCAGCGCAAGCCGCCGCGGTGCACGAGGCCCTTGAAGACCTCCTTGCCCGTTAGCTTCTCCAAGTATCCGCACGGGTCGCACAGGCGGACGGCGCGCAGCGTCACTTCGCCGATGCGGAAAGTGCGCCCGACCAGGTGGTTGAGCGAGGCGCCCTGGGTGACGGCGTTGCGGCGGGTTTCCTCCGGCCGCAGGACGTGTCCATAGTCGCGCGTCAGCGCGGCCAGGGCTTCCGCCTCGATGAGCGTGAATTGCCGGTCGGGTCCGTCCTTTGTCGAGTACGTGCCGATCTTCAGCGTGTAGCGGTCGCCCTCGAGTCCGAAACCCGCGATGGCGCGCGCTTCGGTCACCGTCTGCATGGGCTGGCCTGCGGCTGCGCACAGGTGCAGCGAGACCACTTGGCCCGTGATCGGGACCTGCTGTGCCTGCGCGAGGGCGGCCGCAGTGGGTCGGGGGGCAGCCGGACGGGAGGTGGTGCGGGAACTCTGCATCGTGCGGCTCCAGGCTAGGGGGAGGGAAAACGGCTTACGCTACGCCCGCCGCCGGGTGCGCGGCAAGTCGCGCCAAAGCCTCGCCCATCTCCTCGCGCACGGAGGAATCGGCCTCCCGCCGCAGGGCCGCGGTCAATGCGTCCCGCAGCTCGCCGAGACCCCCTTGGGCGATGGCCCAGGCCGCGGCGCCGCGCACGACCGGCTCGGGATCGGCGAGCGACGCCGCCAATGCGGTTGCAGCCGACTGCCGCTCCGCCTGCTGCTCCGCCAGTGCGACCGGGGCGCTCCCCTGCGCCGCCTCCGCGAGCCGATTGCCCAGGGCCAGCGCCGCGTTGCGCGCCAGGCCGCGGCGCCGTGTCCGGCGCAGGGCGGACGCCCCGAAGCGCGCGCGGAAGCCCGCTTCGTCCAGGGCCAGCAGCTCGGTCAGTTCAGGCCACGCCCGCTGCGGAGTCCCTGCGAAAGCCGGCTCGCTCGTCTCCGGGGCGGCGCGGTTCCAGGGGCACACCTCCTGGCACACGTCGCAGCCGAATACCCACGCCCCGAGCTGGGGCCTGAGCTCGCGCGGCACCGGCCCCTTGAGCTCGATCGTCAGGTAGGCGATGCAGCGCCGCGCGTCCACCGTCTTGTCGGCGACGATGGCGCCGGTCGGGCAGGCGTCCAGGCAGATCCGGCATGCGCCGCAGCTCTCCTGTGCGCGCAGCCATGCGCCCACATCCTGCGCGACGGACTTTCCCAGGGACGGCGCGCCGGACTTTCCCGCGATCGGCGCGCGAGCGGTCTCGTCCGGCTTCAGCCCGTCGGGGGCCGGGCTGTCCGGTCGCGGGCCGTGCAGGCGCGGGCCGTCCGGGTGCGGGCCGGTCAAGTCCGGCATGTCGCAGTCCAGGGCCAGGTCCAGCACGAGTCCGCCCAGGAAGAGCCACGAGCCCTGTTGCCAATGGATCAGGTTGGCGTTCTTTCCGACCCAGCCGAGCGCGGCGCGGGCGGCCCATTCCCGCTCCATCACCGGGGCGGTATCCACGAAGGGCCGCGCCCGCACGGGATGCCCGGCCTCCTCGGCCACGGCCGCGGCCAGCTTCTCCAGTTTGGCCCACAGCACGTCGTGGTAGTCCTCTCCCCAGGCATAGCGGGCGACCCGGCCGCGCAGGCCGGGAGGCGCGGATTGCTCCGGCGGACGGTAGTTGAAAGCGGTGAGCAGCAGCGAGCGGGCGCCCGGCAGCAGCCCGCGCGGATCGGCTTTGAGGGAGGCGTGGCGCTCCAGGTACTGCATGGCGCCGGCGTGGCCGGCCGCCAGCCAGTCCCCGTAGAATGTGCGGCTGAGCGCGGCACCCGCGGCGGCCGCGCCGCAGCCGGTGAAGCCGAGCGCCAGGGCGCGCGCCTTGATGCGGTCGGTGAGGCTGCGGGACTCAGGGGCGGCGGGCATGGGCCCCTCCCTTGCGCATCAGGCCGGCGTCTTCAGCCGGCTGCTGCTCAACTCGCCCGCTTCCTCCAGGATCGGGTAGCAGACGGAGGTGATATGGGAGTTGATGCGCTTCATCTCGTTGAGGATGTCGAGATGGAGCGAGCTGGACTCGATGCTCTCGGGCCGCTGGACGCGCAGGCGGCCCAGGTGGCTCTCCGCCGCGCGCAGCTCCAGGTCGCGGAACTGGGACTTCTCCTGCAGGAGCTTGCGCGCGAGAGCCACGTCGCCCGACATGAACACGCCGAAGGCGAGGCGCATGTTCGCCAGCAGGGCCCTGTGCAGGTCCGCGATCTCCTCGAAGCCCTCGTCGGAGAACGTGAGCTGCTTGCGGATCTTCTTTGCCGCCAGGTCCAGCAGGTTGTTGTCGATGATGTCCCCGATATGCTCGAGGTTGATGGTGAAGGAGAGGACGGCCGCGGTGCGGCGCCGCTCCTTCTCGTTCCCCGTCCCCCCGCCCATGGAGGTCAGGTATAGCTTGATCTCCCGGTGCAGGCGGTCCACCACGTCGTCGAGCTGGCGCACCTTGCGCAGCCGCACCTCGTCGTTGTGGCGCAGCACCTCGATGAAGTCGCGCAGCATCCGCTCCACGACGTCGCCCATGCGCAGCGTCTCGCGTTCCGCGTAGGTGAGCGCGACGGTGGGCGTGTCGAGGGCGGAGCGGTCCAGGTAGCGCGGCTCCGCGCCGTTCTCCTCCGCCGGCGCGTCGGGCAGCAGCCGCGCGAGCGCGGCGGCCATGGGCCCGGTGAACCCGATGAACGCCACCGACAGCGCGAGATTGAAGCCCGTGTGGAACAGCGCGATCTGGTGTCCGGTCGGCACGCCGAGGCGGGCGGTGAGGGCGGTCAGGGTGGGCAGGGCGAACAGGGCGGCAAGCACGCCCAGCGCCTTGCGCAGCAGGTTGCCCAG
>JBGOTW010000233.1:0-6905 GCA_041476685.1 bacterium | reverse complement strand
CCGGCCGGCCCCTTGCCCTGCACGGAATATCTGACTGCCGGCAGGTCGGGGGCGGATTCGAATGCTCGCACGCTCTCCCCCCGCCCGTCAAGCGCCTTCTAAAGCCCGCCGCCCGGAATTGCGGGCCTCGGAAATGCGGGCGCTCAAAAGAGCGGCCATCAAAAGTGATTGTCCCCGTAGCGCTCGTCCCAATGGCTGTACAGGACGAATCCCACCACGACAGCCACGAGGATTACCCCCAGCGCCGTCAGCACCATGTCCATCGCTCCCCGCGCGTGTAAATCCCCCGCTGTTCCGCTCCCGCGGGCGGCACGATCCCGCACCCCGCACCGCGACGCGGCTCTCGGCCCATCATACGTCCTCCCGTGCGAAGCTGCCAGACAGGCAGGCGTGCGGCATTGTCGGAGTGCGCCGTTCTCGGACAAACCTTCCCCGCAGCCCCGCGTGGCCCAGCATCCGTTCCGCGGATGCCGATGGTGCGCGTGTCGCACCGGCTGCTCCGGCCGACGGTCCGCGCGAACGTACAAGCTGAGGTGCTGCAAGCTGAGATGCAAGGAGACAGACGCTAGCCGGCAAGCTTCCGCGTGCGGTCCAGGCGCTGCAAGCCGAACTCGCGGCAGGCGATCTCCACGGCGATGTCGTAGAAGTCCTTCGGCAGCTCCACGTACCGGCTGGCGCCGTCCCTGCGGAACTGCACCTTCTCGCTGGCCAGCCCATGGTCGCCGACGCCCGCGTATTCGTGCCACTCGAAGTTGTAGAGGTACTGCAGGCGCGTCACGACGATCTCCTCGCCGCGGCCCTTCATCCGCGCCGGGCCCACCGACACCGAGCCCGCCCGCCCCAGGTAGATGCGGAAATCCTTCTTGCCCCAGATGAACTGCACCATCCACACCCCGCCCCTGTCGGAGGTATCGAAGATGGCGAAGCTCTGATTGCCGAATGTTTGCGTCTTCACGGAAGATTCGTTGTCCGCTGTGGGTGTAAGAAGGTGGCGGGCGGCGCGGCCGTTGGACTACTCGGTCTTGGGCCGCACCAGGTTCGCTGGCCTGCGTCCCGCGCATCATAGCGAACTGGTAGGGCGAGGCAAGAGGCAGGCGCTTGGCGCGCCCCGCCCGCGCGGCGGAACTGCGCTAGCGCGTGTCGTTCATCCCCATCCGGCGTTCCACGGCGACGACGTCGTCCGGGCGATCGAAGGGCGCCGGCGCCGGCGCGCCGGCCTCGCGCGGCCGGCCCACCGCCTCGAAGAAGTGCTCGAGGCCGGGCGGCGAGATCACCCAGAGCATCACCAGGTCGTCCGCCCCCTCGTTGATCAGCACGTGCTTCACGTCGGCACCGAGGAAGCAGGCCGTGCCCGGGATCAGCGGGTAGCTGGCGCCGTTCGCCACCGCGCGCCCCCGGCCCCGGAAGCAGATTTGCAGCTCGAATTGCTCGCGGTGCGAGTGCTCCCGCACCCGGCCGCCGGGAGCGATGGACTGGAAGCCCATCGACAAGCTCTCGCAATGCGTGTTGGCCGGGGTGAGCATCGGGTCGGCATGGCCGTTGCTGGGGACGGGCTGCCAGTACGACGGCCCCTCTCCGGGCTGGACGACGACGGCGTGTCCGCGCATCCGGTCTGCTGAGCTCATGCGGTTTCCCCCGTGCAAGGCCGCGGCTCGATCCGTTGGGGCCGATGTCCTGTGGAGATGGCCCGTTCAGTCGCGGCGGGCGCCCGCCCCTCGGTACCACGGATGCGGCGCCGCACGCCACGCCGAGCCGGCGCTCGGCCAGATTCGCATTGGTTGCCTGCTGCGCTCTTAAGGGCGGCCCCCGTGGCTTGCGTTGACGTAACGCCCCCCGCCGCAAGCGATGCGCCCACAGGGCGGGCAGAGGAGCCTGCGACGAGGCGGCGGGTCACGTCATCGAGGGGCTGGAATCCTCGCTGGGATGCAGGTGAGCGCCCGGGAGCGGGGCGCCACAGGTCAGCCGCCGCAAGCCGACTTGAATGCCTGCTCAAAAATGATGACCCAACCTGAACCGTAACCTCCACGCATCATCTCGGCCATGTCACCAAATGCTTCCCAATTGCTTTGGGTCAACTCGACTCGCGTTTGTTCACTTGCTAGTGCCGTAAACCGCACTTCAACAAGGCTTGCGGATTCTGCTGGCATGCCCATGTGAAAGTCCATGCTGATCGAGTCATGCGGATGGTATGACTTGATCGTGCCCCACAGGTGCTCTGTGCCATCGTGGCCGATCTCCACGATCTTGCCGCCCTGCTTCGGTTCGACGCGCAACGCCTTGGCGGGCTTGCGGCTGATCATCATTGACATCGAGCGCTTGTCCAGCGGCCACCAACTGCCCATCTCATTCACAAAGACTCGGAATGCCTTTTCTTGGCTGCATGGAACTTCAATTGTCTTGATGATCGGCTCGAGCATCATGTTCTCCTATCGGATTGCTTTGCGTGCCTTGTTCGCAGCCAGGATGCCCAAAAGGCCACCCACCAAGAACACAACGACGCCGACAATGACGCCGATTTTCGGCTCTGGTTTGCCGATCTCTCCGATCAGGTTGCCTAGCTCTCCGCCCACGACGCCGGCGAAACCTGCGATATAAGCAGTTTGGCTTTTCAAGAACACAGCAACGCCAGCGGCGAGGCCCAAGCCTAGAGTACGACCGCCCCAAGCCATGCTCATCCATGGTTTCACGTCTTGGCCGAAGCCCCGACCAAACACCATGTCTCGGCCAAAGCTTTGGCCAAACATAGCCATCAAGCCCAAGGCGCAATACGCCGCGAAAACGATCAATGCAAAGAGGGTGACCCACGTTGGGATTCCTGCAGTTTTCAACATGGTCTTCTCCTCGTGGCCTGCTATTCGTCTTTCATCCGCCGCACAACTTCAACGGCATAGGCATCCACGGCATCTGACCAGAAACTCTCCAGATACTGCCGCACATCATGCAATCCTTCGCGCTTGATTGCGTATAAGCGGCGCTTGCCTTGTGGCTCAACACGGACCAATCCCGCGGACTTAAGCACCTTCAAGTGCTGCGATACGGCAGGCCTGCTCACCGGCTGGCCTGCCGCCAACTCGCCCACAGTCTTGGGCTGCCCGCGCAAGCCCTCGAAGATGTGCCGGCGAGTTGGGTCTGCCAATGCGCTAAAGACATCCGCGTAAGCCATGACTTACCGTAAGCCATGACTTACCCGATTGTCAAGCCGTTTCGGCTGGGCGCGTCCCAGGCCGGCTGGACCGATGAGCGTCACGGGCGACGAATTTGAGACTGCCTTTTCCCCGACCAATCTGGCGAAGCAAACGTAGCGCCTGACACGGCGGGGACAATGGCTCCTGCGGGACGTTCTGCTGCTTTGAGGTGCCGTTGCGACTCGAGTATTCGGAGCGTTCAGCGCGGCGGCGAAGATTCTGCCCAGGGCCGCGGCATGGGCCGCCTCGGCAGCGCGCAGCCTGCCGCCCTCACCCCTCCAGCCACTCCTTCACCCTCCGCTCCACCGCGTCGAAGTCCCCCGGCGCCGCCCAGAAGATGTCCGGGTGCCGCTTGAACCAGGTGACCTGGCGCTTGGCATAGTGGCGGGTGCGCAGCTGGATCGCCGGCGCGACGGCGGCGAGAGGCAGGCGGCCTTGCACGTGCGCCACCACCTCCAGGTAGCCGATCGAGCGGAGCGGCTTCAGCTCCGCGGCGTACCCGCGCGCCAGCAGGCCCTGCACTTCCGCGATCAGCCCGCGCTCCAGCATGCGCTCCACGCGCGCGTCCAGGCGCCGATAGAGCTCCGCCCGTTCCCAGAAGCAGCCCACGGACAGCACCTGCGGCACTGGCCTGCCGAACGGCTGCGCCGCCTGGAACGCGCTCAGGGGCCGGCCCGTCGCCGCGTGCACCTCCAGGGCGCGGGCAATGCGCTGGGCGTCGTGGGGATGGATGCGCGCCGCGGCGTCCGGGTCTGCTCGGCCGAGCTCGGCGTGCAGGGCCGGGGCGCCCAGGCGCTTCAGCCGCGCAGCCACTTCCGCCCGCACGGCAGGGGGCACGGCAGGGATGTCCGAGATGCCCTGCAGCAGCGCCCGGAAGTACAGTCCCGTGCCGCCGCACAGGATCGCCGCGCGCCCGCGCGCCGCCAGGTCCGCCAGCACGCGCCGCGCCTCGCGCACGAAATCTCCGGCGGAAAAGGGCTGGTCCGGGTCGGCCACGTCCAGCAGATGGTGCGGCACGCGCGCCCGCTCCGCCGCGTCCGGCTTGGCCGTGCCGATGTCTAGCCCGCGGTAGACCTGCAGCGAGTCGGTGTTGACGATCTCCCCCCCGCAGGCTTCGGCCAACCGGAGCGCCAGCTCGGACTTCCCGCTGCCCGTCGGCCCCACCACCGCCACGCAGCGTCCGCTCCACGGCCCGGCGGACGAATCCCCCTCGCCACCCGTGTGCGGTCGCTCGTGGGGAGATGCGGAACGCGACTCCCCTTTCCCCCGCGGGGGAAAGGGGCCGGAGGAAAGGGGCCTGAGGCCCGCCGGCGCTCCGCTGTCGGCGGCCCTCCCGGCGGCCCTAGCGGCGGCCGCCGCAGCCGTTCGCTTCGCCCGCCTTGACAAGTCTTGCGTCTGTCCCATAGTTACTTCCCAGCATACCAGATGCGCGCCCCGCCGGTGCCGGCCGGAGGGGGAAGCGCCGGGCCCGTCCGACCTCCGGGCGGCCCGGCCCTGCACCGACCCAGCCAAGGAATCCCCATGAGCGCCACCCAGGCATCGCTTGCGAGCCGAGCCCGCAGCGGAGTCGCAGGCGGTTTCGCAGGCAAGATCCTGCGCGTCAACCTCACCACGGGCAAGATCTGGACCGACCAGCCCAGCGAGCGCGACTACCGCGAATACCTGGGCGGCGTCGGCCTGGGCGCCAAGATCATCTACGAGGAAGTGCCGCCGGAAGTCGGCTGGGACCATCCGGAGAACCGCCTCGTGCTCGCCACGGGCGTGCTCGCCGGCCTGCCCGTCTGGGGCAGCGGCGGGCTGACCGTCATCACCCGCGGCGCCATGACCAACGGCGCCACGTCCACCCAGGCCAACGGCTTCTTCGGCACCAGCCTGAAGTATTCCGGCTACGACGCCATCGTGCTGCAGGGCAAGGCGCCCAAGTGGGTGTACCTGTTCATCCACAACGACACCGTCGAGCTGCGCGACGCGAAGCACCTGCTCGGCAAGGACAGCTGGGAGACCCAGGACGCGCTGCACGGCGAGCTGGGCTACAAGGGCCACCAGCTCAGCGTCTATACCGCCGGGATCGCCGGGGAGAACCGCGTGCGCTTCGCCGCCATCCAGGGCGACTACGGCCACGTCGCCAGCAAGAACGGCTGCGGCGCGGTGCTGGGCTCGAAGAACGTGAAGGCCATCGCCATCGTGCGCGGCGACAAGGCCCTGCCCGTGGCCGACGCGAAGGGCCTGTACTCCACCGCCGACACGATCGCCCACGGCCTGCGCACCGATCCGACCACGCAGAACCTGTACAAGCTCGGCACGCTCTCCGGCGTCTCCAACCTGAGCAAGATCGGCGTGCTGCCCATCCGCAACTACACCACCAACCTCTGGCCGGAAAGCGTGGCCAAACCGCAGTGGGAGGGCCAGGCCCTGCGCGACGGCTTCGACCACCGCGGCCACCAGTGCAACGCCTGCGGCATGCACCACTGCCACCAGGTCGTGCTGGGCAAGGGCGAGCACCAGGGCGCGATCGTGGACGAGCCGGAGTACGAGGGCTGGTCCTGCGGCTGGGCGATGGGGGCGACCAACCCCAACGACATCGCCTGGCTCAACACGCAGCTGGACCGCGCCGTGGTGGACCTGAACGAGTTCGGCTGGCTGATGGGCTGGGTGATCGAGTGCTTCGAGAAGGGCTACCTCACCAAGCAGCAGCTCGACGGCATCGAGCCCAAGTGGGGCGACGTGAACGCGGCCAACGCGCTCCTGCAGAAGCTCATCCGCCGCGAAGGCTGGATCGGCAACCTGCTCGCCGAGGGCGTCAAGCGCGCCTCGGAGCAGGTCGGCGGCCCGGCCGCGGACTGCGCCATCTACACCCTCAAGGGCGCGCAGCCCCGCGGCCACGACCACCGCGGGCGCTGGGAGGAGATGCTCGACACCTGCGTCAGCAGCACCGGCACGCTGGAGTCCGGGCAGTCGGTCGAGCCGGGCGAGCTGGGCCTGCCCGCGCGCTTCAATCCGGTGGGCGCCGACGACGTGGTCAAGATCGTCGCCGGCATGCTGGGCCGGCGGCACTTCGAGGACTCGCTCGGCACCTGCATCTTCACCACGCGCACCACCCTCAAGAACCTCTGCCTGGCCATCAGCGCGGCCACCGGCTGGGACTACTCGGTGGACGAGGCGTTGCGCTTCGGGCGGCGCACGGCGTGCCTGCTGCGCGCGTTCAACCTGCGCTGCGGCATCGGCCCGGAGCTGGAGAAGCCCTCCAAGCGCTACGGCTCGACGCCGGTGGACGGCCCGATGAAGGGCGTCTCCGTCGCCGACCAGTGGGAATCCATGGTAGCCTCCTGGTACGAGCGCGTCGGCTACGACCGCACCACCGGGCGGCCGAAGATGGACCTGCTCAAATCCCTGGGCCTGGACAACGTCGCCCGGGACCTCTGGGGCTGACGCCCACGGGGATTCCCACCGCGGGACGCCGCATGACGAGGAATGCCGCATGACCACCCCAGCCGCCAAGGCGGCGCCCCGCCCCACCGCCGCACCGTTCCGCGTGATCGTCGAGACGATCTCCTACGTGAACGAGATGGTGAACGAGAGCCGGGGCGGGCAGCAGGAATTCGAGGTCGAGGCCCGCCCGGGGGATACCGTGTCCGACATCCTGCGCCGCTTCTCCAACCTGCATCCGCGCCTGAACGAGGCGCTGTGGGATCCGGAGACGGGCGGGATCGGCTCCCACAT
>JBGOTW010000232.1:0-6906 GCA_041476685.1 bacterium | reverse complement strand
CAGTGGCCGCCCTGCCGGCACGCGTGCAACCCGCTCCGCCGTCTGCCGCGGAAGACACGAACTCCGAACCGGGCGGCCTGTCCAGTGCCGCGGGTGACGTACAGACCTGGCTTGCGGCCCACGGGGCCTCCTTCTTCAGCGACATCGTGGCCGGCACGGGGCTGCTGCCGACCCAAGCCGAGGAGGCGCTGGGGGAACTGGTGTACCTGGGCCTGGCCACAGCCGACGGCTTCGCGGGCCTGCGCGCGCTGCTCACGCCGGCGGCGCGCCGCGCCCCGGTGCGGCCGGGACTGCAGTGGAACGGGCCCATGGAAGCCGCCGGCCGCTGGGCGCTACTTCGTAGGCCGGGGCGGGACGGGGAAGCAAGGAACCAGGTGCCCGCGCGGCTGCGGGACGAGGATGCGGAGGCGCTCGCGCAGACGCTGCTGCGCCGCTACGGCGTGCTGTTCCGGCGGCTGCTGGAGCGCGAGCGGCTCAGCCCGGCCTGGGGCGACCTGGTGCGCGTGCTGCGGCGCCTGGAGGCGCGCGGCCTGATCCGGGGCGGGCACTTCATCACGGGCGTCACCGGGGAGCAGTTCGCGCTGCCCGAAGCGGTGACGGCCCTGCGCGAGCTGCGCCGCGTCGCCCCTGCGGGCGACCTGATCGCCGTGAGCGCCGCCGACCCGCTCAACCTGGCGGGCATCGTCGTCGGCGCGCGGCGGGTGCCGGCCCTGAGCGGGAACCGCATCGTTTTCCGCGACGGGCTGCCCCTGGCGGCGTGGGAAGGCGGCGCGGTCGTGCCGCTGGAAGCACTCAACGAGGCGGACCTATGGACCTGCCGCCTCCTGCTGGAGGGCCGGCCGGGACTGATCCGCGAGCGGGGGACGCCCCTGCGCGTGCAGGGCTAGCTTTGCCTCGCGCCGGCCCGGTCCTGCTGCTTGCGTTCACCTAAGGAGAACGGATGCCCATGTTGCTTGCCGGCGGCGACGTCTTCGACCCCACGGGACGGATTCTTCCCGATCACGGCGTCCTTGTCGAGGACGGAAAGATCAAGGCCGTGGCGCGGGCCGCGGAGTTTGCCGGATTTTCCGGCACGGTGTTCGACGCGAAGGGTTGCACGGTGCTGCCGGGCCTGATCGACTGCCACGTGCACCTGGTCTACGGGGGCGAGGCCAATCCGCGGCCGGTGCTGGGCGAGCTGTCGGACGGCGCCATCACGCTCAAGGCCCTACGCAACGCGCAGGTCTCGCTGCGGGGCGGGATCACGGCCGTGCGCGATTGCGGCGGGAAGGACTATCTCGAATTCGCCGTGCGCGACGCGATCCAGCGCGGCACGTTTTCCGGCCCCACCATCCGCGCCGTGGGGCGGATGATCTGCATGACGGGGGGCCACGGCAACTACATCGCCCGCGTCGCCGACGGCCGGGACGACGTGGTGCGGGCGGTGCGCGAGCAGATCCACGCCGGCTGCGACCAAGTCAAGATCATGGCCACCGGCGGGGTGATGACGCCGGGCGTCAATCCGGAGGACGCCCACTATTCCGCGGAGGAAATGGCCGCCGGGATCGCCGAGGGCAAGCGCTTCCACCGCAAGTCCGCCAGCCACGCGCAAGGGTCCGAGGGCATCCTCAACGCCGTGCGCGGCGGCGTGGACTCGATCGAGCACGGCATCTTCATGACCGACGAGTGCGTGCGGGAGATGCTCCAGCGCCGCACGACGCTCGTGCCCACCCTGGCGGCCCTGAACAACATCCTCGCCAACACGGCCGCGGGGATTCCCGCCTACGTCGTCGAGAAGGCGTCGCGGGTGGGCGAGCGGCACCGCGAGTCCATCCGCATGTATCACCGCGCCGGCGGACGCATCGCGTTGGGCACCGACGCCGGCACGCCATACAACTTGCACGGGCGCAACGCGCTGGAGCTGGAATACATGGTGGAAGTGGGGATTCCCGCCCGGGACGCCCTGCTGGCCGGCACGCTCCATGGGGCGGACCTGCTCGAGCTGCCGCTGCAAGGGCGGATCCAGCCGGGCAGCGAGGCGGATCTGCTCGTCGTGCAGGGCAACCCGCTCCAGGACATCACGCGCGCGGCGCGCACGGAGCACCACCGGGCCGTGTTCAAGCGGGGCCGGCGGGTGACAGACGAGGCGGCGTAGGAAGAGACGCCCCGGATCGGGAAGCGGGCTGTCGCCCAGGTGCGGCGACCATCCAAACGGGCATTGAGAGCGGGGAAAGGGTTTCCCGTGCGCAGAGCGCGAGCGGCAAAGCCCTGCTTAGGCGCCCCTCCGCCCGCGTCAGGCGCTGCGCCCTTCCTCCACGGCATGGCAGGCGACGGCGGACCCGTCGGGCAGCGGGCGCAGCTCGGGCCGCTCCGAGCGGCAGCGGTCGTTGGCGAGCGGGCAGCGCGGATGGAACGCGCAGCCGGGCGGCGGGTTGATGGGACTGGGCACTTCGCCCTGCACCGGGGTACGCGGTCGGCCGGACAGCGTGACGTCTGGGATGCTGTCGAGCAGCATGCGCGTGTAGGGATGGAGCGGGCGATTGAAGATGCGGTCCCGCGCGCCGATCTCGCACAGCCGGCCCAGGTAGAGCACGCCGACGCGCGTGGAGACGTGATAGACCACCGCCAGGTTGTGGGAGATGAACAGGTAGGTCAGGTGGAGCTGCCGCTGCAGGTCGCGCATCAGGTTCAGGATTTGCGCCTGCACGGAGACGTCGAGGGCGGACGTCGGCTCGTCGCAGACGAGGAACTCGGGGCGGCTGGCCAGGGCGCGGGCGATGCAAATGCGCTGGCGCTGGCCGCCGGAGAACTCGTGCGGGTACTTGTCCCCGTCCTTCTCGTTCAGCCCCACCTGCCGCAGCAGCCGGCCCACCTCGGCGCCTCGGTCGGCCCTGTTCCCCTCCCGCAGCCCCTCGGCCACCAGGCTCTTCACGCGCCAGCGCGGGTTGAGCGAGGCGAAGGGGTCCTGGAAGATCATTTGCATGCGGCGCCGCTGCCGCCGCGCGGCGGCCGGGCTCAGCCGCGTCAGGTCCTGCCCGTCGAAGACGATGCGGCCCGCGTCGGGCCACTCCAGTCCCACGATCATGCGACCGACCGTGGACTTCCCCGAGCCGGACTCTCCCACCAGCGAGAGCGTCTCGCCGCGCTCGAGGGCGAAGGACACGCCGTCCACCGCGCGCACGACTTGCGGCGGCCGACGGTCCAGCACGCGCGCCAGCCAGCCGCCGGTCACGTCGAAATGCCGCTTGAGGCCCTCCACCCGGATCATGGCCCGCCTCCCGGTGCGGAGGCGCCGGAGAAGAGGTGGCAGGCGGCGACATGTCCGGGCGCCACGGGAAGCGGCGGCGGCACGATCTGGTCGCACGGGGCGAAGCGCCGCGGGCAGCGCGGATGGAACGCGCAGCCCGGGGGAATGCCGCCAGGACGCGGCATCGTGCCCTCGATCTGCGGCAGGCGCTCCAGAACCGCCCCCATGCGGGGAATGGATTGCAGCAGGCCCTGGGAGTATGGGTGCTGCGGCGCGGAAACGAGGTCGCGCACCGGGCCGATCTCCACCACCCGTCCCGCGTACATCACGCACACGCGATGCGCCGTCTCGGCGATCACGCCCATATCGTGGGTGATGAGGATGACAGTCGTGCCATGTTCGCGGCTCAGCCGCTTGAGCAGCGAGATGATCTGCGCCTGCACGGATACGTCGAGCGCCGTCGTCGGCTCGTCGGCGATGACGAGGCGCGGGTTGGTGCATAGGGCAAGCGCGATGACGACGCGCTGGCGCATGCCGCCGGAGAATTGGTGTGGATAGTGGCCGAAGCGCTCCTGCGGGGAGGGGATGCCGACTTCGGCCAGCATGGCCAGCGCCCGCTCCCGCGCCTGCGTGGGGGAGAGGGGCAGGTGCGTGGTGAGCGTCTCCATCAGCATCTCGCCGATGGTGAAGAGCGGATTGAGCGAGGTGAGCGGATCCTGGAAGATGGCCCCGATCTCCTTGCCACGCATCCCGCGCATCCGCGCGCGGTCGAACGTGCACAGGTCCTGCCCGTCGAACAGGATCTGCCCGCCGGAGATCCGCAGCGGGGGCTCGAGCAACCCGATGATGGCCTGCCCGGTGAGCGACTTTCCCGCGCCCGATTCTCCGACCACACCGAGAATCTCGCCTCTGGCCACGTCGAAACTGACGTCATGCAGCGCGGTGACCGCGCCCCGCCGGTGGGGAATCTCCACACGCAGGTTGCGAACGGACAGCAGGGGCGCGGCGGCGGAGGGTTGCGCCGCGGACCGCGCCGACGACAGGGACGACCGGGGGGGCGCAGCCTGGGCCGCAGGCTTGGCTGCGGCAGAGGGGGAATGGCTTTTGCGCTGGCGCATGGGTGCCTGGAGTGCGATTCGGTACCGCGGCGGAACGCGGTGCCAAGGGCTAGCGCAGCTTCGGGTTGAAATAGTCGCGCAGCCAGTCCCCGAGCAGGTTCACCGCCAGCACCACGAGCACCAGCGTGATCCCGGGAAAGATCACCTGCCACCACTGGCCGGAGAACAGGTAGTCGTTGCCCGCGCGAATCAGCGCCCCCAGCGACGGCTCGGTGATGGGGGTGCCGACACCAAGGAAGCTCAGCGTCGCCTCGGTGATGATGGCGACGGCCAGGTGGATGGTGGCGATGACGAAGACGGGGACAAGCACGTTGGGCAGGATGTGCAGGAACAGGATTGACCCGCGGGAAGCGCCGACGAGCTGGGCCGCCTGGACGTATTCGCGACGCCGCTCCACCAGCGTCATGCCGCGCACGGTACGCGCGTACTGCACCCAGCCCGCGAGCCCGATGGACAGGATCAGCACGGGCACGGCCCAGGCCGTGATGGCCTGCTTGCTGATCACCGCGCGCACCACGCCATTGATCATCAGCGCCAGCAGGATGGCGGGAAAGGCGAGCTGCACCTCGGCAATGCGCATGACGATCGCATCGGTCCAGCCGCCGAAATAGCCGGACACCAGGCCCAGTCCCACGCCCAGCACCAGCGCCAGCAGCACCGAGCACACTCCGACCACGATCGAGATGCGCGTGCCGAACAGGATCGTGGAGTAGATGTCGCGGCCCTGCTCGTCCGTCCCGAACGCGAAGCGCGGGTCCCCCTTATCCAGCCAGCGCGGGGGCAGTTGCGCGTCGAGCAGGCTGAGGGTCTCGATCTTGTACGGATTGGTCGGGGCCACCCAGGTCGCGAATAGGCACAGGGCGAGGATCACCACGAGCACCATGCTCATCGCCACCCGCGTGGGCGAGCGCCGGAACGAATCCAGCGCGTCGGAATCGAGGATCCGCTTCCATGTGGCCATCGGACGCCCGGCTCCTTATGCGTGTCCCCGCACGCCCTCGCGCAGGCGCGGATCGATCACCAGGTACAGCAGGTCCACCGTCAGGTTGATGCTGACGAAGATCACGCCCACGATGATCAGGTATCCGGACATGACCGGCAGATCCGCCACGCTCAGCGCCTGGAGGAACAGCAGGCCCATCCCCGGCCACTGGAACACCGTCTCGGTGATGATGGCGAAGGCGAGGATGCCGCCGAGCTGGAGTCCGGTGATGGTGACGACCGGGATCATCGTGTTGCGCAGGGCGTGGCTGAAGTAGATGGTGCGGGACGGGATGCCCCGCGCGCGCGCGAATTTGACGTAGTCCGTGCGCAGCACCTCCAGCATCTCCGAGCGCACCAGGCGCATGATGAGCGTGAGCTGGAAAAGCCCGAGCGTGATGGCCGGCAGGATGATGTGCCTCCAGCCGTCCGCGGACAGCAGTCCTGTCGTCCAGAATCCGAGCGGGATGACCTGACCCCGCCCGAAGGAAGGCAGCCACGGCAGCAGGACGGAGAACGCCAGGATCAGCAGGATTCCGATCAGGAAGGTCGGCAGGCTCACGCCGATCAACGAGAAGCTCAGCATGAACTGGGACAGCCAGTGGTTGGGCCGGATGCCCGTGAAGACCCCCATCGGGATCGCCAGGGCCAGGCTCAGCACCGTGCTCACGGTCGCCAGCTCCATCGTCGCGGGAAAGCGCTCGACGAACAAGTCGAGCACGGGCCGGCCGTGCCGAAACGACTTGCCGAACTGGCCGTGCGCCGCGCGGCCCAGATACCTGGCGAACTGCACCACGACCGAATCGTTGAGCCCGAGGTCCTGCCGGATCTCGGCGATCTCCTTCTCCGTCGTGTCCTGGCCCACCATGTTCAGCACGGGGTCCCCCACGTAGCGGAACAGGACGAAGCCGACCAGGGTGATGAACAGCAGCACCAGAACGGATTGGAACAACCGTTCGGCGAGGTAGGAGAGCATGAGGGGTCCGGGAACGGGCGGCCGGGCCGAGCCCGGCCGCCCATGGCGCGCAGCTTCGACCGGGCGAGACTACTTGAGATTCACCCAAGACCAGACGAACCAGTTGTCGGCCCGTTGGGTCAGCTCGACTTTCGGCCCCGCGACCCAGATCACCTGCTGGTAGTGCAGCGGGATCGTGCCCACGTCGCTGTGGGCGAGATTGAGCGCCTGTTGGAGGATCTTCGTGCGCCTGTCGAGATCGAGTTCGCCGCGAGACTGGGCCGCGAGCGCGTCCATCTCCTTGTTGGAGTACCGGCCGTAGTTGAAGCGGCCGAAACCCGTCGCGTCGTTGCGCGTGACGAGCAGGTTGTCCAGCACGTTCTGCCCGTCAATGGTATTGGGTGCCCAGCCCAGCATGTACAGTGAGGTTTCCAACCGCCCGATCTTGCCGAAGTGAAGACCCTTGGTCTGCGCGTTCAGGTTGGCCTTGATCCCGATCTTCGCCCACATGGACGCCACGGCCTGGCAAATCTGGGCGTCGTTCACATAGCGGTCGTTCGGGCAGTCGAAGCCGACTTCGAATCCGTCCGGATACCCCGCCTCGGCCAGCAGCTTCTTCGCCTCAT
>JBGOTW010000231.1:0-6929 GCA_041476685.1 bacterium | reverse complement strand
GTCCGCGCAGCCCCACAGTCCGCGCAGCCCCACAGTCCGCGCAGCCCCACAGTCCGCGCAGCCCAACCGCCGTTCCCTCGTTCCACGTGAAACGGGCCCGGGGCGCGCGCGTCACGCGTCCGGCCGGGCGGTCCGTAGCACCTGCAGCCACTGCGGCCACTTCTCGTCCCGCCCCCATTTGTGATCCGGCGGTCATTTCGCGTATGCGTAGGCGGGTGCCGCCTCGGGGTGGGGGTGCCGGGGTGTCCATAGTGACAAGCGAAAGGTATCCCGCATGAAGATTGCGCTGCTCAACGATTACCAGCGCGCCGCGCGCGGAGCGGCGGATTGGAGCCGCCTGCCGGCGGACTGCGAGCTGCTGGTCTATCACGACCACCTCGAAGACGAGGACGCCCTCGTGCGGCGTCTCGCGGACTGCGAGATCGTGATGGCCCTGCGCGAACGGACTCCGTTTCCGGCGCACCTGCTGGAGCGGCTGCCGCGGCTGAAGCTGCTGGCCTCGACCGGCCCGCGCAACGCCGCGATCGACATGGAGGCGGCCACGCGCCTGGGGATCGCGGTGTGCTCCACCACGGGCGGGTCCTATTCCACGATGGAGCTGACCTGGGGCCTGATCCTCGGGCTGGCGCGCCACATACCCCAGGAGCATCACGCGCTGCGGCAGGGCATGTGGCAGTCCACCGTCGGCATCGAATTGAACGGGCGCGCGCTGGGGATCATCGGCCTGGGCCAGATCGGCGGGCGGCTCGCCCGCGTCGCCCACGCTTTCCGCATGCGCGTGCTGGCCTGGAGCGCGAATCTCACGCCGGAGCGGGCGCAGGAGTGCGACGCGGAGCGGGTGGGCCTGGAGCAGCTTCTGCGCGACTCGGACATCGTGACGATTCACACCCGCCTCAGCCCGCGCACGCGCGGCATGCTGGGGGCGGCGCAGCTGGCCCTGCTCAAGCCCACGGCGCTGCTGGTCAATACCTCGCGCGGGCCGATCGTGGACGAGGCCGCCCTGCTGAACGTGCTGCGCGAGCGGCGCATTGCCGGGGCGGCGCTGGACGTGTTCGACCGCGAGCCGCTGCCCGCGGACCATCCCTTGCTGAAGCTGGACAACGTGGTGCTGACACCCCACCTGGGCTACGTGACGCAGGAGGTCTATCGCGGGTTCTACGGCGAAACGCTGGAAAATATCCTTGCGTACCTGCGCGGCGCGCCGCAGCGGGTGCTGAATCCGGAAGCGCTGGGCAAGCGCCGGCCGGCCGGCTAGCGGCGCACGCGGACGAGCGAAGGCCTGCCGTGTGCCGAGCTGTGGGCTCGGCCACGGGCCGCCACGCCCGGCAAGACCAGATCGCGCCGCGCAGCGCCCGTGGCCCGGCGCGCGCCAGCGAGGCTCCCTGCCGACAGCCCGCCCCGGGGACGGCGATGAATCCCGTCAAGCTTTACGTGGCCGCGCTCTTCGCCGACGAGGCACCGCTGGCGCGGGCGCTGGAGGCACTGGAGACGCGCTTCGGGCCGGTGGATGTGCGCGGTGTGCCCGTGCCCTTCGACCACACGGACTACTACGCGCCGGAAATGGGACGGGGGTTGCTACGCACATTCGTCGGCCTCGCCGAGCTCGTACCCCCGCCCTACATCGTCGCGGCCAAGTGGGCCACGCGGGACATCGAGCGGATGCTGAGCGCTGACGGCCGGCGCCGGGTCAACCTTGACGTGGGCTACCTCGATGCGTTCAAGGTGACGCTGGCGTCGTTCAAGGGCCGGGGAAACAAGATCTATCTGGAGCGGGACGTCTGGCTCGACATCCAGCTCACCTTCGAGCGGGGCCGGCTGCATCCGCTGCCCTGGACCTTTCCGGATTTCCGCGCGGGACGCTATGACGCGGATCTGCTGCGGATCCGGGCGCGCTACCGGGAGCAAGCGCGGCAGCGGGCGCATCCGTCCGATTGATCCACACACGGGCCGGCGGCGCATCGGCCGCCAGCGCCCGCAACCGCACACCTACGTGACGGCACACCCAACGGGGAGGCGTATGAATCGGGTTGACGGACGGACGGCACTGATCAGCGGCGGGGCGCGCGGCATCGGTGCGGCGGTGGCCCAGTGCCTGATCCAGGGCGGAGCGCGCGTGATCCTGGGGGACGTGCTCGAGGCGGAGGGACGGCGCACGGCCGAAGCCCTCACTGCCGCGGGCGGACAGGCCGTCTATCTGCGGCTGGACGTCACGCGCGAGACCGACTGGCAGGCCGCCGTCGAGTTCGCCCGTTCGCGCTTCGGCGGCCTGGACATTCTGGTCAACAACGCCGGGATCGCGCTGGGCGCGGGCACCGAGGAGCTGACGCTGGAGGACTGGCGGCGCATCGAGGCGGTCAACGTGGACGGGGTGTTCCTCGGGACCAAGACGTGCCTGACGCTGTTGCGCGAGGGCGCGCAGCGCTGGGCGGGCGGCTCGGCCATCGTGAACCTGTCGTCCATCTACGGGCTGGTCGGCAGCGAGGGCGTGTCCGCCTACTGCATGACCAAGGGCGCCGTGCGCCTGTACACCAAGTCCACGGCACTGGAGTTCGCGCGGCGCGGCTACCGGGTGCGCGTGAATTCCGTGCATCCCGGCCACATCGAGACGGACATGGGACGGCGGGGACTGAGCCGGATCATCGAGCGGGGCCAAGCCAAGGACGAGGCAGGCGCGCGCAAGGTCATGTACGCGCTGTACCCGCTGGGCCGCATGGGCAAGCCCGAGGAGGTGGCCAACGCCATTGCGTTCCTGGCCTCCGACGACGCGTCGTTCATCACCGGGAGCGAGCTGGCCGTGGACGGCGGCTACACGGCACAGTGAGGGCGCGAAGCCTATTTCTCCCCTTCGATCAGGCCCTTGACGAACCAGCGTTGCATGACCATCACTACGACGGCCGGGGGTACGAGCACCATGAGCGCGGAGGCCATCACCAGGTTCCAGGTCTGCGGGTCATTGTCCCCGGGCATCATCTGCCGCAGCATGATCATGGCCGTGTTCATTGTCGGATCGGTGGTCACCAGGAGCGGCCACAGGTACTGGTTCCAGCCATAGACAAACAGAATCACCACCAGCGCAGCCATGTTGGTGCGGGACATGGGCACCATGATCGACCAGAAGAAACGCATCGGACCGGCGCCATCGATCTTGGCCTGCTCGCACAATTCGTCGGGAATGGTCAGGAAGAACTGGCGGAACACGAACGTCGCGGTT
This sequence comes from bacterium, assembly GCA_041476685.1. Lineage (GTDB taxonomy): Bacteria > SAR324 > SAR324 > SAR324 > JACQKK01 > JBGPEV01. The sequence goes on along the minus strand of JBGOTW010000231.1, from coordinate 3,718 downwards.
GCGGACGCCACCAGGGGCAGAATCAGGCCCGGAAACGTATTCAGCGTGTTCAATTTCAGCGTGAACTGCAGCGGGTGGCCCAGCCACGCCGAGATTTCCGGGATGAACAGAAGTTTCTCGAACCAATTCACCGGCGTCAGCAGATTCGCCGCCACGTCGTAGGTGGGGACAATGCGCACCTCGACCGGAAGCATCAACGTGACGAAGATCAGCCAGAATGCGGCCATGCGCAACCGGTAGCGGAAATAGGTCACCGAGAAAGCCGACAAGATCGAGATGGCGATCTTGCCGACCGCCACGGTGATTGCGACCACGAAGGTGTTGCCGAGCACGCGGATCAATTGCCCCCGACGCGCGGCGTCCTGGAAATTTTCCACCATGTGACTGCTCGGAACCAGGGGCATCGGCACCTGGGAAACCTGGTCCAATGTCAGCGTGCTGGCCACGAACGCATAGTAGATCGGAAAACCGACCAGTGCGATCGCGAGGATCAGCAGCAGGTGCGTGAAGACGTCGAAAACGGGGCTGCGTTGGACCATCTCACGTCATCTCGTATTGAACCTTGGTTTCGATGTAACGGAACTGGACTACCGTGAGACCGATTACGATGACCATGATCACGAGGGACTGCGCCGAGGACGAACCCAGGTTCAGGCCGATGAAGCCGTCGGCGTAGACCTTGTAGACCAGGATATTCGTGGATTGCCCGGGACCGCCGTGGGTGACGGCGTGAATGATCGCAAAGGTATCGAAGAACGCGTAAGTCACGTTCACCACCATGAGGAAGAACATGGTCGGCGTGAGCAGCGGAAAAACAATAGACCTGAATTTGCGATACGCGTTGGCACCGTCCACCGACGCCGCCTCAAGCACCCCTAACGGGATCGCCTGCAGACCGGCCAGGAAGAAAATGTAGTTGTAGCTGATCTGCTTCCACGACGCCGCCAGCACTACCAGGATCATCGCCTGTGTGCCGTCGAGGAGGGGATTCCAGATGACTCCAAAGGAACGGATCAAATAGGACGCCACGCCCATGGTCGGGTGGAAGATGAACAGCCAAAGCACGCCGGAGAGCACCGGGGCTACCGCATAGGGAAAGATCAGGAAAGACTTGTAGAATCCTGAACCGAACTTGATCCGGTGGGTGCCCAACGCAAAGAGAAGACCGAACCCGAGGGACACCACCATCACTGCGACGCAGAAGATGATGGTGATCACCAATGAATTCAGGTACTCGGGCCTGCGGAACAAGTAGATGAAATTGTCCAGCCAAACGAACTTCCACCCCAGGCCAAAGGGATTGGTGAGCAGGAACGAATTCAGGATCGCTTCGGTGGCCGGGCCGTAGAAGAAGATGCCGATGATGAAGAGCTGGGGCAGCAAAAGCAGATAGGGCAACAGCCGGTTCCGGTAGATGACGCGCTTGATCATGGATGCTGCCAAGAAAGCGCCCCGCACCCGCCGCTGGCGGAAGCGGAGCGCTGTCCTCAGGAAGTCCCGCTATTGTTTCTGCATTTGCTGGAACTGCCGCAACAAGTCATTGCCCCGCCGCACCATGTCGTCAAGGCCCTGTTGGGCGGTCTTCTTTCCCGACCAGATGTTTTCGCTCTCCTCGTCCATCACATCCCTGATTTGCACCAGGTTGCCCAGGCGCAGTCCCCGCGATACGGGCGTGGGTTGGACGCGCGTCAGCTGCTCGATCGCGATCTCCTGCACCGGATTCGCCTTGTAGTACCCGTCCGCCTTGGCCTTGCGGTAGGCTGCCATGGTGATGGGCACATACCCGGTTGCCTCGTGCCAGAACACCTGTACCGGCACCGAGGCCAGATAGTTCAAGAACTCCGCCGTACCCTCGTTTTCCGCCTTGGAGTGGCCTTTCAGCACCCACAGGGTGGCGCCGCCAATAGTGCTGTTGCGGACCGGATAGCCGGCCTCGATCGGAAGGGGAGCGGCACCCCAATTGAATTTGGAATTCAGGGTGTAGTTGCCGAACAGCGCCGAAGAACCGGTTTGCATGGCGCACTTGCCGCTGGAGAAGGCGGGATCAGGCGTGCCACCCCGGCCTTCATAGGTCATCGCGCCTTCCTTGATCCAGCGTTGCAACAGTTCGAAGTGCTTGACCACCAGTGGCTGATTGAATTGCAAGTTGGCGTCCAGGCTCTTGAAGCCATTGTCTTCGGTGGCGAACCACAACCCGTGCAGGGCCGTGTAGTTCTCCAGATGCACCCAGGTCTGCCAGGACGTGGTGTACGCGCATTTCTGGCCCGAGGCGGTCAATTTCTTCACGTACTCGTCCATCTGCTGCCACGTCTTGGGCGGAGCGGTCAGGCCGGCTTTCGCGAAGGCGTCCTTGTTGTAATACAGGATCGGCGTGGAGGAGTTGAACGGCAGCGACAGCAAGTGGTTGTCCGTTGTGAAGTAATAGCTGAGCACCGGCTGGATGAATCCCGACCAGTCTATCTTGTGTCCAGTGTCTGCCATCAACTGATAGACGGGATAGATTGCACCCGACATCATCATGCTCTGCGTTCCCACCTCGAACACCTGCACGATATCGGGCTGCTGATTCGCCCGGAACGCCGCAATGACCGCATTCATGGTCTCGGTGTATGAGCCCTTGGCCGATGCGGTGACATGGTACTTGGATTGCGACGCGTTGAAGTCGGCAGCGAACTTTTCGATCCGATCCTTGTTGACACCCGTCATGGCGTGCCACCAATTGATCTCGATCGGGGCCGCCTGGGCGACGCCCACCGCCAGCCCGACCAGCAGGCCCAAGGCCAGCAACAGCAATCTCATGGTCCGCATAATCACGTCCTCGTCTGAAAACACTGCGCTCGATGCGCGCGATCCGCCCTGCGATCCCGGCTCCGGCATGACACGCGGGCGGTCATTCCTGCCGCCGCGTCACCTTTGCGCCGTTACTTGAGAACCGGATCAGCGCAGCGTGAATATTGGGAAATTTTCCGCACCTTATTCGCAACTGAACAATCAGGTCAAGCCTTTGGTCGCCCCAAGGGGGCGCGGCCACCGGGCCCTCGTACGCTCCTGGCTCCGCAATGTCCCGGCAGCGGAAGGGAGCACCCCATTTGGCTGCCTCCTTCTTCGCCAATGATAACCGCTTTCCGCCTTTCGGATTTGATGCGGGTCAATGGTTGGCGGGCTGCTGGAATGGGCCTGCCCGGCTGCGCCGGTTCCGGCGCGACTCAGCGGGGCGCCCCGGCGTGATCCCGAGCCGGGTCGCGCCGGGGTCCGGGGATAAGGCCCGGCTGCTGCAGGGCCCGCCTTCAGAGGAATCCGAGCCTAGTTGATGACCTCTTTGCGCTCGCGCAGGGCGAATACCTCCATCAACCTCAAGTCCACGAGCCCGCCCCCGCGCAGCCCGTCAATGATCGGGATCAGATGCTTGGCCGCCTCGACGCGCGGCAGGAGCACATAGTCCGCGCCCTCCTCGTACATCTTGATCGCCCGCTGCGGGCTTTCCGCCGTGACGATGATCCTGGCTTTCGGGCATAGCCGCTGGATCTGCTTGATGAGCCGGACATTGTCGGTGCCGCGCAGCACTGAATCGGGCACCGTGGAAATCACCACTTTCGCCCCGTTGATCCCCGCCTGATTCAGCGTCTCGAACTGGCTGATATCGCCGTAGATGACCTTGACTCCGATGGCCTGGAGCTTCTCGTGCACCTGGGGGTTGAAGTCCACGACGACGAGCTTG
>JBGOTW010000230.1:0-6946 GCA_041476685.1 bacterium | reverse complement strand
GTACTCGTTGAACCCGACGCCGTTCCAGCCCTGGCCGTAGGTACCGTCCGCGAACAATCCCAGGGACCAGATGCCCCAGACCCCGTTCACGCCGTGCACGCTGATGGCGCCGACCGGGTCGTCGATGCCCTTGCGGTCGATGAAGTACACGCTCATCACCACCAGCACGCCGGCCACGGCGCCGATCAGGAACGCCGCCCAGGGAGCGACGAAGGCGCAGGGCGCCGTGATCGCCACCAGGCCCGCGAGCATGCCGTTGCACATGAACGTGACGTCCGGCTTCTTGTGGAACCACCAGTGGTACAAGGTGGCGAAGATGGCGCCTGAGGCCGAGGCCAGCATGGTGTTGGTGGCGATGATGCCGATCCGGCCGTCCGTGCCCGCCAGGGAGGATCCGGCATTGAAGCCGAACCAGCCGAAGGCGAGGATGAACGTTCCGATGACCGCCATCGGAATATTGTGGGCCGGGATCGGCTTCGGTCGCCCGTTGGCGTCGTACTTGCCGATGCGGGGTCCGATGAGTAGCGCGAGGATGAAGGCGAGCGCACCCCCTTGCAGGTGCACGACCGACGAGCCCGCGTAGTCCACGGCGCCATGCGCCAATCCGGCGCCCAGCCCCAGCTCGGCCAGCCAGCCGCCGCCCCAGAGCCAGTTGCCGTAGATCGGGTAGATGATGGCGCCGATGAAAAAGCTGAATATGAAGAAACTGGAGAATTTCCAGCGCTCGGCCAGGGCCCCCGTGGGAATGGTGGCCGTCGTGTCCATGAACACCATCATGAACAGGAACCAAACGACGGCCGCGGCGTCATAGCTCTTGCCGGAGAGGAAGAAGCCCGTCGTTCCGAACAAACCCCAGTCGAAGCCGCCAAGCTTGATGCTGAACATGTCGCCGAGCACGGGAATCGAACCGAGCGGCCCGGGAGCCCCGATGGGCGAGCCCGCGGCGCCGCCGCACAACAGCGCGAAACCCATCACGAAGAAGCCCGTCATCCCGAGCCCGTACACCATGAAGTTCATGGCGATGGTGTGCGATACGTTCTTCGCCCGGATCAAGCCGGTCTCCACCATCGCGAAGCCCGCCTGCATGAACATGACGAGGAATCCGCAGACCAGCGTCCAGACGAAATTGATCGAGTAGAACGCCTTGGCCACGTTCTTGCTGAGCTCGACCGTGGTCGGATTAGCCGGGTTCTTGTAAGCCTTCCAGTCCGAGCCATCCGGCTTTTGCGAGACGCCGGTGCCCCAACCCGACAGGTAGCTGTTGGGCGCGTACAGGGGCCCGTCCGCATTCGCACCCGCCGGGTCGCCCGCGGGCGGGGGAGGCGCCGCGGGGGCCGCCGCGGCCGGAGCGGCGGGTTTCGGGGCCGGCGTCTGCGCCCAGGCCACCGCGAATTGCACGGCCAGCACCGCCAAGGCTACCAGCGCGGCGCGCATAGCCCACTTCTTCCACTTGAATTCAAGGTTCATAGGGCAATCATCCTCAGCTCGGGGAAACCTTCGGGGTGTCGTGCCGTCCGCGCCCGCAGGTTGGAATGCAGCCGCCAACCGGCACGCGCGCGAGTGAGTAACGCCTGGGCGCAATTGCCCAGCGCCATGGGAGCGCCCACTGCAAGCCGCGTTCCAGGAGGTCCGCCGCACGACGATTCAGGTGGCGCACTGGCGCGCTTCGGCCACCTGAGCCGGGGCGAAAACCCAATCGGGACCTGGATCCGCATCGTCAGGGGTCCGCGCTGCCGGATTCGCCACCGGGCGTCTGCGCGTGGAGCGGCATGTTTCGCCGCCGCTGGAAGGAACGCCGTGAAATTGGGCGGCGAGGTACCGAACTGCCTCTTAGTTAAGCAGCACCGGCGGACCGGCGGCGAATCCGGCAGGGCGGGGCACAGCGTCGGCAGTGATGGCGTGCGGCGCCACGTGGGCTCTAGTCGCGCACGGAAGGCGCAGGGCTAGCGGGAGACCGGGGGCTCAGCGGAACCGTCAGTGTAGTCGTCGGGAGAGGCGTCGTGCGGCGAGAGGTCCGGCATGATCAGGACGCGGAATACCGGCACGACGAGCAGGCTCAGCACCGGCACCAGCAGCATGCCGCCCACGACCACGGTGGCCAGGGGTCGCTGCACCTGGGAGCCGATGCCGGTGGACACGGCGGCGGGCAGCAGCCCGATGCACGCGGACAGCGTGGTCATCAGGGCCGGGCGCAGGCGCAGCTCCGCCGCGCGGATCATGGCCGGGACGAGCGGCATGCCGTCGCGCATGAGGCGGTTGTGATAGGTGGCCATGAGAATCCCTTCCATCACGGTCACGCCGAACAGCGAGACGAACCCCACCGCCGCCGAAATGCTGAAGTTCTGCCCGGTGACGATGAGGGCGAACACGCCCCCGCACACCGCGAAGGGAATGCCCCCGAGCGCCAGCAGGCTGTCCTTGAGGTTGTTGAACAGGCTGTAGAGCAGCACCAGGATCAGCAGCAGGCTCAGCGGCACGATGAATGCGAGCCGCCGCTGGGCCTCCTTCAGCGCGCCGAATTCCCCGCTCCATTCGATCCGGTAACCCTCCGGCAGCTTCACGTTCTGCTCGATGCGCTCCTGCGCCTCGGCAACCGTTGACCCCAGGTCGCGGCCGCGCACGCTGAACTTCAGGGGGATGTAGCGGGCGTTGGCTTCCCGATAGATGTACGAGGCGCCCGACTGCAGCGAAATGGTCGCCAACTCGTTCAGGGGAACGTAGGCGGTCTCTCCGGAGGGGCCGGGCGTGGGGTTGGCCACCTGGATGTTGCGGATCGCCTCGATCGTATTCCGGTACTGGGACGCGAGGCGCACGACGAGGGGAAACTGCCGCTCGCCCTCGAACACCTGCGTGGCGGCCTGGCCGCCGATGGCAGCCTGCACGACCGAATTGATGTCGCCGGGGGCCAGACCGTAGCGGCTGCCGGCGGCGCGGTCCACGTCAATGAGGAGGTTGGGCTGGCCCAGCACGTTGAACAACCCCAGGTCCTCCACGCCGCGGACCTTCGCCATCTCGGCCTTGATCTCCTCGCCCTTGGCCTCGAGCGTACCCAGGTCGAGCCCGAACAGCTTGATCGAGTTGGCGCCCTTCACGCCGGAGACGGCTTCCTCGATGTTGTCCTGGATGTACTGGGAGAAGTTGAAGGAGACCCCGATCAGGTTGGCGCGCAGTTCGGCCTGCAGTTCCTGAATCAGCTTCTCCTTCGTCAGACCCGGGCGCCACAGGGAGGCGGGCTTGAGCGGAGCGAAGAACTCGGCGTTGAAGACCGGCGCCGGATCGGTGCCGTTGTCGGGGCGGCCGTGCTGCGAGACCACGGTGACGACCTCGGGAACCTTGCGGATGATGTCGCGAATCTGAGCGACGATCGGGCGCCCGGCCTCCAGGGATACCGTCGGCGGGAGCGTGGCCCGGATCCACAGGTTGCCTTCCTCCAAGGTGGGGAGGAATTCGGTGCCCAGGTTCGGAAGAATGATGGCGGTCAGCACGACCAGGCCCCCCGCCGCGCCGACCACGATGCGCCGGTGCAGCATGACCCAGCGCAGCGCCGGCATGTACCCCCTGCGGATCAGGGCCACCAGGGGCGTCTCCCGCTCTAAGGTGCGCTCGGGGAGGAGGTAGGCCGACAGCACGGGCGAGACGGTGAAAGTGGCCAGCAACGCGCCAAGCAGGGCGTAACCGTAGGTCTTCGCCATGGGACCGAAGATCTGCCCCTCGATCCCGCGCATGGTGAACAGGGGGATGAACGCCGCGATGGTGATGACCGTCGCGAAGAGGATGGCGCGGTCCACCTCGACGGAGCCGCGCAGGATATGCCGCAGCTTTTCCGGCAAGCCGCTGCCGAAGCCGGGCAGCGCCGCATCCATGCGCGCCTCCGGCGCGTCGGGCAATCCCGCGCGCGCCCCCGCCTGCAGGTTCCGGTACACGTTCTCCACCAGGATCACGGTGGCGTCCACGATGATTCCGATGTCCACCGCGCCCACGCTCAGCAGGTTCGCCGAGTCTCCGCGCAGGACGATGATGATCGTGCTGAACAGCAGGGCGAACGGGATGGTGGCCGTGACGACCAGGGCCGTGCGCAGCCCGCCCATGAAGATCCACTGCACGGCGAAGATCAGCAGGATCCCCACCAGCACGTTCTCCAGCACGGTGTGCGTCGTGACCTCGACCAGCTCGGAGCGGTCATAGTACGGCACGAGCTTCACGCCCGGCGGCAGGATGCTGCCGCCGTTGATCCGCGCCACCGCCGCCTTGACCCGCCCGATCACGTCGAGCGTGCGCTCGCCCCGGTTCATCAGCACGATCGCCAGCACCGCGTCGCCGCTCTTGTCCCGGCCCGCCACGCCCTGCCTGGGCGTGAAGCCGATCTCCACCCGCGCCACGTCCTTCACGAGCACCGGCACGCCGCCGGACTGGGCCAGCACGATGTTCTCGATGTCCTGCAGCGAGTCGATCAGGCCGATCCCGCGCACATTGACCGACTGCTGCCCCACGTCGAGGGTGCGTCCGCCCACGTTGATGTTGCTGTTGCCGATCGCCTGGATCACCTGCTGCAGGGTGACGTGGTAGGCGGGCAGCTTATTCAAGTCCACGTCCACGTGGTATTCCTTCGTCGGCCCGCCCCAGCTCACCACGTCGATCACTCCCGGCACGGTCTTGAGCCGCCGCACCACCACCCAGTCCTGCAGCGTGCGCAGGTCCATCGCGCTCATCCCCGGCGGCCCCACGAGCTGGTAGCGGTAGATCTCGCCGGTGAGCGAGGCGGGGGAGATGAGCGCCTGGACGTTGTTCGGCAGCGTGAGGGTGTTGAGCCGGTTCAGCGTCTGCTGGAGCGCGAAGTAGTAGTCGGTGTCGTAGGTGAACTGGACGCGGACGAAGGACAGCCCGTAGAGCGAGGTGGAGCGGACGTGGTCCAGGCCGGGCGTGCTGGCGATCGCCACCTCGATCGGGATGGTGATGTAGCGCTCGATCTCCTCGGCGGACTGGCCGGGGTTCTGCGCGATGATCTCCAGGATCGGGGGCGCGGGATTGGGGTAGGCCTCGATGTTCAGGTTGCTGAACGCGATCAGGCCCGCGCCGAGGAACACCAGCAGCACGGTGACGACCACCGTGCGCCGGGTCAGGCAGAACTCGATCAGGGTCTTGAGCATGGGCGGCGGCGGATCCTGGCAGAGCTAGCCGTTGTCGCCGGGTCGGATGTTGCCGAGGAACACCGCGCCGTCGGAGACGACGTGCTCCCCCGCCTTGAGCCCCTCCGTGACCTGCACCAGGCCGTCCTGCTGCATGCCGAGCGTGACGTTGCGGCGGACGAACTCGCCCTTGCCGACCTGCACCCACACTCGGGCGACGGGACCGTCACGGACGATCGCATTGACGGGCACGGCGGGCGAGGCCGTCTCATCGTCCCCGATGATGCGGGCGATCGCGAACATCTCCGGCTTGAGCCGCAGGTCGGAATTGGCGATCTCGGCGCGCACCGGGACGCGCCGCGTCGCCGGATCGATGGACACGCCGATGTAGGTGACGCGGGCGGTGAAGACCTCGTTCGGATAGGCCAGCACGCGCACCTGCACCTGCTGCCCCATCTTCACGAAGCGGATGTCCGTCTCGGGCACGTTGACGCGCAGCCACATCGTCGTCAGGTCCGCGACGGTGTACAGGGCGGTGGTGTTGTCCGGCTGGACGTACTGTCCGGGGCCGACCTTGCGCGAGGTGACGGTGCCGGAGATGGGCGAGGCGATGACGGTGATGGGATCGATGCGGCGCTCGGTCTCCAGCTGCCGGATGAAGTCCTCGCTCTTGCCCATCAGGCGCAGCTTGTCGCGCAGCGCGGACATCTGGCCGGCGCTCGTGCTGACGGCGCCCTCGGCGGACTGGAGATCGGCCTGCGCCTGGTCGTAGTCGCGCTGGGAGACGGCCTTGGCCTGGTACAGGTCGGCCTGCCGCTCCGCGTTGCGCAGGGCGACCTCGCGCTGGCGGCGGGCGGTCGCGTGCTGGGAGACCGCGGCGATGGTGTCGGACTGCGTTTGCACCGCGTCCGGGCTGGCGATCTCGAACAGGGGCGCGCCGCGCTCGATCCGGTCGCCCGGATTGGCCAGCAGGCGCACGACGCGGCCGGAATAGGGCGAGTAGACCGGTGTGGAGCGGTCCTCGTTGAAGGCAATCTGCCCGACCGCCTCCTTCACTTCGCGGAAGCCCGTCAGGGGCGCGGGCACGATGCGCAGGTTCCCCAGGAAGCGCTCGTCAAGCACGATGCGCGTGCCGTCCGGAGAGACCTGGGGCGCCTCAATCCGTTCGGCGCTCCGCCCGGCGACCAGGCGCCGGCCGTCCGCGTCCGTGCCGCTCCGCCGCGCACCCAGGCCCAGCGTCAGCAGGCCCACCGCCACCGCCAACGCGCCCAGCACGATCCAGCGCCGCCCGTCCCGCCAGCCATCCCAAGCGCAGGCCGAGCGCCACAGCTCCAGGCCCCGCCGCCGCGCTTCCTGCGGGACGCGTCCGGCCAGGGCCAGCCACCCGCTTCCGCCCGGCACTTCCGGGAACAGGCGCGGCGAGCGTTCCGACTGGGGGATTTGCTTGAGTTGGCGCATCGCTCTCTTGCCGAAGGGTTCGGCCCTGGGTCCGGTCGGGGCGGAGTGTCCCGTCGGGTCACCATTTACCACCGGGGCTACCAGGTCCTGCCGGATTCCCGTGTCCCGCCGGGGCGCCAGGGCCTGCCGGGTTTCCATGTCCCTCCGGTTGCATGAGCGTAGACCGGCCAACAAGCGGCCGCCCCGGTTCCCCGGGTGCGGCGGTGCTGGCCCGCCGCGCCGAAGTCCACTAGACTAGGGGGGTGGCCTCACCCCCGTGCCCGTCAGGAGAGGGGGCCCGCCGGGACACGAGAGTGAGGCCATTTCCTCGTTCTTCAGGGCAGCGCTCCACCGACCGCCGCCTCCAGTTGGTACACCGCCAG
>JBGOTW010000229.1:0-6957 GCA_041476685.1 bacterium | reverse complement strand
TCTTCTTGTGCAGGTTGCTGCGCTCGAGCTTGATGACTTCGGCGGTCTTCGACACGTTCCAGTTGTGCTTCTCGAGCTGGGCCTTGAGGAAGGCGCGCTCGAAGGCGTCCTTGGCGTCCTTGAAGGTGCCGCCGAAGTCCCGCATCCCGCCCTGGAGGGTTGGGGTGCCGTCGTGCCTGCCGCCGGACTCGGCGACCGTGCGCGGGATGTCCGCCACCGCGATCTCGTCGCCGGGGCACATGATCACCATGCGCTCCACAATGTTCTTCAGCTCGCGGATGTTGCCGGGCCAGTTGTACTGCTCCAGCAGGCGCAGGGCGTCGGGATGGATGCGCTTGAGCTTGCCGCGGTGCAGCTCAGAGAAGAACTGGAGGAAGTAGGGCACGAGCAGCCGCACGTCCCCCGCGCGCGCCCGCAGCGGCGGCACCTCCAGCTGCAGCACGTTGAGCCGGTAGTACAGGTCCTCGCGGAAGTTCCCCGCCGCGATCTCCTCCTCCAGCTTCTTGTTGCTGGCGGCGATCACGCGCACGTCCACTTCGATCGGCTTATTCCCGCCCACGCGCTCGAAGCGCTGCTCCTGGAGGACGCGCAGGATCTTCGCCTGGGTCTTCAGGCTCATGTCCCCGATCTCGTCGAGGAACAGCGTGCCGCCATTGGCCTGGTCGAACTTGCCGATCTTGCGTCCTGTCGCGCCGGTGAACGAGCCCTTCTCGTGGCCAAACAGCTCGCTTTCGATCAGCTCCTCGGGAATGGCGGCGCAGTTGACCTCGACGAACGGTCCGCCGACGCGCGGGCTCTTGTCGTGGATGAGGTGGGCGACCGACTCCTTGCCCGTGCCGTTCTCCCCGTAGATCAGCACCCAGGCCTGGCTCTGGGCCGCGCGCTCGATCTGCTCCACGAGCTTCAGGAACGCCGGGCTCTGCCCGATGATCTCGTGCTGGTTGCGGTCGGCGTTCTGCTTGAGCTGCAGGTTCTCCTGCTCGAGCTTGCTCTCGCGCAGGGCGTGGCCGAGCGTGAGCAGCAGGTTCTCGGCGGCGAAGGGCTTCTCGATGAAATGATACGCGCCGTACTTGGTTGCGGTGACGGCGGTCTCGATGTTGGCGTGCCCGGAAAGCATGATCACGGGCAGGGCGGGGTGCGCCTGCTTGAGCGACTTGAGCACGTCGATCCCGTCCATGTTGGGCAGCCAGATGTCGAGCAGCACCGCGTCCACGGGCGTCGCGGCATCGGGCTGGACGAGCGCCAGGCAGGCCTCGCCGGACTCGGCGGTCTCCACCGCGTAGCCCTCGTCCTCCAGGAGGTCCTTGAGGCTGTCCCGGATCGCCAGCTCGTCGTCCACGACCAGAATCGTATGTTTCATAGTCAGCGCCTAGGAGGTCCGGGCGCGCCGCCGCCCACCCGGCCGCCGCATTACGCGAGGCGGAACTCCATCGAGAAGACCGAGCCGTGGGGCTTGTTCGGCGCGTAGCGCACCTCGCCATTATGGTCCGAAACGATCTGGTTCACAATCGTCAGGCCCAGGCCGGTGCCGCCGACCTTGGTGGAAGTGTACGGCTCGAACAGCCGCTTCTGGATCGCCTCGGGCACGCCCGAGCCGTTGTCGGCCACGTCCACCAGCACGCGCCGCGCGCCCGCATCGTACTCGCTGCGCAGCACGATCTCCCCCTGCCCGCGCATGGACGCGGCGGCGTTGTCGATCAGGTTGGTGAGCGCCCGCTTCATCTGTTCCCGGTCCAGCGGGAAGCGCGGCACCTCCGGATCGAGCTCGAGCCGGATGCGGATCGGCTCGGGCAGTCCGTGCTCGTAGAAGCGGGCCATCTCGCGCAGCACGTCGTTCACGTCGTCGGGCACCGGCTTGCTCTCCGGCAGCGTGGCGAACTGGGAGAACTCGTTGACCATCTGCTTCAGGCTCTTCACCTTGTCGATGATCGTCTGGGTGCACGTGTCGAGGATGGTGCCTTCCGCGCTGAGGACGTCCAGGTACTTGCGGCGGATGCGCTCCGCGGAGGTCTGGATCGGCGTGAGCGGGTTCTTGATCTCGTGGGCCACGCGCCGCGCCACCTCGCGCCAGGCGAGGGCGCGCTGGGTGCGCTGCAGCTGCGTGACGTCCTTGAGCATCAGCACCAGGCCCTGCGCCTCGCCCTGCTCGGTGTGCAGCCTGAGGCCGCTGGCCTCCACGTGCACCGGCTGGCCCCGGATGGACAGGGTGAACACGCCCGCCGGGCCGCGCACCGGGTTGGCGCGCAGGGAATCCTGCATGGCTTGGACGAGCTTGCCCGAGTCGCGCGGCAGCACCTCCTGGACGGGGCGGCTCAACCAGTCCGAGCGGGGCTGGAGCAGGCGCGCCCCCTCCCGGTTCAGCGCCGTGATCTCTCCGTCGAGATTCAGCGCGACGATTCCCGCGTCGATGTTCTCCAGCAGCAGTTCCACCAGCTTGTTGCGCTCCTCCAGCTGCCGCCCGCTGCGGCGCAGATCCTCCGACGTCCGCACGAGCTGCTCGCGCTGCTCCCTGAGCTGGCTGCTCATGATGTTGAACGACTGCACCAGGCCGCGGAAGTCGGCCCGCAGCGGGCCGAGGGCCGAGGTATCCACCTGATGTCCCAGCGCGCCCCGGGACACCCGCTGCGTAGCGTCGTCCAGCATCTCGATGGGCGTGACGAATCCGCGCGCCAGATAAAAGGCCATCCACGTAGCCGCGAAGATGATGAACAGCGTCATCACGATCAGGATCGTCAGCACGAGCACCAGCAGGTCCCGGCCGAGGAACAGCCGGCTCTCTTGCCGCCGCGCCAGCAGCACGTTCGCCCGGCTCAGCTCGGGCGGGCTCGCCGTCAGCACCTCCAGCTTGAGCGGGGGCTTGCTGCCCGGCACCTGCACGATCAGCCGGACCAGGTCCCGTTCATTGCGCGACTCGCTCCAGCGCATGGGCCCGGTCGCCGCCGCGCGCTCGGGCGGCGGGGGCTGCCAGGCCGCGGCCACCTCCGGCTGGCCTGCCCAGCGGGCGATCACCTTGCCTCCGGTCCCGTACACGATCAGGGCCGTGTCTTCCGGCGGACGATATCGCCCCAGCCACCCGTCCCGGGCGTACGCGCCCGCCTGGCGGGGCAGCACGGCCAGGGCCTCGCTGACCACGCGCTGCTGCGCCGCCTCCTCCCGCGTGTCGAGCGCGTTCATCACCACCCGCGCGCTTTCCAGCACCTGCCGATGTTCGCCCTTGGACCAGGATTCGAACAGGAAGGCGAGAAAGCCGCTCGCCATCAGGTGAAAGGCCGTGGAGGGCAGCGAGAGGGCGACGAAGGCGATGATGAGCTTGGACTTCAGGCCCACGCCCGCGATGGGACGGCGCCGCTCGTACACCAGCTTGAACAGGTTGCGCAGGATCAAATAGAACACCGTGGTCAGCACCACGATGTTGACGCTGACCGCGACGAATACCGTCCAGTTGGTGTCCTGGGACTGCAGGTTGTGGAAGTCGGTGTAATTGAACAGGAACAGGAACAGGATCGCGATCACCAGCAGCAGGCCGGCCACGCCGATCAGGCGATTGCGGATCTTGCGCTGCTCCTCACGCCCCGCGCCCGGGGTCGGGACCGGAGGCAGGGGCGGGGGCGATTGCGGCGCGGGAGTCTGCATGGCACCTCGCTGGAAACGGGGCATCTTCGCGCGCGGCGGAAAGTCCTGTGTCCTGCGCCGCGGAGACGCGCGCTTGCATCACACATGGATGCTAGAGGGGGAGTGGCGAGGCCGTCAAATCGGCGCACTTGCGGCGCAGGGCTTGGCGAAAGCCGGGCGGGGCGTGAACGGACGGCAGCGAGTGGGGCCAGCCTGCGGGCGGGCGCGCCGTCAGCGCGCAAGCGGCTCGCTCCGCACCCCCAGGAAGAGGTACTGCACGACCCGGAACGCGAACGCCTCCAGCGCCTGGGTGCCCGGCGAAAGCTGGCCATCCACCAGCAGCGCCGAGAGCCCGTGCACCATGGCCCAGGCGGCCATGGCCAGCTCCCGCGGCTCGCCGGCGCGCAGCAGGCCGGCCTGCTGTCCCCGCTCGATCCCCGCGACCAGCAGGGCGAAGGTCTCGTCCGCAGCCTGCTTGAGCCCCGGGTGCACGGACAGCCGGCCCACGTCGCGCCCGAACATGAGGCGGAAGCGGGCCGGATGGGCCACGGCGAAGCGGATGTAAGTCAGGCCGAGCATGCGGAAACGGGCGTTCAGGTCGCCGCCGAGGGGGGCAGTGGCCTCGCGCATCGCCGCGGAAAGGGCGCGAAAGCTCGCGGCTGCGACCGCGGCCAGGAGAGCCTCCTTGTCGGCGAAGTGCCGGTACGGCGCGGCCTGGGACACGCCGGCCTCCCGCGCCGCAGCCCGCAAGCTCAGCGCCGCCGCACCCCCCGTCTCCAGGATCCGCAGCGCCGCCGCGATGAGCGCCTGCTGAAGGTCGCCGTGGTGGTAGCGCTCGCGCGCGGCGGGAGTCCTGCGCCGACCTCCCGCCCGCCGCTGAGCCGCGCTTCGAGGAGCCGCGCCCGGTGTGACCCGTTTCATGCGCCTTCCTGATCGGTGACATGCCTGCCGCAAGGGATCCCGGCAGCCTCCGCTGACGCCCGCAGCCTGATGTTGTCAGCGGATGTTGACATTGTCAACTTATCATGTTAACAATGTTAGCATGCAGCCTCGGAGAGGCTTCACCCGGGGCGTCAACATGCCGGAAGAGGAAACATGAAAACTCGAACGCGCGGCCCGGTCGCCATTGCGCTGGGATTTTCGCCCTGGATCGCCTGGGGCGTGCTCGCGAACCGGGGAACGCTGGCCTTTGCGGTGGCGTTCGCGCTGGCGGCCACGTTGCTCGCCTTCGAGCTGCGGCGGGGAGGCGTCAAGGCGATGGAGATCGCCGCGAGCGCGTACTTCGGCATCCAGCTGCTCCTCACTGGCGCACTGGGCTGGCACGGCCTCGCGGCCTACAACCTCGTGCTGCTTTACGGCGCGCTGGCGACGATGGCCTGGATCACGCTCGCCCTCGGTACGCCCTTCACTCTGCAATACGCGCGGGAAGACTGGCCAAAGGAACTGTGGGAGCAGCCCCTCTTCCGCCGCACCAACGTCATCCTGACCGCGGTGTGGGCCGCGATCTTCCTGGGCGGCACGGCGTCCGCGGCCCTGGCCGTGCTGGAGCCCGCCCGGCCCCTCTGGCTCTATGGGGTGCTGCTGCCCCACCTGGGCACGGCGCTCGGCATTGCCCTGTCCATCGTGTTCCCGCGGTTCTATCCGCGCTGGCGGCTGCAGCGGGATCTGGCCGCTCAGGCCGGCCCGCCCTGGCCGCTGCCCGTCTTCCCGCCCACGCGGCCCCAGGAGCCGGACCATCACGACGCTATCGTCGTGGGAGCGGGAATCGGGGGCCTGAGTGCGGCGGCGCTGCTGGCCGAGCGCGGGCTGAAGGTGCTGGTGCTCGATCACCACTACCTGCCCGGCGGCTTTTGCACCGCCTGGCCCCGATACGTCGGCAGGGGTTCCCAGCGCCAGACCTACGTCTTCGATGCGGGGGTGCACGACGTCAGCGGCCTGGGTCCCAACGGGCCGGTGCGCTGGCTGATGAAGCGGCTGGACCTCGAGGCGCGGCTCGATTGGCGGCACATGGCCCACGAGTACATCCTGCCCGGCCAGCGCCTGAAGGTGCCACGGTCGGCCGGGGACTACGTGCGCCTGCTGTCGGAGCGCTATCCCGCCGAGCGGGAGGCGTTGCATGCCTTCTTTTCCGAGATGGAGGCCGTGTACCGCGAGATGTACCAGGACGCGCCGCACAACGGCGGCTTGCCTCTCCTGCCCCGCTCGGCCGACGAGGCGCTCGCCTATCCGCAGGCGCATCCCCACGCGATCCGCTGGATGGGGGTGCCCTTCACGCAGATGCTCGACCGGCACTTCGCGGACGCGTCCCTGAAGCGCGTGCTATCCGCGATGACCGGCTACCTGACGGACAAGCCGCGCGAACTGACCGTGGGCTCGATCGCGCCGATCTTCGGCTACTACTTCGACGGCGGGTACTATCCCGCCGGGAGCTCCCAGGCGTTTGCCGACGCGCTCGTGGCCGCCATCGAGGAGCGGGGGGGAGAGGTGCGGCTGCGCACGCCGGTGCGCAGGATCCTCGTCGAGGGTGGACGCGCGACAGGAGTCGAGCTGGACGGAGGCGGCATTGAGCGGGCCGATGTGGTGATCTCCAATGCGGACGTGCAGCGCACGTTCCTCGAGCTGGTGGGGGAGGGGCACCTGCCCTCCGACTTCGTGCGGCAGCTGAAAGCGCTGCGACCCTCCGCCTCCGCCATGTGCGTTTTCCTGGGTGTGGACTACCTGCCGGACCTGGAGCCCATCACGATGCTGCAGTCGGACGAGGGCGGAGTGTTCATTGCGATTCCGTCGCGGGTCGATCCGGCCCTGGCGCCTCCCGGACACAGTGCCTTGGTGCTGATCGCGTTGGCGCCGCCCGATACGACCGGCGCCTGGGATCGCAAGTCACCCCAGTACCGCCAACACAAGCGCGCGGCGGGGGACGAGCTGATCGCGCGGGCCGAACGTGCGCTGCCCGGGTTGCGGGAGCACATCGTGTATCGCCAGGATGGCACGCCCGCAACCGTGGCCCGCTACGCCTGGACGACCGCGGGCTCCATCTACGGGCCGGCGCGGGGCTGGCGGCCCAATGCCAAGTCGCCGCTTCCGGGGCTGGTGCTGGCGGGTTCCGGCGTCTTCCCGGGGGCAGGCATCGAAGCCGTCGTCATCTCCGGCATGATTGCCGCCGACCTGTTGTGCCCGGCCCAAGTGCGGCCGGTGACGCAAGGCGCGGCCCGGCGGCACGACTACGCCAGCCCGGAAGAGCCGGAAGCCGCCGTTATGCCGTTGGCCGGGTGAGGCGTTGCGGCACACCCGTGCCGGGCCGCCAAGCCATTGCCGTCAATCCTTGGCACCCGAAAGGAGCGCCGA
>JBGOTW010000228.1:0-7018 GCA_041476685.1 bacterium | reverse complement strand
CGCGCTTTCCGTCGTCTGGATCATGCCGATGGCCTGCTGGGAGTTGTCGACCGCCTGCTGGATCCCGGAAATCTGCGCCCGCATCTGCTCCGAGATGATCAGGGTCGCCGCTCCATCCGCGGCGCGGTTCACCTTCAAGCCGGAAGACAGGCGCTCCAGTGAACGCATCAAGTTGTGGTCGTTGACCTCCAAGTTGCGCTGCGCGTTCATGGAGGCGGTGTTGTGGTTGATTCGCAACGTCATGACTATCTCCTTGTCAAATTGCGAGTCCGCCACATCCGAATAGACGGAACCGCGTCGCCGCCCGCTGAGCCTCAGCGGGCGTCCATGTGCACCGGCTACGAGCCGGTGCGGATTGGCCCCTTCCGTCCCCCTCGCCCATTGGCGCGAGGAGCACGGCCCGCGCATCCAGCGCGGGTTGTTGGCCCTTCCAGCTTCCCTTGCTCCCGGCTCCTGCACCGGGATCCTGCTCCAGCGGTCGTTGACCGCACCCTGCGGCGCATCCCGCCGCACACCCTGTTTCGCGGTGGACGGGTTCTTGCACACTCCGTCGCAGCGCGAGCACGTCCTTGCCCGAGCGACAACCGGGTCGAGCACGCCGGCGCCTTCGTGGGCGCCTACCGCCGAACGAACCTCGCTCCGCGGGCGGGTCAGGCACGACGGACCCGTCCGCCAGCCACGCCTCGCACAGGCAGGCTTCCGCCAGCTCCAGGCACCTGGCGCCCGGAGTTGCGCCCGTGGCGCAGCGGATAGGCTCCCGCCTCCCTCTGCGCCAACGCGCATGGAACGACGCCCCGCACCGTGAACCGGGGTCCACACACAACCCCGTCTCGCGCCGCGCGCGGGCCCGCGGACACGCGAACCCGCGCCCTTCGCGGCAGCGCCGCCTGCCCGCCCCGCCGCTGCACACTCCTGAGCGTGCGCAGACGCAGCCGGGCAACCCGATACAGGGCCGCCCCGTGACGCCCGCGTGCACGGACATCTCCCGCGGAGGCAACGGGACCTTGGTAGCCTCGAATGCGTCCGGAACGTGTCCGGATGCACCTAGACCCTGGCCTGTCGCCTTCCGGCACGGAGCCGGCGTGCGCGCTCGGGCGGGCGACGCGAAGCAACTCCGCGCCGCCTGGGCAAGCGGAGGACCAGCCCGGGCGTGGCAGCGCGGGACGGATGGCGGAACGAACGGGCGCGCGGAGACGCATCCGGCACTGCCGATGCGTGCGCACGCCTGTCCGGCGCCTGCCGCCCCCGCGGATGCACCCGGACCTGGGAGCGATCCCGGAACGGGCGCACGAACTCCCGCCCCCGGCGAACCTCAAGTCTGGGCGCTGCCGCGCACCGCACCGGCCCGCCTCCGTCTTCGCGCTGCACGGCTGCACCGCGAGGACTCCGGGACGTAGGGAGATCCCGTGGGCGGAAAGCTTGTTCCGCCGACGGGCTCACGCGTCCCGCTGAAGGCAGACCGCTACGCGGACTGGCCTCTCGTTCGATTGTCAAAGATCAAGTGCGGAGAGGAAGCCCACCTCGGGCATCGCCTCCGTCCCGCAGCTCGGAGCACGCGCAGTCTCGCCGCAGCGCGGCGCACGACAACGCTCACGGACGCGTAGGGTCTCCCCGCAGGGTGACCCCAGCGACCGCTCCGGGCTCGGATCGGGCGCCCGTCCTGGCGACGGGCGCCCCACCCCAGCTCGCGCGGGAGTACCGCGCGGGAACGGCGGGTCCGCCGCTGGTGCCAAGCGGCCCCGGGCGAAGGGGCCCGCTTGCGATGAACCCTTGCCGTTCCCGGCGGGACGTCATCCGCCATCCCGGGCGTTGCGAGTGCGGGGGAGCGGATGCGGTACTGCTCGATAACTGCTGCTTCGGCCTCCTTGTGCCGTTCGGTCCGATTGCCTCTTGCCATCCCGGCTCGGCCAAGCGTGGCGCAGGGCGCCTCCCGCGGCCGGGTGGGGTCGCGGGAGGTGTCCTGGGACTGCGCCTGGCGCACGACCTTTCCTGCGGAGCCGGTTGTTTCCCGGCCCCGCTCACCGCCCCCTATCCCAGCAGAGCCAGCACCGACTTCGGCAGCTGGTTCGCCTGGGCCAACATCGCGGTGGCGGACTGCACCATGATGCTGTTGCGCGTGTGGTTGGTGATCTCCTCCGCCATGTCGGCGTCGCGGATGACGGACTCCGCGCTGGTCAGCTCCTCCACGTTGATGCGGAGCTGCCGCAGGTTGCTCTCCAGGCTGTTCCTCTGGAAGGCGCCCAACTCGGCGCGCGTGCTGTTCACCTCGTTGATGGCCTTGTCCACGATGCGCTGGGTGTCCACGGCACCGACGGCCGTGCGCAGGTCCACGTCGCGCAGGTTGCGGAAGCCGCTTTCATTGGTGACTCCGCGGCCCAGCACGGCGGCGTTGGTGTTCACCAGGGACACCGCGACCGTCTGGCCCACGTTCCCGCCGATCTGGAAGATCGGAGAGTTCTGGTAGACGGCGACGCGGCCCGCGATATCCGCGCCTTGGCCGGCATCCGCCGGCGTGAGGACGCTGCCCGTGTAGCGCACCTTCAGGCCCTGCACCTTCGTGCCTTGCGCGCCGGTCAGCATGAGACCGTCGCCGGAGGCCACCTCGCCTCCGATGCTGCCCGCGATGTCCTGGCCCCGCTCCGCTTCCTGCATCTTGCGCGACTCGGGGGACATCACACCGGCCGTAGACGAAGACACGGCGAAGGTGTGCTTGCTGCCGTACTGCTTGTGGCGCAGCGACAGGATCCCGTCCTTGTCCACCTCCAGGTCGAGCTCCAGCCCGATCTGCTTGATCTCGTTATTGAGCTTGCCGAGCGTCTGGGAGACCGAATCGCCCTTCGTCGAGGTGAAGGACACGGTCTTGCCGCCCTCGACGATGGTGATTTCCTCGCCCCTGTCGACCATGTCCTGGGTCAGGGCGACGGTGCCTTTCCGGTGTGCCTGGGTTCCCAGCCGGCTCACGCGCACTTCGTAGCCGGAGATCGGGGAGCCTTTCGTTTCCGGAGAGGCGCCCACGAACTCCAGTCCGATCCCGATCCCGACGCCGTTGGCGGCCGTGCTGCCGTCGAGCAGCTTGCGCACGCCGAACTGCGCGTTCTTCGTGATGCGGTCGATGGTCTCGACCGCGTTCCGCAGCTCGAGCTGATCGGCCTCGAGCATGTTCTTGTCGTTGGCGCCCTCGTTGGCGGCATGGATCGCCAGTTGGCGCGTGCCGACGAGCAGGTTGCTCACCTCGACCAGCGCGGCTTCCGTCGTCTGCACCATGCCGATCGCGGTCTCGGAGTTGTCCACCGCCTGATTGAGCCCCTTGATCTGGGCGCGCATCTGCTCGGAGATGATGAGGCTGGCGGGACCGTCCGCCGCGCGGTTGACCTTCAAGCCCGAGGACAGCTTCTCCAGGGACTTGGTCAGCTCGTGGTCGTTCTGCACAAGGTTGCGGTGGCCGTTGAGGGCCGCAATGTTGTGGTTGATTCGCAGTGCCATACGAAACCTCCTTGTCCGTCGGTTCCCTCCGTAAAAGAGAAGCCCCTCCGGACGAGCCGGAATGGACTCCCCCCGCGCCTCCGGCCGGGCACCGCACTTCCGCGGATCGCGAAAGCACGGCGCGCGGGCGGTTCGCCTGGCGCGGTGGACTTGAACGCCGGCAGCTTCCGGCCGCCGGTACACGCCTTGCCTGTCCGTCCATGGACGGGGTGCGGCGCCGCCGGGCGGCCCGCTAGGGCCATCCGGCTCCCTGCCCCGCCGCACCTGCACCCGGGCGAGACGGACGGATCCGTCTCGCCGCGAATTCTCCGCGGCGGGCCGATCGCTCCTGCTCACTTCATTCGGCGCCGGGAAGTTCCCGCCGCCGTACCGCTCCTTCGCCCGTCACCGCCGGTCGCGGATTCGAGCTTGTTCAAGTTCCGCCCGTCCTCTGGCAGCGTGTGCGCGGGTGAATTCAGCTCTCCGCTCTCTCCTCGCGCCGTGCCGCAGGCGGACGCGGGCGCCTCCGGAACAGTTTCCGGCATGCGGGGCTGCATGCAGTCCGGCGGCGGCCTGCCCCGCGGCATGCTTTCCGCATCCCGTCCGGACAGGCGGACCGTCTTCCAGTGCTCGCCGTCTCCCACTGCCCCATCCATCGGGCTCGGTCGCCAACATGGTCTCCTCCCCGCACGGTCCCGCCGCTTTCGAAGCAGCAGTGCCGCGCTGGGTGGCCGGTGAGACCGGACGAAGGCTCGCTCTTGCCCCCGCAACAGGCGGGAGCGGAGGACGAGCCACCGCCCTAAGCGCACCAGGCGCCGGATAGACCTCTCCGTCCGACTGGCCCGTCGCGGATATCCTCCCGCCGGCCAGTTCCTGCACACAGCCTGCGACATCGCCTGTGCCGCAATGGCAGCGCCGACTCGGAGCGTCAGGTACCGGTCGCGCGGCTGCCCGCGCGGCGACCCGGGCACAAGGGACACCTCCCCCAAGCCTCCCTTGGCGGGGAGGATGGACGGGTGCCTGGCCGGGAGTGCCGGTCGCCGGCGAGCCCGCGGCGCGGACCCCGACGTAATCCGGAGCCGTGCCTAGACCCGGGCGCATGGGACGCCCACATCCCTGTGGATAGACGCCCGCACCTCGTTGCCGACGGCACGGAATACCGCGCCTGTCGGAGCCCAGCCGCGCGTGTCCGGCAGCGTTCCGCCGGCCGCGAGGGACACCTGCGCGGGCACGGAATTCGCCGCGCGACAAGTGGCCCTGGCTGCCAGGCCGCTGCCGGAGCACGTAAGCCTGGACGCGTCCTGCGCCGGATCTGTGCGCTACCTGCCGCCGGCTCGTGGACTCGCGGAGAGTGTGGCTGGACGCCTCCCTCGCCACGCCCGCCAGGGGACTAGACTGTGCGCCCCCGAAGAGCGTGCGAACGGAAGGGCCTGTCTGCGGCCGCAACAGCTCCTGCCGCATCCCGGCGCCAAGGATTGGCCGAGGCAACCCTGGAGGACTCGGTACCCCGCGTGCAATGGAATGCGGAGTACCGCCGCCCCCGGGGTGGACTTCGGCGTGGACCGCTGGACTCACGTATGGGAGTCCGCCTCCTCCGCCGAGGCGGAAGGGAAGGGGTCCTGGCATGCCGAGGATGCAGCACGGCGCGGATGCAGCCCGGGAAGCGTGCAAGCCGGCGCGTCGTCCCCTACGATGGGGAGATCCGCTCCGGCAAGTCCGGCTCCCGGAGACACCAACCCGTGAGGCCATGAGGCCCGAGGCGGCTTCGAGATAGCCGTCAGCGCGGCGCCGCGGACTTCCCGGTACGCCTCTACGGCGTCCCGGTGGCCCGCGCGCCCGTGGACGGCGGCACTCCAAGCCGGCCCCGGCCCGGCAGCCAGGCAGGTCGAGTCGCGCGGAGGATGGAGCCGGGCCCCCTCCGCGGTTGCGGAGCGGACCGGTCCCGAATCCCGCCGCACGGCCGGCACTGCACCGGCCGCCAGCCCATGGCAGGCAGCATCAGGCGATTCGCTTGTCAAAGAACAAAAAGCCGGGTCACCGCTCCCGATCGCACCGCCGCGGGTCCAACCAGGACCCGGAGCGTGACAGGGAGGAACCTTCTGCAAAGGCCCGCCTTACTGGTCCCTTGCGGCTTCCCACGGCGCTCTCGGCTGAGCGAAAGCGCCCTGGGCAGCCGCAACCGGAGCGGATTGCTCCGCTCCGGACCGGCGGCCGGAACCCCTTGGGGAGTCCCGGCTGATGCGAGCCGGACGGCCGGCTCCTTGGCAGGCCGTCCGGGCTGGAAGCGCTACTTCAACAGCGAGAGCACATGGTTGGGCGTCTGGTTCGCCTGGGCCAACATCGCGACCGAGGACTGCATCATGATGTTGTTCCGGGTGAAATCCACGATCTCCTCGGCCATGTCCGCGTCGCGGATGACCGATTCGGCGTTCGTCAACTCCGTGAAGTTCACGCGGAGCTGGCGCAGATTGGCTTCCAGGGCGTTCTTCTGGAAGGCCCCCATGGCGGCTCGGATGCTGTTGAGCTCGTTCATGGCGTGGTCCACCATCACCAGCGCGGACTGGGCGCCCTTGAGCGAGCGGACGTCGATCTGGTTCAGGTTCTCGTAGCCCGCGTCGTTCACCACGCCGCGCGCCAGGTTGCGCGTATTGGTGTTGAGGAGGGCCACCGAGGCGCTCTGGCCAGGGTTCGGGCCGACCTGGAAGGTGAGCGAGTTCTGGTACACCGTCACCCGCCCGGCGGTCGGGGCATCGGGACCCGCACCGCGGTCCGTCACCTTGTTGCCCGTGTACAGCACCTTCAGGCCGTCCACGCGCGTCCCGGCACCGCCGGTCAGCACGCGGCCATCCCCGACGGCGAACTGCCCGCCGATGGTGCCTTCGATGTCCTTCCCGGCCATGGCGCGTTGCATCGTCAGCGCTTCCTGCGACAGGAAACCGGCCGTCGAGGAGGACACGCTGAAGTCGTACTTGCTGCCGTACTGGTTGTGGACGAACTCCACGGACTGGTCTTCGTGCACGATCATCTGCAGGTCGAGACCCGAGCCTTCGAGTTCCGCCCGCAGCTTGCCGTAGACTTGCTCCGCGGAATCGCCCTTGGTCGAAGTGAAGTGCACCGTCTTGCCGCCCTCGGAGATGGCGATCTGCTCGCCCTTGTCGATCATCTCCCGGCTCAGGGCCATCTTGCCTACGAGGCGGGGTCGCTCACCGACCTGGAACACCCGCACCTCGTAGCCTTCGACCGGGGACGCCCGGGTCAACGGGGTGGCGCTGAGGAACTCCACGCCGGCGCCCGTGCCCACGCCGTTGGCGCCCGTACTGCCGTCGAGCAGCTTCTTGGTGCCGAACTGCGCCTGGCGCGCAATCCGGTCCACGGTCTCGATGGAGTTCTTCACCTCGAGCTGATCCGCCTCGGTCATGTTCTTGTCGTTCGCGCCCTCGTTCGAGGCGTGAATGGCAAGCTGGCGCATGTTGGTCAGCAGCTGGTTGACCTCCATCAGCGCGGCTTCGGAGGTCTGCAGCATGCTGACCGCAGTCTCCGAGTTGGTGATGGACTG
>JBGOTW010000227.1:0-7049 GCA_041476685.1 bacterium | reverse complement strand
CGTGAACGCGGGACTGCCGGAGAGGTGCGATGGCCGAGCGGGGCATCAGCAAGGGCCTGACCCAGTACGGGGACCGGGGCTTCTCGCGCTTTTTGCGCAGCGCGTTCATCAAGTCCCAGGGCTACGGCGAGGCGGAGCTGGAGCGGCCGATCGTCGGCATCTTCAACACGTACAGCGAGCTGAACACTTGCCACCGGGGCTTCCCGGAGCTGGCGGCGGCCGTGCGCCGGGGCGTGCTGGAGGCGGGCGGCCTGCCGGTGGAGATTCCGACGATCTCGCTGGGCGAGCCGTACCTGTATCCGACGAGCATGCTGTTCCGCAACCTGATGGCGGTGGACACGGAGGAGATGATCCGCGCCCAGCCCCTGGACGCCGTGGTGCTAATGGGCGGCTGCGACAAGACGGTGCCGGCGCAGCTGATGGGGGCGGCGAGCGCGGGGGTGCCCGCGGTGGCGCTGGTGGCGGGGCCGATGATGACCGGCTCGTTCGAGGGCGAGCGCCTGGGGGCGTGCACCGACTGCCGCCGCCTGTGGGGCGAGTTCCGGGGCGGGCGGATCGGCGCGGAGGCGATCCGGCGCATCGAGGGGCAGCTGATGCCCACGGCGGGCACGTGCATGGTGATGGGCACCGCCAGCACGATGGCGTGCCTGGCCGAGGCGCTGGGGATGATGATGCCGGGCGGGGCGTCGGCGCCGGCGGCGTTCGCGGACCGGCTGCGCCTGGGCGCCCAGTCGGGGGCCGCGGCGGTGCGCCTCATCGAGCGCGGCCTGACGCCGGAGCGCATCATGACCGCGCCCGCGTTCGAGAACGCCGTGCGCGTCCTGCTCGCCATCGGCGGCTCCACCAACGGCATGATCCACCTCACCGCGATCGCGGGCCGGCTCGGCATCGCGCTCGATCCCGCCCTGTTCGACCGGCTGAGCGAGGAGACGCCGCTGCTGGTCAACCTGAAGCCCAGCGGCGCGCACTACATGGAGGACTTCCACAAGGCGGGCGGGCTGCGCGTGGTGCTGCAGGAGCTCAAGCCCAAGCTGCACCTGGACTGCCTCACCGTCACCGGCGAGACGCTGGGCGCGTGGCTTGAGGGCGGCGCCGCGCACCCCGAGTGGCAGGACGTGATCTTCCCCGCGGCCAGGCCACTGCAGGCCAAGGGCGGGCTGGTCGTGCTGCGCGGTAACCTGTGCCCGGACGGCGCCGTGCTCAAGCGCTCGGCGGCCTCGCCCGGGCTGCTCAAGCACGCGGGGCGCGCGGTCGTCTTCACGGGGCTGGACGACCTGGACGCGCGCGTGGACGACGAGCGCCTCGACGTCGCCCCGGACGACATCCTCGTGCTGCAGAACGCCGGCCCGATCGGCGCGCCGGGCATGCCGGAGTCGGGCTACCTGCCGATCCCGAAGAAGCTGGCGCGGCAGGGGGTGAAGGACATGGTGCGCATCTCCGACGCGCGCATGAGCGGGACGGCCTTCGGCACGATCGTGCTGCACGTCTCGCCCGAGGCGGCCGTGGGCGGGCTGCTGGGCCTGGTAAGCACGGGCGACCGCATCGAGCTGGACGCGGAGGCGCGGCGGCTGGAGCTGATCGTGGCGCCGGCCGAGCTGGAGCGCCGCCGCGCGCGCTGGACGCCCCCCCCGCGGCCCGGCGCGGAGCGGGGCTACCTGCGGCTGCACCTGGAGCAGGTGGAGCAGGCGCACCTGGGCTGCGACCTGAAGTTCCTCCGCCCCCCCGCCCGGGTCACGCTCAAGTAGCGCTCCGCCCGGCACGCCCCGCTCCGGTGCGGCCCCTAACCCCCGGCCCCTTCCCCCGTGGAAGGGGAAGGGGAGTCGCGATGTGTCAATAGGGTTGACCTGATGCGGCGGCCCTGCTCGCAGACCTCGTCCCCCTGCCCCCTTCTCCGACTGCGCGGAGAAGGGGGGGTACCGCCAGCCCACAGCTGGAGCGGGTTGTAGCCCTCTCCACGCAGTTGAAGAGGGCAGCACTGCAGTAGGCTACGCCGTGTAGCCGTGCGGGTGAGGTTGCGGGCGAACGAAGAGCGCACGACCTTCCCTACAAGCTGAGCCCAATGCAATTACGCAACGGTTTCCTGCAGGAAAGGGGGCCGGGGGGATAGGGGCCTGCTCCAGGAGAAGGGGGCCGGGGGGATGAAGCCCCGGCACCCGCCCGCGCTCAGGCGCGCACGCGCTGCGCGGAGTCCTGGTCGTCCTCGGGGATCTCCTCCACGCGCGGGGTGTCCGAGGTGCAGCCCAGCGTGTCGTTCAGCAGGCGCAGGGCGATGGTGCGCGGGTTGTCCACGACATGCTTGTCGTCGATGTTGATGATGACGTTGTGCTTGAGGGCCTGGAAATACTCCTCGCGCAGGGCCGGCGCTTCCAGCTGCTGCGCCGCGTCGAACTTGCTGACGTACACCAGCACCGCGCGCGGCACGCCCCGGAACAGCGCGTCCTTCATGTTCATCAGCCGGAGCGCCGCGGGCAGCGGCATCGTGCTGGGCAGGATCAGGTAGCTGGGCAGGTCGGGCGTGGCCTCGGGCGGAAACTGGCGCAGCCGCGCCAGGATCTGCGACGCATCCATCGTCGCCACCTTCTCCAGCTTGAGGAAGATCGTCTGCTCCGGGTGGTACTTGCTGTAGTTGTACTGCAGCGTGCGGAAGAACTGGCTGATGCCGGTGTTGACGTTGCGCAGCCCCTCGGCGGTGGCCACCATCACGTCGTGCGTGATCTGCAAGCCGTTGAGGAACTGCGCGCTGCTGAAGCGGCGGAAGATGGCCCGGTCCACGTAGAGCTGGCGCAGCCGCTCGTAGGGCAGGTTGAGCAGCTCGGCCAGGAAGGTATTGGCCTGCCGGAAGTAGAAGATGCGCTTCTGGATCTCCGGGATGAAGATGTCGAGCAGGAGCCGCTTGCGGGCCGGCATGAAGCGCTCCCGCAGCCGCGTCGGCAGGTCCGCCAGCTCCGCCTCCATCAGCTCGCTGCGCTCGGCCAGGCCCGCCGCCGTCTGGCGCAGGCGCGCCTTGCGGGCGGAGAGCTTGACCAGCGAGTCGCGCTGGGCGGCCGCCTGGTCGCACAAGAGCTGCTGCTGGCGCACCCTGGCCACCTGCGGGGGCAGCGGCTTGCACGTCTCGTCGAGCCGGGCATGGTGCGCGTCGAGCTGCGCCATCTGTGTGCGGAACGCGCCCTGCAGGAGCTCCAGCGTCTCGCCCGGCCGGGGCAGGTTCAGCGCCGGCGCCTGGGGCGCGCGGCCCTCGTGCAGCGCCTTGAGGATGCCCACGTCCACGCTCAGCTCGAAGCGGCGCACGGCGAGGCGCTGGCGGCGCAGGAAGGTCTGCTCCGACTGGCGGATCCACTCCTCGCGCCTGGCCTTCAGGTCCGCCAGCAGGCGCGCGATCTGGGCGGTCTTCTGCGCGAGCTGGGCCGCCTGCGCCAGCGCGCCGCCGGGGTCCAGGGCGCTGCGCGCGGCCGCCTTCTCCGCATGGGCGGCCAGGCCGGCCACGGTCGCCTGGATCTGCTGGAGCGTGCGGGCCTGCTCGCGCTGGGCGGCGACCATGCGCGCCTCGCCGGACTTGAGCTCGCCCTCGATGTCGGAGAGCTGGCCCTGCGTGCGCTTGAAATGGTTCTCCAGGTCGCCCGGCGGCGTGCGCTTGGCCAGCGCGATGCGCTCCGGCGCGCCGTTGACGGCCTCGCGCATGCCTTCGGTGAGCCCGACCTGCAGCGTGGCGTTCTGCCACTGGCGGTGCGCCTGCTGGAGCTGCAGCTTCGCCGCCGCGACCCCGCCCGCGAGGGCCAGCGCCTCCCGGACGCGGCCCGCCACCTGTCCCGCGCCGCGCTCGAGCTCGGCGCGCAGCTGCCGGGCGCGCGCGTCCAGGGCCGCCAGGATCGGGCGATCCAGGCAGACCGGGTCCGGCTCGTCCCCCAGCAGCCAGCCCGGATCGGGATCCGGCGGCAGCACCAGCGGGGGCTGCAGCTTGCGCAGCCGTTCGAAGATCTCCGCGTCCGCCTCGCGGTGGCCGACGGCCACCTTTTCCCGGTCCTGCATGAAGGCGCGGAAGCGCTGGTGGTAGGCTTCCTCCTCCCTCTTCAGCATCGTCTGGTATTCCGGGGAGTCCGCCGCGTCGAGCTGGATCGCCTGCTCGTTCAGCGTCTCGCGCTGCGCCTCGGTCTCCTTGAGCTTCTGCTCGAAGTAGCGGGCGATCTGCTCGTAGCCCGGCTTGACGTGGCCGTCCTGGCGCGCCTGGTAGTCGGCCAGCGCGAGCTGTTCCTCCAGGAACACGGAGAACTCGTAGTCGATCTTCGAGAACAGCTTCTGGTTGGCCGGATCCTGGAACAGCTCGGAGCAGGCGAGCGCGGGAAAGAAATAGCGGCGGTCGTTCTCCTCCTTGTCCTGCACCGTCCCCAGGAAGACGAAGTCGGGGTACTCGGCCGCCCGCAGGGTGCCCCCGTACGAGCCGCGCTTGTACTCGGACAGCCATTTCGCCAGCAGCCCGGCCTGGCGGCAGACGCGCATCTTCTCGAAGAACGCCAGGTCCTCCCGGCTGACCTGGTAGTTGCTCTGGAACTCCTGGCCGATGAAGGAACCCAGCGTGTTCAGCTCGCGGTACACGGTGTCGAGATCCTCGGCGCTCACCTGGTCGAAGGCGACCGAATGCGCGTCGATCCATTCCGTGCAGATCGGCAGGCGGTGGTTGATGTCGTTCAGGCGCACGTTGTGCGTCTTGCCGATCGAGGCGATTTCCTTGATCTGCTTGACGAGCGTGACGAAATGGACGCCGTAGCGCTGCGGCGTGGCCGGGTAGGTCGGGAGCTGGGCGGGCTGGTCGCACAGGTAGTAGAAGCTGGCGGGATCGATCAGCCGCTCCAGCCCGAAGCGCCGCAGCAGCTTGAGCGTCTGTCCCGCCAGGGGTCCCACGGCGCAGACCTTGAGGCGGCGCGCGTACACCTCCTGCTTGTGCAGGACGGTCGCCTCCGCGATGAGCTGGCGGGCGTAGTAGTGGTCCTGGATGGCCTGCTGGATCGCCTCCAGGCGGCTCACCTTTTGGTGCGGCAGCACCAGCTTGTCGAAGGGGATGACGGGCTGGGCGGCCGAGGCGGGCGCGCTGAACCCCGCGGGAAGCTTGAGCCGCGGGGCGGAGCGCTTGCGCACCGCGAGCAGCTCCGCGTCGTCCAGGGAAATCTGGTTGCCGAGCTGGCCGGAGAGGAAGGAGACCTGGCCGTTGAAGCAGTTGACCCGCATCAGCTTGGCCTTGCCCAGGTCCACCCGCTGCACCTCCTCCCCGGGCATCTTGCGCAGGAACGCCTCGATGGACTTCATCGGGACCCACTTCAGCTCGAGCTTTTCCCGCTCGAAGTGCCGGGAGAGGATGGTGCGCTTGTCCTGCACGATGCCGTGGAATTCCAGCCCGCGGTCCTGGCGGAACTGCATGTCGCGCACCAGCCGGATGGGAAGGTCCACGATATAGACGCGATCCTTCTTGCCACCGCCGAGGTCCACTTCCTTCGCCTCGCCCTGTCCGAACAGGGGATGCAGCCGCTTCAGGCCGTCAATGGAGACGGCGGCGGGCTTGCCGCTCTTGTCCACGATCACGCGCACCTGGCTGAAGAACGGATAGCCGAAGGTGACCGCTTCCACCTTCTCCGAGACGGCCTGGGACAGTTCGTTGGGGTCCTCGATTTCCAGCGTGCCGCGCGCGTCGGAGTAGGAGAGCGCGACCGTGGCGTTTCCGGCCGCCAGCACCTGGCGCAGCTTCTCCATGATGTGCGGCGCGGTGCCGTTGAGGAAGACGGCGCAGTCGGGGAAGCGATGGCGCAGCGCGGGAATGTAGTCGAGGAAGTCGGAGAAGGCGGGAAAGTCCGTCTGCACCTCGATCACGAGCGCCGCGAGCGGCTCTTCGCCCGCGACCACCTCCGCGAACAGCCGGTCGGCCCGCAGGGGCGACGAGCCCTCGGTCGTGCTGACCAGGCTGCGGCGCAGCTGCACGCGCAGATCGTCGGGGATGTGGTGCACCGTCTGCACCGGGTCCGGATTGAGGACCACGACCCGGCCGGGCTTGGACTTGTCCAGCGGCGGAACGACGCCGGCTTTGACCTTGCGGACGACCTCCGCCGCGATGGCGGAGCGGTCGGACTCTTCGAGCGCGACCAGCGCGTAGTCAATTTCGAGCATCGCCCGGTCCAGGCTGGTGTGCTGCCGCCCCGCGCCCGCGGCCCAGCTCCTTCCGCCACGGAGGCGCGGGATCGAGCACGCCCGTGCGGGCCGCCGGCGGGCGGCTGGGCGGCTGCGGTCTCCGGACAGGGCGCCTCTCGGCCCATGCGGGCTCGCGGCGCCCCTCGCCCGCTGCGCGATCATGCTACCCTGTCGCGGGGAATTATGAAATTCGGAAGCGCGGCCCCGCCCGCCGGGACACCGGTGTCCGGCCGGGAGGGGCACGGTCAGCGCGGACAACCGGGGCGCAGGCAACCGGGGCAGGGACAGCGGGGCGCAGTCAACCGGAGCGCGGACAGGGGGGCGCAGTCAACCGGAGCATGGGCCATGCCGTGGCGGGAGCTGGAGCGGGAAGTCGGGCCGCACGAGACGGGTCCCGCCGACCGCCTGGCGCGCCTGATGACCGGGCTGCCCCACGCCCAGGTGCGGGGCCTGTTCGACCAGGGCTGCGTCAGGCTCAACGGCGAGCCCTGCGCCGCCCACGCGACGCCCCTGGCCGCGGGCGACCGTCTCGCCATCCGCTACGAGGCGGGCCGCCGCTACCGGGAGAAACCCCGCGTCCACGAGCAGCACGCCTTCCGCATCGTCTACGAGGATCCCCACCTGCTCGTGGTGGACAAGGCCGCCGGCGTGCTGACCGTGCCCACCGAGCGGGAGGAGGCCTCCGCCCTGGTGCACGCGCTGTCGCGCTACCTGAGCCGGGGCCCGCGCATCACGCGCCGCGCCGTCCTGGTGCACCGCCTGGACCGGGACACCTCCGGCCTGCTGGTCTTCGCCAAGCGGCGCGAGGTCGCCGACGCCCTGAAGAACCAGTTCCGCGACCGCAAGCCGGAGCGGGAGTACCTGGCCATCCTCGCCGG
>JBGOTW010000226.1:0-7064 GCA_041476685.1 bacterium | reverse complement strand
GGGAAATGCTCGGCGACGGACGCAGCGCCCTGCAACTGCGCAACCTGGATACCGGGCAGCAGGAGCGCTTCGAGGCCCTGCAGACCCTCGTGGACGTCGGCCAGGTGCGCGCCCAGCTGGCGCGAGCCGCACAGACGGCGCACCTGCCGCTGCCGGGCGAAGCCTATCGCGCCGGGGTGCTGCAGCTCGTCCAGCGCGTGGTGCGCCCGAACCTGACCGAGAACCGCGAGGAGTCCGAGCGCCAGCGCCAGGAGCTGTGGCGCAACACCAGCCCGGTCTATTTCAACCTGAACAAAGGCGACGTGGTGGCCCGCGCGGGCGACGTCGCCACGGCCCAGCAGGCCGAGGTCCTCAAGGCGCTGGCCGCCTACCAGGCCAAGCATCCGCGCTACCCGCAGCTGGTGGGCACGTTCCTGGTGGTGCTGCTGACGCTGGCGCTGGTGTACCAGCTGCTGCGCCAGCGTCTCACGCCCGCGGAGCTGCGCCTGTCGCGGCTGCTGCTGATGGCGCTGCTGCTGCTGACGACCCTGGCGCTGGCGCAGGTGCTGCTGCTGCTCGGGCCGGCGCTGACGGCGGTCTATGACTTCATCCCGCCCTCGGCGTATCCCTACCTCATCCCCGCCAGCCTCGCCGCGCTGCTGGCCAGCGTGCTGCTGGGCTTCGAGGTGGCGGTGTACCTGGGCTTCGTCGTCTCGATCTGCCTGGCGGTGATGCTGGGCAACAGCCTGCCCTTCTTCATCTATGCCATGCTCGGCAGCGCCGTGGCGGCGATCCCGATGCGGCGCTTCGAGACGCGCTTCGCCCTGTGGCAGCAGGGCGTACGCCTCTCGCTGATCAACCTGGCGGCGGTCGGCGTGCTGCGCCTGCTCGACCGGGTGCCCCTGGGCTGGGAGCTGCTGTACGAGGCGGGCGCGGCCCTGCTCAACGGCTGGGGGGTGGCGTTCCTGGCGGCGACGCTGCTGCCGCTGCTGGAGCGGGGCTTCGACATCACGACCAACCTGCGCCTGCTCGAGCTGTCCAACATGAACCAGCCCGCGCTGAAGGAACTGGCCGTGCGCGCGCCGGGCAGCTACCAGCACAGCATCGTCGTGGGCAACCTGAGCGAGTCGGCCGCCGACGGGATCGGCGTGAATCCCCTGCTCGTGCGCGTCGCCTCGTACTACCACGACCTGGGCAAGATGCTCTGCCCGCTGTACTTCGTGGAGAACCAGGGCCAGCGCAACTTCCACGACGACCTGCCCGCCAAGACCTCCGCCCGCATCATCATCAACCACGTCCGCGACGGGCTGGAGATTGCCCGCCGCTACCGGCTGGGGCGCGCCATCACCGACATCATCGCCCAGCACCACGGCGACTCGCTCGTGCGCTACTTCTTCCACAAGGCGCAGGAGGAGCTGGGCAGCGCCGGCCCGGCCCCCGCGCCCGCCGAATTCCGCTATCCGGGCCCCAAGCCGCAATCGAAGGAGGCGGGCCTGGTGATGGTAGCCGACGTGACCGAGGCGGCCATCCGCAGCCTGGAGGATCCAGCGCCGGAGGAGATCCGGCAGATGGTGCTCAAGCTGGCGACCCGCATCTACATGGAGGGCCAGCTCGACGAGTCCGGCCTGACCTTCAACGACCTGAACTACATCGAGAAGGCCTTCACTCGGATGCTGCTCGGCATCCATCACCACCGCATCGCCTATCCGGATGTGCAGCTGCCGGGCGCGCACCCGGGGCCCGGCCAGCGCATGGCCCAGGCCGCGCCCCAGGCGGTTCCGGACCCGGACGCTCCCGCCCTCTCCAACCCGACCGACCTGGACGACCTGGACGAACATGACCCGCTCGCGCGCCCAAGCCCGACCGCCCGCGCCCGTCGCCATCGCGTGGCGGGCGACTGAGCCCATCCCGCGCGGCTGGGGAACCTGGTTGCGCCGGCTGCTGGCCGGCTATCTCGCCGCGCTCGGTCATGCCGGCGGCGGCGTCACGCTGCTCGTCGGCGGAGACGCCCTGCTGCGGCGGCTCAACGCCCGTCACCGCGGACGCGCCCGGCCCACCGATATCCTGTCGTTCAGCTACCTTGAAGACGCCGGCGCCGTGCCGGCCAAGCGGGCCGCAAAGCGGACGCGCGTCCCCGCCGCCGGGCGGGCTGGGGCGCTACAGCGGGCGGCTCAGTGGGCGCCACTGGGGGCGCCGGCAGGGGAGCTGATCGGGGAGCTGGCGGTCTCGCTGCAGCGTGCCCGGACGCAGGCCAAGGCCAACGGCTGGAGCGTGCGCACCGAGCTGGCGCGCCTGCTCGCCCACGGCTGCGCGCACCTGGCGGGTTACGACCACCGCACGCGCGCCCAGGACGGGCGGATGCGCCGGGTCGAGGAAGCGCTGCTCGACGGCGCGGGCTTCCCGGGCCTGTATCCTGCGCCAACTTCGCACGCGCCGGCGCAGCACAAACCGCCGCACAAACCTCGGAAGCCGCGCACGCGACGCTGAGGGACATGCGGCGCCACTGCCATGAGTCCGCCAGGGCTGACGCGGAATGGTCGCGCTGTTTGGGGCTCGGTACTGTGGGAACTCTGTGCTTTGGGAACTCTGCGCCTGGGGACTCAGCGCTCGAGTGCTCAGCGCCCCAGGGATTGCAGGAAGTTCACCATGTCCCAGCGCTCCGTCTCGCTCAGGCTGGCCTGGAACGGCGGCATCACGCCACGCCCATTGGTGATCGCGAGATACCGTACGCCATCCGGAATCGTGCCGGCTGGGACTTTCAAGTCGGCCGGGGGCACCTTCAAGCCCGCAGCCACCGGCCCGTTGCCCAGCCCCTCGGGGCCGTGACAGGCCACACATTGGGCCCGGAACAAGGCCTTTCCCTTCGCGATGGACGCGCTCGTGCTGGACACGGGATTCTTCAGCTCGCTGCCGGAATTGGGCCCATACCCCGGCCCGCCACCCGTGCCACGACCGGCCTCGGGACCCATCCCGCCCTGCCGCATGCCGCCCGGACCCGTCGTGCCCTGCCAGATGACCCGCCCAATGTCCGTAAAGGCGAGCGCCGCAATAACTCCCCCCGCCAGCACGAACATTCCGATCCACGCCCTGTTGCTCATGGTCTTCCCGCGTTTGCCATGTAGCCGCGCTACAGTCAGGCGCTAGCAGGTTGCGGATATTTGGGCAGACCCTGGTATGGTGGGTTCATCTCAGCGTAACGGGTCTTCACTGTCGCAAAGCCAGGCGCGGCCAGGCTGCCCGGCAGGTCGCGCTGTTCGGGGGCAGGTGTATGGGGCCGCCGTTTTGAGGTCGGCGTTTCGAGGCCGGTGCTTGGGCGCTCAACGCGCCAGGGATCGCAGGAAGTTCACCACGTTCCAGCGCTCCGTTTCGCTCAGGCTGGCCTGGAATGCCGGCATCACGCCGCGCCCATTGGTGATCGTGAAATACCACACGCCATCCGGACGCGTGCCGGCCAGTGTTTTCAAGTTGGCCGGGGGCGGGTTCAAGCCCGCGGCGGCCGGTCCGTTGCCCAAGCCCTCGGGACCGTGACACGCCACGCATTGGGCCTGGAACGAGGCCTTGCCCTTGGCGATGGACGTGCTCGTGCTTGGCACGGGATTCTTCAGCTCGCCGCCGGAATTGGGCCCATACCCGGACCCTCCGCCCATTCCACGACCCATCCCTCCCTGCCGCATGCCGCCCGGCCCCATCATGCCCTGCCCCATCACCCGTCCAATGTCCGTGAGGGCCAGCGCCGCAATTCCTACCTCCGCCAGCACGAAAAATCCGAGCCACGCTCTTTTGTTCAGGGTCGTCTCGCGTGTGTCATGCTGCCCCAATTGGCCGAGCACCCGATCCTAGCAAATCGCGGAGATTCGAGCGCCGCGCGACGGGACACGCTTGCCTTCGGGCTAAGAATCCAACGGTGAGGCCCCACCCCAGCCCTTGAACACGACGACAATAACCGGCAGCCGGTGGCTTTTGGCTCGAAACTCATGGTAGGGGGCGCCAGGGGGGGAACCGATGCAACTGCTCGCAGTAGTCCAGATAGGAAATGTCGGCTCATGAAAGGGGGAACCCATGAAGCAAGAGTCCGCTCGTCCGCCACTCGACCGGCCCGTGTCACGGCGGTCGCTGATGACGGCCGTCGGCGTCGCCGCAGGTGCCGCCGCCGGAGCTTCGGTCCTGATGCCGCGCACTGCCGAGGCGCAAAAAGCCCAGCTGGGCACGCCGGCGACCGTCATTACCAACCCGCCCCGCGACTTCGGGCCCACTGGCGCGCCGTCGGTGTACTTCCAGGATCCCGACGTCCTGACCATCGAGCCTGAGTTCAACGCCCTGCGCCAGCCCAACACCACGATCGTGAGGTTGTGGACGGGCGCCATGTGGTGCGAAGGGCCGACGTGGAGCGGGGTGGGCCGCTACCTGGTGTGGAGCGACATTCCCAATAACCGCCAGTTGCGCTGGCTGGAGGACGACGGCCACGTCTCGGTGATGCGGCACCCGTCCAACAACAGCAACGGCAACTCCTTTGACTTCGAGGGGCGGCAGCTCTCCTGCGAGCACCTGATGCGGCGTGTTGTGCGCTACGAGCACGACGGCTCGATCACGGTGCTGGCCGACTCCTACCAGGGCAAGCGGCTCAACTCGCCCAATGACGTGGCCGCGCATCCGGACGGCAGCTACTGGTTCACCGATCCGCCCTACGGCGGCCAGCTTTACGAGGGTGCACCTGACGCTCCGGGCGGCGCCACCAATGCCGCGGGCCGCGTGAGGAACCGCGTGGGCCAGTTCGCCGACCTGCCTGTTCTGAAGCGCGAGCTGCCGACCAACTGCTATCGCATCGACAAGAGCGGGCGCGTGGACCTGGTCGTGTCGGAAGATCAGCTGCCCGATCCAAACGGCCTGTGCTTTTCGCCCGACTACAAGAAGCTCTACGTCATCAGCACCGGCAAGGGCCCAGGCGACAAGGGGCCGGGCGGCAAGGGCGAGGTGAACATCTTCGACGTCGGCCCGGACAACAAGCTGAGCAACCAGAAGCTGTTCACGGCCTGCATCGTGGACGGCATCAAGTGTGGGCCAGACGGAATCCGCGCCGACGTCCACGGCAATATGTGGATCTCCAGCAATGCCGGCCCCAACCTGGGCTACAGCGGCGTGACCTGCTGGAGCCCGGAAGGAAAGCTGCTCGGGCGCATCCGCCTGCCGGAGACGTGCGGCAACCTGTGTTTTGGCGGAACCAAGCGCAACCGGCTGTTCATGGCCGCGAGCCAGTCCCTGTACGCAGTGTATCTCGGAACGCAGGGGGCGGGGCCTGGCTAGGCCGCTCAGAGCGCCCTGATCCCACCGCACAAGCCATGCGCGGACATGCCGGGGGCCAGGGTGCGTAGTTCCGGAGCGCCGTTCGGCACCGTCGGACGGAAAGAGCGGGCGCCCGTCGGGAAACGGGAAACGACGATGAGGAAGTTGCGGACGAGCGTGATGGGCGCGGGGGAACCGGGTTCCCCCGCTTGCCGGGCTGCGGGGCGCGGGACGCGCTAGTCGGCAGCGGCCTTCGCTTCCGGCTTGGGCGGCGCTTCGGGTAGGACGTGGATGAAGCGGCGGTCGTTGCGGCCGCGCTTGAACAGCACGACCCCGTCAATGCGGGCGAAGAGCGTGAAGTCCTTGCCCGTGCCGACGTTCTTGCCGGCGTGGTACTTGCTGCCGCGCTGACGCACGAGGATGTTCCCCGCCCGGATCACCTGACCCGCGTAGAGCTTCAGTCCCAGGCGCCTGCCGATGGAATCGCGTCCGTTGCGCGAGCTGCCGCCCGCCTTCTTGTGTGCCATGACGATCTCTCCACGTGCGGGCGCTCCCCGCGGATGGGGGGCGCCGGAATCAGCCTTCGATGGCTTGGATCCGGATGCGGGTCAGCTCCTGCCGGTGACCCCGCTTGCGCCGGTAGTTCTTGCGGCGCTTGTGCTTGAAGATGATGACCTTGCGGTCCCGGTAATGGGAGAGCACCTCGCCCTTGACCTTAGATCCGGCGACGAAAGGCGTGCCGACCTTGACGGCCTTGGCATCGTCCTCGATCAGCAGCACCCGGTCGGTCTCGAACGCGGCGCCCGGCTCCAGGGCCACGCGGTTGACCGAGATGACCGCGTCCGGCTGCACCTTGTATTGCCGTCCGCCGGCGACGATGATGGCGTACATGCTGCGCTCCACGCTATGCTGACCGGGCCCGCGCCCCAAGCGGAGGGGGCTGCATGGGCCACGCGGGCTTCACTGGCGGCGTTGCGCCAGAGACGAGGCCCGCCGGAAGAACAAGAAGTCGCTCACAAGAGATTCGCTCCGCCCCCCGGGATGACACGGCAACCTGCCGCCAGAGTTCCGGGCGCGGAAACCGTAACTATGACGGCAGCGGGCCTATGCTGTCAATGGGCGCGCCATAAAACTCGCGACTGATCATGCCCAAGCGACCCGCCACGCGAGCCACCAGGCAATCCGCCGAGCGACCGGCCGCCACACATTCCGCCGCGGCACTTCCCGCCGCCGGCAATTCCCCCGTCTGGCAAGCGCACCTGGAGCGCCTGCGGGATTGCCGCCTCTGCCCGCAGGTACAGCCGCCCTCGGTCTCGGGCGCCGTGCCGGGGGCGTCCATCTACCTCGTCGGGCAGGCGCCGGGCCCGCGCGAGGCGAAGCTGGGGCGGCCCTTCGCCTGGACCGCCGGCCGGACGATGTTCGGCTGGTTCGCCACCCTGGGCGTGGACGAGGCCACCTTCCGCAGCCGGGTGTACATGGCCGCCGTCATCCGCTGCTTTCCAGGCCGGCTGCCCGGCAAGACGGGCGACCGCAAGCCGTCGCGGCAGGAGGTGGAGACGTGCCGGGTGCACCGGGAGACCGAGCTGGAGCTGCTGCGGCCCGCCCTGGTGCTGCCCGTGGGGCGGATGGCGATCGAGCTGTTCATGCCCTGCCCGAGCCTGGAGGCGGTCGTCGGGCGGCAGTACCGGAGCGAACCCGGCTTGCACCAGGGCCGCGCCTGCGACGTGATCCCCTTGCCCCATCCCTCCGGCTTGAGCCGCTGGATCCAGACGCCCCAAGGCAAGGCCCGCATCCGCCAGGCGCTG
>JBGOTW010000225.1:0-7090 GCA_041476685.1 bacterium | reverse complement strand
CGAACAGCAGGCGCAGGTTCCTGTGGATGACGATCCCCTGGATCGAGCCCTCGACGAGGTTGCGGAAGTGCTCCTCGCTCTGCCGCAGCGCCGCCTCGGAGAGCTTGCGCCGGGAAATGTCCTCGAGCGTGAGGAGAAAGGCAGGCTGGCCGTCCCACTGGATCGCATTCATCTGGATATCCAGCCAGACGCGGCTGCCGTCCCGGCGCAGCGATTCGTTCTCGAACTGGATCGTCGTCAGCTCCCCGCGCCGTTGCGCTTCGCGCAGCCGGGTCATGCGCTCCAGGTGCTCCGGCGCCGTGAACGAGAGGATATCCAGCCCGATCAGGTCGGCGGGACGGTCGAAGCCTCCGATGCGCGCGACGGCAGGATTCGCGAAGATGATCCTCCCCTCCCGGACGACCACGATGCCTTGCACCGTGCTCTGGATGAGCGTGCGGAAACGTTCCTCGCTCTGGCGCAGTGCCAGCTCGGCGCGCTTGCTCTCCGTGATATCGGTCTGGGTGACGAGAGTCGCCCGCCGCCCGTCCCATTCCACCGCATTGACGAAGGACGCGACCCAGAAGCGTTCGCCGCCGCGCTTTAGCGCCTGGAATTCGTAGCTGAGAGGCGCGGGCTCTCCCCTGGAGCGGGCCGTCCGATAGTGCGCGATGCGCTCCCGGTCTTCTGGGGCGATGAAAGCGGGCGGATCCTCGCCGAGCATGTCCTCGGGGCGGTCAAAGCCGTACATCCGGGCCGCGGACGCGTTCGCGAAGATGATCTTGTCATCGGCAATGAGGATCGCCTGGATCGATCCCTGCACCAGCATGCGGAAGCGCTCGTCGCTCTGGCGCAGGGCCAGCTCGGCGCGCTTGCTCTCCGTGATATCGGTCTGGGTGACGAGAGTCGCCCGCCGCCCGTCCCATTCCACCGCGCTGACGAGCACCGCGAGCCAAAGGCGCTCGCCGCTGCGCTTGAGCGCCTGGAATTCGTAGCTGAAGGGCGCGGGCTCGCCCCTGGCCCGGGCCGCACGGTAGCCGGCAACACGCGCCCGGTCTTCCGGCGCGACGTAGATGAGCGGATCCTCCCCGAGCATGTCTTCGGGACGCTCGAGCCCGTACATTCGAGCCGCACCCGGGTTGGCAAAGATGATCTTGCCTTCCACGAAGACGAGGATGGACTGATTGGATCCCTGCACCAGATTGCGGAAGCGCTGCTCGCTCTGGCCCAGCGCCGCCTCCGACTGCCTGCGCTCGCTGATGTCGAGCAAGGTGGCGAGAAA
This sequence comes from bacterium, assembly GCA_041476685.1. Taxonomy (GTDB): domain Bacteria; phylum SAR324; class SAR324; order SAR324; family JACQKK01; genus JBGPEV01. Next base: position 5,829 of record JBGOTW010000225.1, on the reverse strand, counting down.
TGCCCGCCGTCCGTCCCATTCCACCGGGCTGACCAGGATCTCGATCCAGGTCAATTCCCCGCCGCGCTTGATCGCGCAGAACTCGTAGCGCGAGGGAGCGGGCTCCCCGCGCTCGCGTGCTGCCCGGTAGCCGGCGACGCGGGCATGGTCGGCGGGCGCGATAAAGGTAAGCGGATCGATGCCGAGCATGTCATCCGGGCTTGCGAATCCGTAAACGCCGGCCGCGGATCGGTTCGCGAAGATGATCTTCCCGTCGGCAAAGATGAGGATGCCTTGGATCGAGCCCTGCACCAGGTTGCGGAAGCGTTCCTCGCTCTGGCGCAGGGCCGCCTCGGCGGTGTGCCGCGCGGTCACGTCGGCCAGCGTGGCGAGAAACACTTCCTGCCCGTCCCATTCGCTCCGCGTGAGCGCGATTTCCACCCAGAACCGCTCGCCGTTGCGCCGCAGGGCGCGGAACTCGTAGCGGTCGGGAACGGGCTCGCCCCGCTGCCGGGCGGCAATCATTCCCTGCACCCTGTCCCGCTCCTCCGGCGCCACGAACTCCAATGCATCCAGCGCGAGCACTTCCCGGGGATGGTCGTAGCCCATCATGCGCGCGAAGGCGCGATTCGCGTACAGGGTTCTGCCGGCGCGGCCGATGTGCACGCCGACCGTGGCCTTTTCCAGCAGACTGCGCACCAGGTCGGCGCGGCCCCTGACATGGGCCAGCGCGTCGCGTACGCGGGCTGTGGCAGCCGGGCCCGTGCCGAGTGGGGGAGAGCCTGCTGCGGAGTGCCGCGACTGGGCGGGCGCCCGGGCCCGTGCGGCGGCGCGACGCGGCGGGCGCGGGGCGGCGTGCCCGTGTTTCGGCCCGCGCTTGCGGGACCCCGTACGCGGCGCAGCCAGTGGAATTTTCATGCCAGGGTCTCGAGGCGGCCATGCGTCGGCGGATGGCCCAGCCTGCTGCTTCGGGCCGAGGGGACGCGGGAGGCGGTCGCCTCCGCGAAGTTCCCACCTTATCACGACTCCGGAGTTCCTTGCGGGGCAAATCCCGCAGCCTTCGTTAGTTCGGCATGCGTAATCTTTCCCATAGAGGATCAAAGAGGATTGTGGAGGAAATGTGCAGCCGAGTACTAACTTCCGCTGGTGAGAGTGTAGTCGGCTAGCGACACTGTAGGTAGCGACACTGTAGGTAGCGACACTGTAGGCGGCTAACTGCAACTTTGCGTGATCGGAGCAAGATGATTCCCGACCGGCTCGCAATCCGCGAGGTGGCTGCCGGCGCGGCTGCCAGGGCTGCGCCGCTGAAGCGTGTGCTGAGGGGACAGGACGGTGCCGGTTGGGTATCGCGGCGTGCAGCCAGACCCGCGCGTTAACCGGCGTCGGATGAAGGCCCCGCCAGCCCGGCGGACATGATTACAAGCGGATGGATCAGGCTCACGCCGAGGGCTCGGCTGCGCGTGGCCTGCCGCTCAACGGGACCTCCGCTGCTCGCGGCGCTGCTCGCGGTCCTGCTCCTTCTCCCGCTCGATTTCCGCCAGCCAGTCGCGGCGCTTGCCCAGTCGCCCGCGGAATTCCTCCCAGATGACGAGGGCGCGGGCGCGCACCTCGTCCGGCGATTCCATCTGCACGGCGATCTGCAGGTCCGCCTGGTGCCGGGCCATGGGGAAATCGGTATTGAGCACGACGTCGGGATGCTGGCCCTGTTTGCGCAGCACCTCCATCAGGTCGGCCACGGTCCAGTTGAAGCGCTTGGCGATCTGATTGGCGTTCTGGAACCGGTACTGCCCCTCGGGGGACAGGCCGAGATAGTAGAGGCAGAACAGTCCGAAAGGATCGTTGCGCATAGGGCTCCGAGGGCACGGGTGCGGCGCGCACGCCGTCCCCAAAAGCGTAACATGCGCGCCGGAGCGCGGCCAGATTGGCGGGCCAGGCTCCGGTGCGGCGGTCTGCGCACGGCCAGGTACCGCTTGACAGGGCGCCCAAAACGGGGTGGCGTGCCGCCGAAGAGCCGCGCGGACCGAGACGCGTACGGAAGCGGAGCCGCGCGGCAGGAGAACCGCACAGCAGGAGAACCGCACAGCAGGAGAACCGCACAGCAGGAGACCCGGACAGCTGGAGAGCCACAGAGCAGTCGGCACACGACACCCAAGAGGATTCCCATGGACGTCGAGAATCGCAGGCCTCATTCCGCACCGCGCCGCGGCAGGGCCGCCGGCCCGCTCCTGATCGCGCTCGGCGTGGCGCTTGCGGCCCTGCTCGCCGGCGGGAGCGCCCCGGCCCTGGCGCAGAAATACGGCGGAGTGCTCAAGGCGGTGCACCGAGAGAACCCGCCCAGCCTGCTCGCCCACGAATGGGCCACCATGTCGGCGTCCTGGCCGATGCTGCCGGTCTACAACAACCTGGTCAGCTACAATCCGGATCATCCGGTGGATAGCGCCGACGACCTGGTGGGCGAACTGGCCGAGAAATGGGCCTGGAGCGACGGGGGCAAGACGCTCACGTTCGCGCTGCGCCGCGGGGTGATGTGGCATGACGGAAAGCCCTTCACCGCCGCCGACGTAAAGTACACGTTCGACCTCGTGCGGGGCGCCCATCCGGACAAGAAGCTGCGCAGCAGTCCGCGCAAGCTCTGGTACAACCAGGTCGCCTCCATCACCACCAACGGCGACCACGAGGTGAGCTTCCACCTCAAGCGGCCGCAGCCGAGCCTGCTGTCCATGCTGGCCTCGGGCTACATGATGGTCATTCCCGAGCATGTGGACCTGGTCGCCTTGCGCACCACCGCGGTGGGCACCGGGCCGTTCATGCTCAAGGAGTACGCGATCGAGCAGCGCATCGTGCTGGAGCGGAACCCGCACTACTTCGTGAAGGGCCGGCCCTTCCTGGACGGCATCATGTACACCATCATCCGGGACGCGTCGGCCCGCGCCGCGGCCCTGGCCACGGGCCAGATCGAAATCTTCTTCCCCCAGGAGGGCACGCCCGGCATCCGCGACCAGGTGAAGGCGGCGTTCCCGCAGGTGGTGATCCAGACGGTCGCCCAGCAGGGCTTCTACAACATCGTGTTCAACGTGAAGAAGCCGCCGTTCGACAACCTCAAGCTGCGCCAGGCGGTGAACTACGCGCTCGATCGCAAGGGCTTCCTGAAGACCCAGCAGGGCGGAACGATTGCCGGCGGAGCGCTGGTGCCGCCCCCGTATTCGCGCTGGGGATTGTCCGAAAGCGAGCTGGCCAAGCTGCCCGGCTGGGGCGACGGCGCGAAGGACAAGGCGATCGCGCGCAAGCTGCTGGCCGAGGCGGGCTATGGCCCGGAGCATCCGCTCACGATCAAGGTCTCGACCCGCGCCACGACCAATTTCCAGAACATGGCCGTGTGGATGGTGTCGGAGCTGAAGGAAGTGGGTATCCAGCCGACGCTCGAAGTGGTCGAATCCGGGCTGTGGTTCCCGCGCATGGAGCGCGGGGACTATGAGCTGGGCGCCAACATGTCCGGCTCCGCCGCCGAGGACCCGGACGTCAACTTCTACGAGCATTTCGGCTGCGGCTCGCCGCGCAACTACTCCTTCTACTGCAATCGGGAAGTGGAAGCGCTGATGGACCAGCAGTCCCAGGAGCCGAACCTGAACAAGCGCGAGGAGATCGTGCACGAGGTGGACCGGCGGCTCCAGACCGACGTGGCCCGCGCCATGCTCGGCCAGGCGCTCGACTACGTGATGTACGCCCCGTGGGTCAAGGGCTACGTCCCCCACCACAGCATCTACAGCTACGGACGGATGCAGAACGTCTGGCTGGATCGGTAGGGAGCCCCGCGAGGGCGCGGCCGCAATGTGGACACCCAAGTTCGCCGCCGCGCGGGCGCCTCTGCGGAAGCGTGTCCGGCGCGGCCCGCAAGCCTAGCCTCGTGCGCGGCGGCGGGTGCCCGGGAGCCGCGGCTGGAGCAGATGAAACGCACGAGCTGTAGTTGGAGCGGGTGAGACACCCGCGCCGCAGTTGGAGTGCTTCGGTCGCCGGCAGTCCGCCCGCGGTTCCTTGACACCTCCCCGATGCCCGGGGAAACTTACCCCGCACCCGCCTCTTATGCCGCCGCACGGTCACCCCCCAAGGGCGAGGGAAATGCACGCGCATTCACGGATCTGGCTTGGGTTTCTCTTTTTCGCCCTGGCCCTGGGCGCGGCAGGCTCCGCCCACGCCCAGAAGTACGGGGGCATGCTGCGCGCCATCCAGCGCGAGAATCCCCCCAGCCTGTCCATCCATGAGGAAGCGACGATCTCCACTGTCTGGCCGATGATGCCGGTGTACAACAACCTCGTCCTGTACGACTGGGAGCGGCCGGTGGAGTCGGTGGATCATCTCGCCGGCGAGCTCGCCGAGAGCTGGGCGTGGAGCGATGGCGGGAAGAAGCTGACGTTCCGGCTGCGCCGCGGCGTGCGCTGGCACGACGGCAAGCCCTTCACCAGCGCGGACGTGAAGCACACCTTCGACCTGCTGCGCGGCAGCGGCAAGCTGCGGCTCAAGCTCAATCCCCGCAGGATCTGGTACGAGAACGTCGCGGACGTGCAAGCGGCGGGCGATTACGAGGTGAATGTCCTCCTGAAGCGGCCCCAGCCGAGCCTGCTGTCCATGCTGGCCAGCGGCTATACGCCCATTTATCCCGCCCACGTGGACCCCGCCACGCTGCGCACCCAGCCGCTGGGCACCGGCCCGTTCGTGTTCAAGGAGTTCGTGCCGGACGAGCGGATCGTCCTGGCCAAGAACGCGAACTATTTCGTGAAGGGCCGGCCCTACCTCGACGGCATCACCTATCTCGTCATCAAGGATCGCCAGTCCCGCGCGGACGCGCTGATGTCCGGGCGGAGCGACGTGTTCTTCCCGCAGGAGGGCACGCCCGCCATCCGCGACCAGGTCAAGGCCAAGGTGCCCGACATGGTCGTCCAGGTCGTTGCGCAGAGCAATTCCTACAACGTCATATTCAACAGCCGGAAGCCGCCCTTCGACAATCCGAAGGTGCGCGAGGCGGTCAACTTCGCCCTGGACCGCAACGCATTCGTCAAGGCGCAGCGCGGCTTCACGATCCCCGCCGGCACCCTGGTTCCGCCACCCTACGGCCAGTGGGGGCTGCCGCCGGAGGCGATAGCGAAGCTGCCGGGCTGGGGAGATGGCGCACAGGACAAGCGGCGCGCCCGCGCCCTGCTGGCCGAAGCGGGCTACGGCCCGGCCTCCCCGCTCAAGGTGACCGTCACCACCCGCAATCCGGCGCCGTTCACCGACATGGCCGTATGGATGGTCGCGCAGCTCCAGGAGATCGGGATCGCTGCCACGCTCGAGGTGGTCGAGACGGATGTCTGGTATCCGCGCCTGGCGCGGCGTGAATTCCAGATCGCCGCCAACATGACCGGCACCGGCCCGGACGATCCCGACGCCGACTTCATCGAGAACTACAGGTGCGGTTCGCCGCGCAACTACTCCGACTTCTGCAGCAAGGAGCTGGAGGCGGAGATGGCGGCTTCCTCCCAGGAACAGGACCCCGCCAAGCGGCTGCGGCTGGTGCAGGAGATTGACCGCAAGCTGCAGAGCGCGGGAGCGCGCCCGATGCTGGGCCACACGCTCGACTTCGCCATGTTCTGGCCCTACGTGAAGGACTTCGTCCCCCACAACAGCCTGTACAACTACGGCCGCATGCAGAATGTGTGGCTGGACCGCTAGTCCCCTCGCGCGAAGCCGGGCCCGAGCCCATCGTGTCCAGCGCCGCAATTTAGCCGCGCCGCGAAGCGGGCGGGTTGAAACGGCGGGCCATTCGGGCAGAATGGGCGCGGCCCACTCCCGGCCGCCCGGCAGGTGGCCGGGGAT
>JBGOTW010000224.1:0-7104 GCA_041476685.1 bacterium | reverse complement strand
TTCCGCACTTACATCGTCCTGCCGGCGATCCGGGCGCTGGCCAAGCTCGCCGATCCGCGGGCGGCCGAGGCCTTTGCCGCGTGCCTGGAGCATGACGAGGCGCTCGTGCGCTGGCACGCGATCCAGGGCATCGTCGCCTGCGGGCTGACCGACTTCATCCCGCGCCTGCAGCAGATCGGCGAGAAGGATGGCAACGACCTCGTGCGCGAAAGGGCGCAGATCGCCGTGGAAAGCATGCGCACCCCGCCGCCGCGGCTGGTGAACTAGCGGCGTGCGGTTGAACTCGAATCACCCGCACCATTCCGGGCGATCCTGGCGCGGGGACCAGCTCGCCCCGATTTGGCCAGTTGCAGGCAGCCAATCGTAAGCCGATATCCGCCTTCGAGGTGCAGGGCCCGCCGCCTGATTCTCCATTGCGCCGCCAGCTTGAGGGGATCTCCAGCGGCACGCGTGCCGCTCCCTTCGCAGAGGCACGTTCCCTGCGCCGGTCAGCCGAATGCACAACCCCTCACCCGGGTGTCGCCCCGCTGCTTGGTGGGACGTGACGGCGCCGGAGGAACCTGTGCCGCTTGACGAGCCGGCGCCTACTTCAGCGGCCACTCGCTCACGAAGCCATCCCGGTTCGGCATCTTCACCTGCGGCAGGGTGGTCGCGTTGATCGCGGCGTCCTCGGCCACGATGCCGTTGAGGAAGAGTATGTACGCGCTGAGCGCATACCCCTCGTCCGCAGTCAACGATTGGGGCGCCGTATAGGGCATGGCGCGGCGGATGTAGTCGAACAGCGTCGTGGCGTACGGCCAGTAGCTGCCGACGGTGCGCACGGGCTGGCGCGTGCTCAAGGTGCCCATCCCGCCGGCGAGTACGTCGGCCGGTTTTCCCGCACCCTTTTCGCCATGACAGACTTGGCACTTCTCCGCGAAAATCGGCGCCCCCTGCTTGGCCGTGCCGCTCCCGGCGGGTAGCCCCGCACCGCTGGGCGGAATGCTGATGGCCCAGGCGGCCAGTTCCGCCGGAGCGATCGGCTTGCCGAATTTCGGCATGTCAGAGGCCCAGGCTGCGCCGGAAAGGCCCGCTACGCCCACTGCGAGGAGCGCAGCCGCCCAAGCGCCTCTCATTCGATTACGCATAGACATGGCGGATGCTCCCGTCGGGCTGGACGTGCCAGGTATGGATGCAGTGGTTGTGATAGGGATTTGCCGGCGAATACAGGGCCACGAGCGCCTTGCGCGTCGGCTGCACGCGCCCTTTCTCGTCGGTGGAACGGCTTTGCAACGTGGCGTCGGCGCCATTCCACTCCCAAGGCAGCCGGAAGCGCGCCACGGCTTTGGGATGGGATTCGCCTTGCAGCGCGGCCACGCGCCAGGAATTCCCGCCGTCGGTGGACACCTCCACCTTGGCGATCCGTCCCGCGCCGGACCAGGCGATGCCGCTGATCTCGTGGAAGCCTCGCTCCAGCTTCATCCCGAAGGACGGGCGGGTGATGATCGAATTCACCCCCAGTTCCAGCGTGAACTGCTTGGCCTTGCCGTCGGGCATCAGGTCCGTGTACTTGGACGTCTCGTCCTTGGTGTACATCGGGCTGTCGATCACCTGGATGCGGCGCAGCCACTTCACGTTCGTGTTGCCCTCGAAGCCCGGCAGGAGCAACCGCATCGGGTAGCCTTGCTCGGAACGCAGGCGCTCGCCGTTCTGGTACAGCCCGATCATGGCATCGTCCAGGGCCTTGACCATGGGCACGCTGCGGCTCATGGCGGCGGAGTCCGCGCCCTCGGCCAGCAGCCACTTGCCCTGCGTTTCCACGCCCGCCTCCTCCAGCAGCACGGACAGCGGAATGCCCGTCCATTCCGAGTTGGAGATCATCCCGCGCAGCACGCCCGCGGGCGCCTGCACCGGTTCGGGCAGAAACCCGCGGTTGCCGTTGCCGGAGCATTCGATGAAGTGGATGCGGCTGACCTGCGGATAGCGCAGCAGGTCGGCGACGGTGAAGGCCAGCGGCCGCTTGACGAGTCCGTGAATGACGAATCGGTGTTGTGCGGGGTCGATCTCCGGCACTCCGTTGTGGTGCCGCTCGAAGTGTAATCCGCTGGGCGTGATCGTGCCGTTGAGCGCCTGAATGGGTGTCTGCGAATTGCCGGAACCTCCGGCCACGTCGCCGTAGGGTTTCGTAAGGAAGCGCTGGACGGTCTCCTCCGCCTTGGCCGGCTGCCCGTACCCGCTGAAGGTGCGGCCCGGTATCTTCATTTGCGGCGGAACCGGCAGCGGCGCGTCCGCAGCCAGGGCACGGCTCGCCCCGGCGGCCGTCGCCAGCAGGCCGCCCGCTGCCGCGCCCGCCGAGAGCAGTTCCCGGCGCCCCATGCGGCCGGATCTGCGCGTGAACCCTGCCGCGCTGCTGGCACCGGACTGCGGGCCCGATTCGGTCTGTGTACGCTTCATCGTGCGACTCCCCCGGAAAGAGCGTGCCGACACCGGCGGAGGACACTCCGCGTTGGCACGCGATGTCGGCAATGGCGTGGCGTTCAGGGAACCGATTTGGTGGCTCGCACAAGCCATGCCGCCGTCGTAACGCGACTGACGCGGCACTTCCTTGCTGGACCTTCTTGAGCGGTTGGTTTGGTTCCCCCAGCGCTTCCTAACACGAGCCTCGAGCCAAAGTCGACTTGAGGCATGTAATCGTCAGCGTTTTCGCGGGCCGCCGAGGAGTCACCTCTCCGGAAATCATGGTCCAACTGTCTCCGAAAATCATGGTCCACCTGCGAGTTTGTGGGGTGGACCCCGTCCATTGGACAAGTGCAAGGCAGGTATGGTCAGGTCCCTGGGGGTGCTGGAAACATGGATGGGATGCTGGCCTATGTCCGTGGCGGCAGCGAGCGGGTGGCGCTCGACGACGCTGCGTTCCAGGTCCTTGCGCAACGCCCGCGCCTGGCGCAGCTCAAGCCGGGAGAGCTGCTGCAATCCGCGCCGCGGCTGGTGAATCAGCGGCGTGCGGTTGAGGTTCATTTCAATCTCGTGATCCGTGCAGCGCCAAAATCGCAGCCGTGGAACGCCGGAACGGATGCGCCGAATTCAAGGGCACCGCGTTCGCGACCTGTTGCAAGACGTTGGTGGTTGCGTCCTGAGGGTCATTCCAATCGAGACCGAATACGGACAGGCGACGAGGGAGACGGCTATGAGGTCCAGCAAATTTCTCAACCGCGCAGCATTGAGCCTGGTATTCACGCTCACCGCCCTTGTCGCCCTGGCCGCCGACTACCCCGCGCCGAAGGAAGGCGACTGGGTTGTGCGCGATTTCCGCTTTCACACCGGCGAGATTCTGCCCGAACTGCGCCGCCATTACACGACGGTGGGCGCGCCCACGGGCGAAGCGGTGCTGATCCTGCACGGCACGACCGGATCGGGCACCGGCATGCTCGCCCCTCCGTTCGCCGGCGAGCTCTTCGGCCCCGGGCAGCCGCTCGATGCCGGCCGCTACTACATCATCCTGCCGGACGCCATCGGCACCGGTAAGTCGAGCAAGCCCTCGGACGGCTTGCGCACGGGCTTCCCGAAGTACAACTACGACGACATGGTGGACGCGCAATACCGGTTGGTGAGCGAGCACCTGGGCGTGCGCCATCTGCGCCTCGTGATCGGGAATTCGATGGGCGGCATGCAGACCTGGATCTGGGCCGAGAAGTATCCGGACGCCATGGACGTCGCCGTGCCGATGGCGTCGCTGCCAACCGAGATGGCCAGCCGCAACTGGATGCTGCGCCGCCTGATCATCGATTCAATCCGCAACGACCCGGAGTGGATGAGCGGCAACTATACGAAGCAGCCGCGCAGCCTGCAGTTCGCCTCGGTGTTCTACGGCATCGCCACCAATGGCGGGAATCAGGGCCACTACAAGGCCGCGCCTACGCGCGAAAAGGCCGACCAGTTGCTCAACCAGCGTCTGAGCGCGCCGTTCCGCGGCGACGCCAACGACCATCTCTACCAATGGGATTCGTCGCGCGATTACAACCCCGCGCCGGGCCTGGAACGGATCCAGGCGACGCTGTTGGCGATCAACTCGGCGGACGACGAGCGCAACCCGCCGGAAGTCGGCCTTCTGGACCGCGAGATCAAGCGCGTCAAGAACGGCCGCGTGCTGCTGATCCCCTCCAGCGACCAGACCGCAGGCCACGGCACGACCTTCCAGGCAAGATTCTGGAAGCAGGAACTTGGAGAGCTGCTGCAATCCGCGCCGCGACTGGGTAAATAGCGGCCCGGGCTGCCGGCGCGCGGCAAGATTCGCGCGCCTGCGGCAGGCCAGGGCCGCCGCCCCAGCCCACGGCCGCCGCCCCTACCGACACCGCCCCAACCGCCGCCGCCCGGGGCCGCCCGGCGATCCGGCTCCCCTCGCGTCAGCGCACCAGGTTGGGCCAGTTGTAGTAGATGCCGGCGTCGGGCACCTGGGGAATGAATCCCACCGACTTGAAGCCCGCCAGCACCGTGTCAATGGTCGCCTTGTCCTCGATCGCCGGAATGACCTTGAAGGTCACCAGGCCTTTCTCCCGCCCGTACTTCAGGCTGGCGAGAGGCACCTTGGTGAATGCGCTGATGAGCGGATCCACTTCGGCGGCGCGGGTCTCGTAGAGCTTGACCGCGTCCTGCAGCATCTGCATCAGGGCGAAGGCGCGCCGGGGATCCTCGTCAATCCAGTCCTGCCACGCGAAGACGCCGATGAACCAGATGTTGGCGTTGGGCGGAAGCTTGAGATCCTTGCGGATGTCGCCGGCCATGTCCCCGACTGGATGGTAGCCCTGCATCAGCATCGTGGACAGGCCCGGCTCCCAGACCAGGCCCGCGTCCACGCGCCCGGCCGCGAGCTGGGCCTGGATGGCCGGCAGGGCGGCGGAGATGACGTTCAGGTTGCTGCGCGGATCGAGGCCGTGCTGGCGGAAATAGATGAGCGCCAGCGCGTAGAATCCGGCGCTGGTGTTCGCCGCGATCGTCTTGCCCTTCAGATCCTCCGCCGTGTTGAGGTCCCCCTTGGTGACGATCGCGTGGTTGGCCAGGGAGAGGGTGCAGAGCAGGCGCACCTTGATCCCCCGCGCGTAGAAGGCCGCCGCATTGAAGAATCCCCCCACGGTGGCGGGGTTCCGGTGGGAGGCGAAGTCGGCGTAGAGGTTCGACAGGTCGGAATAGAGCCGGTTCTCGAGCTGGATGCCGTGCTTCTTGTCCAGGCCGTAATGCTCGATGATGGGCAGCAGGTAGCTGGAATTCGACGGCGGCGCGGCGCTGCCGAGCACCACCGGCATCTGCGCCCGCGCCGCGGCCGGCAAGAGCGCCAGCCCGCCCAGGAGCGCGGCCATTGTGCCCCATCCCCTCGTCCAGGTCCCGCGCGCATCGTGGTGCATGGTCTCCCCCCGTTGTGATGGCATCGCTGCCGGATATCCGTTCAGCGGTCCGGTGGCCGGTCGTCCGTGCGGAATGTCCGACCTGCGCTGCGCCGGCCATGCGGCAGGTCCGGACTGCGGTGAGTCCGAGCTGCGTTGCGTGAGCGGTGACGCGCAGCCGCGAAAGCCTCAATCCTGCGCGATGAGGCAGTTGATGACGGCGGCGCGGCCTGCGGCGATCTGCCGCCTGGCCTCCCGCAGCGCGGCCGTCAGTCCTTCCGCATCGCGCGCCTGCGCCCCGTAGCAGCCGAAGGCTTCCGCGATCCGCTCCAGCGGCGCCTCGGGCCCGAGCGTGTGATGGTAGTCCGCGCCCCGAGCGGCGTGGCCCGCCGCTCCGTACATCCGGTCGGTGGCGAGCTTGACGGCCCGCCAGCCGGAGTTGTTGTAGATCACGGTGAGGAAGGGCGCGCGGTAGCGCTGCACGGTCATGAACAGGCTGGAGGGTACGCTGAACAGGAACGATCCGTCCCCGACCAGCCACGCGACCTCCGCCTGGGGCAGCATGAGCTTGTAGCCGAAGGCCGCGCCGCCGCCCCAGCCCAGGCTGCCGCCCGGCAGGCCGAAGTACGAGCCGGGGCGGACGCTCTGCGTGCCCGCCAGGATCGCATCCACGTTGGAGATGCCCTCGTTGAACAGGACGGTGTCCGCATCGAGCTCCTGCCGCAGCACGGCGCTCGCGCCCGCCGCGGTCAACGGGCCGGTCAGGGCGGGCTGCGGCCGCGGCGGCCGGTGCGTCGCGAGCCAGCGCGCCCGCGCCTCGCGCCACTCGGCTCCCGGCGGGGGCAGCGCCCGCGCGCATTCCAGCACCTGCGCCAGGGCGGGAAACGAGTTCACCTGGTGGCTCTCCGTCACGGGGAAGTCCCACAGGACGATGTGCGGCTTGATCGGGTCCACGTCGATCTGCACGACGGGCGTGCCGGACCTGGGCGCGCCGAGCTTCGGCACCCAGGGCACGTCCGTGTCCACGAGCAGGATCAAGTCGGCGTCCTGCACGGTGGTTCCGGCGCGATAACCCCAGTGGTGCGGATGCGTGCGCGGGAAATTGAGGTGGGTGGGCGTCGCCTCCAGCACGGGGACCTGCAGGGTCTCGCTCAGGGCGACGAGCACTTCCACCGCCTGGGGCTGGCGCCCCAGGTAGCTGGTGAGGATCAAGGGCCGCTCCGCGGCGCGCAGCGCTTCCGCCAGGCGCCCCGCGTCCTCCGGCCTGAGCCGCCCCAGCGCGGGCCGCGCGTACCACTCCGGCGGATCCGGGGCGAGCGCCGGCGCCGGCATGCCGAGCACTTCCCGCGCAGCGGTCATGTACACCGCTCCCGGCGGCTCTGCATTCATCACGCGCAGGCCGCGTTGCACGGCGTAGGCGATCTGCTCCGGCAGCTCCAGGTTGAATTCCCACTTGCAGTACTGGCGGATGGCGCCCGCCTGGTCGCGCACATCCTGGATGTAGTGGATGAAGTTGTCGCGGCTGCCCGGGAGCTCTCCGCGTGTCGTGACCGGGGCGCGGCCGGCGAACACCAGCATCGGGATGCGGCCCGCCCACGCCTGATGCGCGGCGCCACCGAGGTTCTGCGTGCCGACGCCCACGTGGACGAACACGCCCTGCGCCCGCCCGCTGGCCAGATACGCGCCGTGCGCCGCCGTGATCGCGGTGGTCTCGTGGGGACACACGATCATCGTCGGCAGGGGCGCG
>JBGOTW010000223.1:0-7111 GCA_041476685.1 bacterium | reverse complement strand
TGCGTGAAGAACACGCCCGGGCTCTTGTGCATCTGGCTGACGATGACGCGCTCGGTGCCGTTGATGATGAACGACCCGCGGTCGGTCATCAAAGGCAGCTCGCCCAGGTAGATGTCCTGCTCCTTGATGTCGTGGATGTGCTTGGAGCCGTCCTCGCTGTCCTTCTCCCAGACGATCAGGCGCAGGGCGACCCGCAGGGGCGCCGAGTAGGTCACGCCCCGGATGCGGCACTCGTCAACGGTGTACTGGGGATCGCCCAGGCGGTAGTGCACGTACTCCAGCGTCGTGCTGCCCGAAAAGTCGGAGATGGGGAAGACGCTGCGGAAAACGGCCTCCAGGCCCTCGTTCTTGCGCTGGTCCGGCGGCAGATCCTTCTGCAGGAAGCGGTTGTAGCTCTCCAGTTGCATGTTGAGCAGGTTGGGCATCGCCGGGGCCACAATGTGGCCGAAGGAGAACCGGATCCGTTCTTGGGTCCTGGTATGGTTCCGCATGGAGGTCCTTGCTGGGTCAAAGCGGGTGACGCTGCGCGGGTTGCACGGCCCGCGGCGTTTCAGAACTGCGGTGCTGCATCGGACGCCATCCGGCCCGGTGGGCCGGCATTCCCGCGCGAGGCGCGGCGGCCAGGCGGACGCCCGGCCCGAACATGCAGCATCACTCCGTCCGGATTCGGACGGAGCAGGCCGGACGCCGGAGCCGACCGGCGGGAGACTTGGCAAGGCAAACCGCGGCGCTCGCCCCGCAGCCTATTGCGACGACTTGCCGGGACGCGAGGCCGAAGGCCCAGTGCAGAGAGACACGTGTGGCTGTCATTCCCCTGGCGGCTCTGACGAAGTGCGATCTGGGAATGGTCCTGAAATGCACTTTGAACAAAAGAGCTTTATAGACCTATCGTGGAGGAAAAGCAAGCCGGTCCACTGCTTTTCGGTGGGGCTCCTACCCCCCGCCGCACCGCGCTGGCCCCTCGCGGCAGCGCCCCGCCGGGGCCCCCCAGCCGCCAGCGTGGAGTCCGTTTTGAGACACTGGCGGCCGCGCCTGCCGAATTGATGGGTGCTCGTGGCGGGAGTAAAAGGAGGGCGGACCGGTGGCCCCCCTTCGCAGCCTGGCCGGCCCGCGCCCCCCCCTCTGCGCCGGAGCAACCGATGGAATCCTACAGTCTAGGCATGGTGGGTCTGGGGGTGATGGGCTCGAACCTGCTGCTCAATCTGGAGCGGAATGGACACTCCGGGCTGGCCCTCGACGAGCGACCGGAGCGGGTGCGGGAATTCCTGGCCGGGCCCGGCTTGGGCCGGCGGCTGGATGCGGCGCGGGATTGGAACGACCTGGCTGCGCGCCTGGAACGCCCGCGCCGTGTGTTCGTGATGGTGCCCGCCGGCGTGGCCGTGGACGCGGTGCTGAAGGGCCTGCTCCCGGTGCTGGAGCGCGGGGATGTGGTGGTGGACTGCGGCAATTCCCACTACCGGGATACCGAGCGGCGCGCATCCGCCGCGGCGGAGCGCGGGATCCTGCTGCTGGGCATGGGCGTCAGCGGAGGGGAGCAGGGCGCCTTGGAAGGCCCGAGCCTGATGCCCGGCGGGCCGCGCGAGGCCTATGACCGCCTCGCCGTCATGCTCGCTGCGGTGGCGGCCCGCTCCCCCGAGGGAGCCTGCGTCGCGTGGCTGGGCCCCCACGGCGCCGGGCATTACGTGAAGATGGTGCACAACGGCATCGAATATGCCGCCATGCAGCTCATTGCGGAAGCCTATGATCTGCTGCGACGCGTGGGCGGGTTGACCAACCCGGAGCTGGCCGAGACCTTCGCGGCGTGGAACACGGGCGAGCTGGCCTCGTTTCTGCTGGAGATCAGCGGGCGCATCTTTCGCCAGCGCGACGATCCGTCCCCGGGCATGCTGGTGGACGTCGTCAAGGACAGCGCGGGCATGAAGGGCACGGGCCAGTGGGTTGTCCAGGACGCCCTGGCGCGGGGCGTGCCGCTGCCTACGATCGCGGCGGCGGTGGACGCGCGCAGCCTGTCGGCCCGGTTCGATCTGCGCCAACTCGCCGCGCGGAGGCTTCCGTCCGTCGCCGGCTGCTCCCCCGGCATGTCCAAGGCGGAGTGGGTGGAGTCCGTCCGCCGGGCCCTGTATTGCGCGCAGAGCGTGGCCATGGCCCAGGGCTTCGCCCTGCTCAGGGCCGCTTCGGACGAGGAAGGCTGGGCGCTGCCGCTGGCGGAGATTGCGCGCATCTGGAGCGGGGGCTGCATCATCCGGGCGCAACTGCTCCAGCCGATCCGGCGTGCGTTCCTGCGGGACGCGGCCCTGCCGCACCTCCTGCTCGACCCGGCCTTCACCGACGTGCTGGGCAAGGGCGGGGAAGGATGGCGTCAGGTGGTGGCCGTGGGCGCTCGCGCCGGGGTGCCGCTGCCCGCGTTCGGCTCCGCGCTCGCCTATTTCGACGGCTTGCGCAGCAGCCGCCTGCCCGCCAATTTGATCCAGGCGCAGCGGGATTTGTTCGGCGCCCACACCTACGAGCGCCTCGACCGGCCCGGTACGTTTCACACGCAGTGGGACTAACCAGCGGGACCGCGGAAGCCTGCCCGGCGGAAGGACGCTGGAACCCGGCTTCCGGTCGGGTAC
The DNA here is from genome assembly GCA_041476685.1 of bacterium. Taxonomy (GTDB): domain Bacteria; phylum SAR324; class SAR324; order SAR324; family JACQKK01; genus JBGPEV01. Next base: position 4,499 of record JBGOTW010000223.1, on the reverse strand, counting down.
CCTTCCGGCGGGCCGATAGTATAGTACCAGTAGCGGCAATCGCTTGCGCCGGTGAGGATACGGCCGCGCTCGGGCATGCTCCGCACCCGAAACATCATCAGGCGTCCGACGGATGAGCACCATGACGTGCCGCAACGCCGCCAAAGTACGGCTCCGGCGAGCCGGCCGGGGGTGGAGGGGCCTGCTGGCGCTGGGCGCTTGGGGGGCCGGCCTGCTCTGCGCGTCAATCGCCTGGCCGCTCGCCGGCCGCGCCGCCGATGCGGCCGGCGAGGAACTGCTGCTGGGCCGCTTGCCCGCGCTTTTCGAGCATCACCGCAAGTTGGCTGCGGCCGGGCTGAAGGACATCCTGGCCCTGGTGCTGGAGCGCAACTTCGCCCTCCAGGCGAATCGGGTCAGTCAGGGCGCCTCGCGCCAGTCGCTGACGGCGGCCCAGGAGCGGCTCCAACCCGTCCTCAGCGGCGGTCTGGGCGTCAGCCACTCGGTGACCCCCGGACTGACACCGGCGGCGCCATTGGCCGGCAATCTCGCGACCTCGTTCATGAGCCTGCTCGCCCAGGATTCGGTCACCTTCAGCACAGGCGTGACTCAGCAGGACTGGTACGGCGCCACCTACTCGCTCAACTACCAGGAGGCGCGCACGCAGGCCCAGAACCTGGCAATTATCAACGCGGGCGACGCTCCGCGCAGCACGAAGCCGGCCAATCTCGTGGACATCAGTTCGCTGGTGGCGGCGGTCGCGGTGCCGCTGGCGCAGAATGCGGGCCGGGACTTCAACCGCATACCCGTCGGCCAGGCGGAGGTCGGCCTGCGCCTGAGCCGCCTGACGACCCGGCAGCAGGAGCAGACGGCCCTGAACTCCGCCGCGCTGGCCTACTGGAACCTCGTCGGACAGTTGGAGACGATCTCCGTGTTCGAGCAGGCGGTCAAGCTTGACGAACTGCTCGTGAGCAACAACCAGCAGCGGGTGCGCGCCGGCACGCGCGTGCCTTCCGACGTGCTTGGCAGCGAGACCCAGCTCGCCCTGGATCGGCGCAACCTCGTCCAGGCGCGTCTGCAGGCGCTCAATCTCGAGGACCAGCTGCGCGCCGCCCTGGGCCTGGACGCGGTGGATTTCGGCTTCAAGCCCACGGACACTCCGAGCCTGCGCCCCTCGGACTACGACCCCGGGCAGCAGCTCGAGCGCGTCTACCGCAACAGCCCGCTGCTCGGCTCGCTCGAAGCCAGTCTGGACAACAAGAATTACGACCTGCTGGCCGCGCGGAATGCGGCCAAACCCCTGGTCAACCTCGGCCTGTCCTACACCCTGAACGGCTACAGCCAGGACGTGCTCGGAGGCGCGGCGACTTTCGACCAGGCCCGCACGCAGGGCGAGGCGGCCGCGCTGAACGCAAGCGCCCCGCTGCTCGACCGCGTCGGTCCGGCCAACGTCCAGCGCCGCCTCGACGAGCGGCGCTCCCTTGAGCTGCAGATCCGCGACCAGCGCAATGCCCTCGCCATCCAGCTCCAGAACGTGCTGCGCAACATCCACCTGGCGCGCGAGCAGATCGCCACCGCCCGCACGGCCGTCGCGCTCGCACAGCTTCAGCTCGACAACGAGGTCAAGCGCCTGCAGCTGGGCAGCAGCACACCCTTCCTCGTCGCCCAGGTGCAACAGCAGTTCAACCGCGCCCGTCAGGATGAGATCGCCGCCCGCATCCAGTTCGAGCAGAATGACATGGCGCGCCTGGTGCTCACGGGGGACATCTACGCGCAGTTCGGCCTGACGTCGCTGACCGAAGAATCCGGTCGGTGAAGGGGCTCCGGCCCGCCGGGTCCGTTCCCCGCCCGTGCTCCTGGGCGGGTTCGGGACGGTTCCCATCGCGCGCGCCGGGATGCCCGCGTTTCCGGGCCTTGCGCGCCGCGGCGACCGTCTCCCGTCAGCCGGTTTCCCGTTTCTACCGCAGGTGTGCCCCCTGGACGCACGGGTGCCCTGGACTATCGCTCCAGGCTGGCTTAGGGAAGGAATGCGACAGCGAGGGGGGTTGCATGCGCACCGCGGGAGAGTTCCAGGAACCTCCCGGGGCGCTCAGTGGTTCTGCGTTCCAAGGGGGGGCCCATGAGTGAACAACCCAGCTACAAGGTCGAAAAGCGGGAGGTGCTCGCGCAGGTGCCGGACCTGCGCATGGTGGTCCTCACGCTGGCGGCCGGGCAGGAAGTGCCGTGGCACTTCCACAACAACGTCAGCGACACGTTCTTCTGCCTCGAAGGCCCCATGGTGATCGAGACCCATGAGCCGGAAGGCGCCGTGGAACTGGCCGCCGGACAAACCCACGCCATCCCGGCCAAGCGCGCGCACCGGGTGCACGGAAAAGGGGGCGGACGCTGCAAGTTCGCCATCCTGCAGGGCGTCGGCAAGTACGACTTTAGCCCGGTCGCGTAGCTCCAGCCGAGCGCCTGCGTGGGAGCCGGCGGCGGTCGCCCGCCCGGCACGCCCGCGCGCAGGGGCACGTTCGCCCCTCGCTGGAGAGTTCGCTTTCCCTTCGCCCGGCAGCGAGGGGCGCCCCGTCAATCCGGAGACGATCGGTTTCACATTCGGAATCGCGCCGGATTCCGACCTTGCGAGAGCACCCCAAATGACTGAAACGAAACCGGCCGACGTGGCCGCGACAAAAGGCGACGAGACGAAGGGCGACGCAGTCCAGGGCAGCGAGACCCAGGGCGCCGAGGGCGAGCAACCGGCCCCCGTCTCCCACCACCAGAAGGACGGACGCTACATTCCCTACAGCGGCGGATCGATGGGTTGGTTCGAGAATTCCGGCGTCCTCAACAGCGAGCGGATGAACAACTACGTCTTCCGCACGGCGATGGACGGAGACCTGGTGCGGGCGAAGCAGTACCAGCGCGCCGGCATGCAGACCGAGAAACGCCGTTCGGAACGCAAGGCGCTCGCCCAGGAGCTGTCCGTCACGCTCAAGTCCGCCCGGGAGGAGCATACGGTCCGGGTCGGGGATCTCTCCGCGCACGGCATGAAGGTGAATTTCGCCGGAGACCAGATCCACTTGAACCGGCTTGACAAGGTCTCGTGCCGGTTTCCGCCAGGAAAGGGGGGCGTGCCGGCGCTGGAGCTGGAGTGCATCGTCATCCACGCGGAGAAGACAGGCCGGTCGCGCACCGTGTGGATTTTCGGCCTGGACTTCGGCCCCATGTCCCCGGCGCAAGCCGCGGCGCTCGCCAAGATTGGCGGATTCGAAAGCTAGCCGCCGCCGGGAAAGTCCAGGAAAGCCAAGAAAGGCTCCGTCCGCCGGGCGCATGCAGCCTGCGGGAGCCGGAGGGGAAACGGGGGCGGCCGCTTTGCGCGGCGGAGGATCACTTGGCTTTAGCCCCCGCGGCCAATACCGTCAGCCTGTCCGATCCGCCGGCATCGTCAACCCGCGTCACGACGTCCGGCGCGGCGCCCGGCTGACACGCGGCGCTGCCTATGGTAGCGCAAAGCAGCGGGCGACGACCGATTCGGCATCGCGGGAGGCCGGCCGCGGCCTTGCGCTTCGGGTGCGCACGGAATTCAGGGGGGAGGGTCGATATGCGCGGCGTGCACGATCTGGGCGGCTTGTCCGCAGGGGAAGTGGACCGCTCCGAGCACGAGCAGACCTTCTTCGAGAAGCGCGTGGACGCCCTGATGTCGCTGCTGTCGCACCCGAGCCGCCGCCTGATCGTCGTGGACGAGCTGCGGCGCGCGGTCGAATCCCTCTCACAAGACGCGTACTCGGGAATGACCTATTACGAGCGTTGGGCATACGCGATCGCCGCGCTGCTGGTCGAGAAGGGGGTGCTGTCGCAGGAGGAGATCGGCGCGCGCATGCACGAGCTGGAGCATCGTCTCGGCATCGCGGACCACCACCACTAGCGGCGCAAGGAGTCCCATGGCGCAGCACAAGCCCACCGCGCACAAGCGGCCCGCGGGCAGGTCATCGCCACGCAGGTCGTCCGCGCACAAGCCGGTCGCGCGTAAGCTCCGTGCCCGCAACGCGTCGGGACGCAAGCGCGCCGTGCACAAGCGTGCGGTACACAGCCCATTGCAGCGCAAGCACTCCGCTCGCACGCTCTCGCGGAGCCGGCTTTCCGCGCGCAAGGTGTCGCGGCGCAAGCCCGCCGCCATCGCCAAGTCCGCCGCCACTGCCAAGCGAACCTCCCTTGCCAAGCGCACCGCCGTTGCCAAGCACCCGGTGCATGCGGCCGGTTCCGCATTCCGCTTCAAGCCGGGCGACCGGATCGTGACGCGCCGGGATATTCCCCGCGGCCATTGCCGCACGCCGTACTATCTGCGCGGCCAGCCGGGGGTGATCGAGCGCTGCCTGGGCCACTTCCGCAATCCGGAAACGCGTGCCTACGGCAAGCCGGGATTGCCGAAGGCGGGCCTTTATACGGTGCGCTACGAACTTCCCAGGCTCTGGCAGGGCTACGCGGGTGTGCGCGCCGACACGCTCGTCGCCGACATCTTCGAATTCTGGCTGGATCCGGCC
>JBGOTW010000222.1:0-7155 GCA_041476685.1 bacterium | reverse complement strand
TTCCGAAATCTACGCGCTGCCCGATGACATCACGGGGGAGCCCGTAGCCGACAAGCTGGCCCGCGTGCGCGCGGAGCTGGCTGCGCGCAAGGCCGGGCTGCTGGTGCTTTCCCGTCTCGACGACATCGCGTGGATCACGAATCTGCGGGGCGCGGACATCTCCTACAACCCGGTCTTCGAAGCGTATCTCGCGATCGAGCGGGAACGGGCGGTGTGCTTCACGGACCGGCCACTGCGCAGCGGCGTGCGCGACGCGCTGGGCAAGGCCGTGGAGTTCCGGCCCTACGCGCAGCTGCGGGAAGGGCTGTCGGAAACCGTGGCCCGCCTGCGCAAGGCCAGCCGGAACCGCACGCAACCGGGCCGGGCCGGACGGGACGAGCCGGAACTGGGCGTGTGGATCGATCGCGACAGCACGAGCGAGGGCATACGGCTCATGCTCAAGGGCGTGCCGCTCGTGCTGGATGCGCCGAATCCGGTCGTCCGGCTGAAGGCCGTGAAGAACCCGGTCGAGATCCAGCTCAGCCACGAGGGCCACCTCAAGTCCGGCGCGGCCAAGGTGCGCAGCCTGTCCACCCTGGCGAGCTGGCTGGCGGAAGGCCGCAAGGTGAGCGAACGCCAGGTCGCGGATCTGCTGGCCGAGGAGTACGCGAAGGAGGCAGGTTTCTCCGACCTGAGCTTCAACACGATCGCCGCGTACGGCGCCAACGGCGCGATCGTGCACTACGGCACGCCGGACGCGAAGACCTGGCTCCTGCCCGGCGGCTTGTTGTTGCTGGACTCGGGCATTCAGGTGCTGGGAGCGACGACCGACGACACCCGCACGGTGAGCATCGGAGAGCCGACGGCCGAGCAGCGGCGCCGCTTCACCGACGTGCTGCGGGGACATATCCGGCTCGCCCTGCAGGTCTTCCCGGAAGGCACGACGGGGCAGATGCTCGATCCGCTCGCCCGCTCGCCCCTGTGGAACGAGGGCGCGGACTACGGTCACGGCACGGGGCATGGAGTCGGGGCGTTCCTCAACGTGCACGAGGGTCCACAAAGCATCAGCCCGCGCGGCACCGTGCCGCTGGAACCAGGCATGATCGTGTCGAACGAGCCCGGCTACTACCGCGAAGGCTGGGGCGGAATCCGCCTGGAGAACCTGTACGTGGTGGAGGAGGCGCTCGGATTGGCGCCCCATCCGGGAGGCAAGCGCTGGCTGCGGCTCACGCCGCTGACGATGATTCCCTTCGATCTGGCGCTGTTGGAGGCGGAGCGGATGTCCGCGGAGGAGCGGGAGTGGCTGAGCGAATACCATGGCCGCGTATGGGAGTTGCTGGCTCCGCGCCTGGCGGAGCCGCACGTGCAATGGCTGCGGCGGGCCTGCGGCCAGGGCGGGTGACGCGATGCGCGTACTGACGGTCGCGGGAGGCGCCTTGCGCGGTGGACCCGGCGCCCTGGGGCGGACCTTCGGGCGCTGGAACGCGCTGGCCGCGCCAGGTTCGCGGCGGGAGCGCAGGGCGCGTCGTCCGGCGATGCTGGCGTGGATCGCAGCGTCCCTGCTCGCCTGCCTTTGCGCCCGGCAGGCGTTCGCCGCCGATTGCGACAGCGGCACCGCGTGCATCACGCAATTGCAATTCGGCGAGACCCGCGCGCAGCGCGAGTTCGCGGCCCGCATGCTTGGCGAGCGCCGCGTCGCGGCTGCGCTTCCCGCGCTGGCGGACGCCCTCAAGAAGGATGAGGGGGATTTCGTGCGGGCGCTGGCCGCGCGCTCCCTGGGCCTGCTCGGACTTCCCGATGCCGTGCCTCCGCTGATCGAAGCGCTGCGTTCCGACAAGCAGGCGCCCGTGCGCGCGGCCGCTGCCACAGCGCTGGCGCGGCTTGCGACTCCGGAAGCGGTGGCGGTGCTGAGCGTCGCGGCGCGGGGTGACGGGGATTACGAGGTGCGGCTGGCGGCGGTTGCGGCCCTGGGAGAGAGCGGGTCTTCCGCCGGAGCGGCTGCGGTGGCCGGCGCGCTGGGCGGCGACGGCCGGCGCGAAGTGCGGATCAAGGCGGCCGAGGCGCTCATGCGGTTGCAGGGCGCGGGCGTGGCGGACGCGCTGAAGAAAGCGCTCGCGGAGGACAAGGACCCGGACGTGCGCGCCCGCGCGGCGCAGAGCATGGGTGAGCTCTCCGATCCCGCGCAGACCGAGCCGTTGCTGACGGCGCTGGAAGGGGACCGTGAACCCGCCGTGCGCCAGGCCGCTGCGCTCAGCCTGGGCAAACGGCGCGACGAGAAGGCCGTCGCGGCGTTGATCCGGGTGGTGCAGCGGGACGCGTCCCTGGAAGTGCGCCAGGAAGCCGCTGTCGCCCTGGGACGGATCGGCGGGCCGGTGGCCAGCGAGGCGCTCACCTACTTTTCCGAGCATTCGGTCTTTCCCCAGATTCGCCGCACCGCCGCGGAGGTGATCGAGGAGTATGGGGCGCGGCTCAAGCCGTCACCCAAGCCCGCGCTCGGCCGCTAAAGCGCTATCCCACCCAGGTGACCGTACGCCCGCATCATTCCGGATCAGACTCCTGCCGACGCGGAGGGCGCAGCATGATCGTTGACCTGTTGCTCGGGTTCGGACTGGTCATCGTGCTGGCGGGCGCCGTCGTGTGGGGCTGGCCGGCCTTGCGGCGCGGCTGGCGCGGAGTGGGGGTGCGCGCGGCCCTGCTGCTCAGCCGGGACGGACGCTACGCGGTGAAGCTGGCGGACGCCCTTCAGGCCGGCAGCCGGCGCATTCGGCGCGTCGTCCAGACGCTCGAGCCGGACCCGGCGGAGCGGGAAGCGGTGCTCGCCATGCTGCGCCAGTTCACCGGGGACGAGCTCGATGCGCTGCTGTGGCAGATGCGCCTGCTCCTCGCCACGGGGGACAATGAGCGCATCCGCGCGTTGCACCGGCAGATGGACGAACAGACCGAAGCCTGGTCGCGGCAGGCGGACGGGCCGGCGCGGGAACGCGCCGCCGCGGACCTGGCTGAATTGCGCCAGGAGATCGAGACCCGTCGCCAGACGGGGCGCGCGTGGGCGGTGCTTGTGCGTGGGCTGGAGCAGGCGGGCCGGGACCTGGAAGCCTTGGAGCGCGAACTGGTGGTGCTGGGCGTCGCCAAGCAGCAGCCACTCTCCGCGTTCAGCGGCCGCATTGCGGAATCCATCGAGAACTTGCGGCGAATTCGCGCCGCACATGCCGAGCTGGACTCGCCGACCTGAGCGTATCGGGCGGAACGCCGCCGATTCCGGCACGGCCCGCGGGTCGTGTGACGGCGCTTCGTTCGTTGCGCTCAGCGCAGCGAAACAGCCGGATCGATTCGATGGGAGCGAGACAGCCCGAGGGGCACGCGCGCGGGTGAGCAGCTGGCGTAGTGCCGGCGGGACTGGGTCCCGTTGGAGGACGGCGTACGAGCCACCCAACCCGCGCGCGTGTTGATGGCTATCGAAGTCCTTCCTGCAATCCCTGTCAATCAAAAATGTCGTAGCGCGCGCAAGGATAAATTCCGATTCTACCCCGTGCGAGAATTGGAGAAGATATCGCCGCAGCGGCAATCCATACGCTTCCAGCCGCGGCAAGTCATCCGCCGGCAAGAAGAAAAAACCTCATTCCTGTAGCAGCCCATGCGGGCCGGTTCGATGCCGAATCTCTGTATTGCGAAAGTAAAGGCTCATTTACCTGAGTGCATCGTCCTCCCCGACGGGCAGACACGCTCGGGGCGAGTGGATTCTCGCCACGAGATCAGACGGCCGGGTAAGCTTCGCGATACGCCCTGCGAAAATCGAGCCAGCAGGTGGGAATTGCAGCGGCATTGCGCAGCAGGTAGGAGGGGTGGAACGTCGGTAGAACGGTCCAGCGGCCGAATGCGAAAGTGCGGCCGCGTTCCTTGGTGATCCCGGCGGCGAGGGGGTTGAGCGCCTTGAGCGGGACATTGCCCAGCGTGACGATCAAGCGCGGGTCGAGCAGCTCGACTTGCCGCAGCAGGATCGGCCGGCAGCTCGCGATCTCGTCGGGCTCGGGCGTGCGATTGCCGGGTGGGCGGCACTTGACCACGTTGGTGATGTACACGTCGTCGCGCGTAAGCCCGAGCGCGGCAATGAGTCCCGCCAGCAGCGCGCCCGCCCGCCCGACGAAGGGCAGGCCCTGCTGATCCTCTTCCGCGCCCGGTCCTTCTCCGATGAACATGAGCGGCGGCCGGGCGCAACCCGTCCCGAAGACGAGGCGGTTGCGCGTCGCACCCAGCTTGCATGCCATACAGTCGCGGAAGTTGAACTGCAGCGCCTCGAGGGTGGACAACTCCGCCAGCGCGAGTCCCGCGCCTTTCCACTGCGGAGCAAGGGATGCTTGCGTCACGGCGGCCGGCAGGGGAAACCTCGGCGGGCGCTGGCCGCGCGAGGCGGGTCGGGACGCCAGTTCCCCCGGCGCCGGGGCCGCGTCAAGTTCGGAGCCGTTCCCCTGCGGAAGCGGCGCATCGTCCGTAGGGGTGGCACTGCCCGTGGTGGCGGCTCGGTCCGCGGCAGCGGCGGGGTCCGCGGGAGCAATGGACAGATGACGAATGCCCGCGTCGTCCAGCCGCGCCAGCACCCGTTCCAATTCGCCCAGCAGGATCGTCAGATCCATGGACAGTTCCCACTCCGGCAAGGATCCGACGCTCAGGGACGCAGCAGCCCGGCGCCGCGAATGCCGTCCAGCACGAATTGCACGGCCAGAGCCGTCAGCAGGATCCCCAGCACGCGCCCCACGACATTCCTGCCGGTCACGCCGAGCAAGCCCATCACCTGACCCGCCATGCGCAGCGTGGCGAACGTGGCGGCGAGCGCGAGCGCAATCACCGCAAGCATACCGGCGGCTACCCAGGGGCGTTCCCAGGCGCCACCCATCAGCAGGACGACGGAGGTGATGGCGCCCGGACCGGCGATGAGGGGAATCGCCAGCGGAAAGACGGCGAGGTCCCTGTGCCGTCCTAGTTCCGCCTGCTCCGGCTCGGTCGCCGCACGGAATCCGGATTGCCGCACGAGGATCATTTCAATGGCCAGCAGGAACAGGAGCATCCCGCCGCCGATGCGGAAGGCCGCAATCGAGATGCCGAGCGCGTGCAGGAAGGCGTTACCCGTCAGCGCAAAGAAATACAGGATGCCCCCGGCGATCAACACACCGCTGCGGGCGATCCGCCGCCGCTCCTGCAGGCTGTCCTCGGCCGTCATAGCCCCGTAGGTCGCCGCGACGCCGACCGGGTCAATCACCACCAGCAACGTGATCAGCGCGTTGAAGAGCAGGTCCATCGGCTTCTCGTGTAGCGATCAGTGTCGGGAAGGCGAGGCCGCGCCTGCGTCGCTTCCGGCAGTTAGGGCGACGCCGCGCCTGCGCCGCTGACGCGGGAGCCGGGGCACCCGGACGCTGCTGGCTCCGCCTCTGCGCGCTCCTGTCAGCCTGCCATGAAACCCGGGGGGCCGCGCAAGCGAAAGCCGGCGGCCTGCCTTGCAAATCCAGCCTCGTTTTGTTTAGGTAGCCCCCGAGACGAGGCTCGCTGGTCCGGCGCGCGCCGGTGACGCGTCGCTGCGAGGCTTCCCAGGCACCTCCCCTTCTACGATGAGCCTGCAATGAAAGCGAAACTCGTGTGCCGCGCGGGACTACTCGCGTTGGCCGGACTGGCCATGCTCGCTGCGGTTTCAGTACATGCGGCCACGCTGCGCTGGGCCAATACCGGCGACGCGGTGTCAATGGACCCCTACAACATCAACGAGACCTTCACGCAGAGCTTCACCGGCAACATCTACGAAGGACTGATCGCCCGCGGCAGGGACCTGAAGATCATTCCGGCCCTGGCCGAATCCTGGCGCACCGTCGAGCCGAACACCTGGGAGTTCAAACTGCGCCGCGGAGTCAAGTTCCACGAGGGTGAGGACTTCACCGCCGAGGACGTCGTCTTCTCGTACAAGCGCGCCATGTCAGTCCCCTCGGACATCAAGGGCTACTTCCTCACAGTCGCCGGCGTGGAGGCGAAGGATCCGTACACGGTCATCATCCGCACCAAGCAGCCCAACCCGATCCTGCTGGCCGACATCTCGAGCTGGCAGATCTTCAGCAAGTCCTGGTGCGAGAAGAACGGTGCAACGGAGTCCACTTCCATCCGGCAGAACATCGAGAACTACGCCAGCCGCCATGCCAACGGCACCGGGGCCTACATCCTCGTCTCGCGTGAAGCCGACGTGAAGACGATGCTGAAGCGGAACCCGAATTGGTGGGGCTGGAAGACGGGCCTCGGCGATTCGAACGTGGACGAGGTTGTCTTCACGCCCATCAAGCAGGACGGCACGCGCGTGGCGGCGCTGCTCTCGGGCAGCGTGGACATGCTCTACGAAGTGCCCATCCAGGACCTGGACCGTGTCAGGGCCGCGGGCGACAAGGTCTTCCAGGCCGCCGAGACGCGCACGGTCTTCCTCGGCATGGACCAGACTCGCGACGAGCTGCTCGAGTCGAACGTGAAGGGCAAGAACCCTCTCAAGGACCGCCGCGTTCGCTTGGCGATGTACAAGGCCATCGACGAGGACCTGATCGTCAGCCGCATCATGAAGGGGGCGGCCACGACGGCGACGGGGTTCTTGGTCAAGGAAGGCGCGGGTTACGACCCGAACTTCAAGCGCCTCGGATACAATCCGGATGAGGCCAAGAAGCTGCTCGCCGAGGCGGGGTATCCGAACGGATTCGAGGTCGGCTTCGATTGCCCGAACGATCGCTACGTGAACGACGCCCAGATCTGCCAGGCCGTCACGTCCATGTGGGCGCGCATCGGCATCAAGGCCAACCTGAACGCGCAGACCAAGTCCTTGCACTTCGCGAAGATCGGGCGCCTCGATACCTCGGTTTACATGCTGGGCTGGGCACCCAACACCATCGACGGGCAGAACGTGCTGGATAACCTGCTGGTCACGCGCAACGACGCGACGGGTTTCGGCCGCTTCAACTACGGCCGGTACGCCAACAAGGAGCTGGACGCGCTCGCGGCCCAATCCCGCGGCGAGCTCGATCTCGACAAGCGCACCAAGCTCCTCCAACAGGCGCTCAATCTCGCCCACAGCGACGTGGGCACGATCCCGCTGCACTACCAGCAGGTGATCTGGGTCGCGGGACCGAAGGTGGACCTGACCCAACGGGCCGACAACTG
>JBGOTW010000221.1:0-7183 GCA_041476685.1 bacterium | reverse complement strand
GGCAGGAGGAAAGCGCGCAGGGTCACGGGTGCCGTCTCATCGTCCGAGCAGCCCCTTGGGCCGGATCAGCAGGATGCCCACCAGCAACAGGTAGGCGACGGTCTGTCCCCAGGCGGGCGTGAAGTAGCCGACGAAGGACTCGCTCAGGCCGATGATCATGCCCCCCAGGGCCACCCCGGCGAAGGAGCCGAGCCCGCCCATCACGATGATGCACAGGTACTTCAGCGTCAGCGGCAGGCCCACCAGCGGGGAGATAGAGGAGTGGATCACCTCCAGCGCCCCCGCCGACGCCGCGAGGAACGTCCCCAGCCCGAAGGCCACGCCGTTGATCGTCGCGGTGTTGACCCCGCTGAGCTGGGCGCCGCGCGGGCTCTGGGTGACGGCCTGCACGGCGAGCCCGACATAGGTGTACTTGAGGAACCAGGCGAGCTGGGCCATCAGCAGCGCCACCAGCCCGAAGATGATGAGCTTGAGGGAGGGCAAGACCATCGTCCCCAGCGTCAGGCTGGGGATGAAGTAGCCGATGCTCTTGTCGAATTCGGTGCCCAGCGACGCGAACGCGGCGACGTCCTCGATCATGAGCGCGGCGCCCAGCGTCACCAGCGTTGCGCTGGCGAGGCGGACATGCTCCTTGCGCAGCGCCAGGGGGCGGATCAGGATCCGCTCGAACCCGTAGCCCAGCGCGAAGAACACCGGAGGGATGAGGAAGACCAGCAGGAAAGGATTGAGCCCGAGCCGGTCGTAGCCGATGAAGGTGACGAAGCCGCACAGCATCAGGAACTCGCCGTGCGCCAGGTTCAGCACCCCGCTCACCCCGAAGATCAACGCCAGACCCAGGGCCGCGAGCGCGTACACCGCCCCGCCCAGGACGCCGTTGATGACAAGTTGCAGGGCCGACTGGATATCCATCACCACCTGCCGTCCTTGAAGGTGTGGGCGGCGAGGCCGTGCTCCAGCGGCCACAGCGAGACCAGCCGGCCCTGCTTGACCTGCATCGGATAGGTCATCAGCGAGCCGTAGCCCTTCTCGTTGATCCGCACGCGCTCGGCGCCGTAGAGCGTGAAGTCGGCGTCGACCATCGCCTGGCGCACCGCCTCGCGGTCGAGCGTGCCCGCGCGCTTCAGCGTCTCTTCGATCCAGCGGTAGGTGACGAAACGCACCCCGGCCTCCGAGTATTCCCAGCGCTCGATGCCCGCGGCCTTGCACAGGGCGTTGAGCTCCTGGTGGTCTGGCGTGTCGCCCTCGTAGGACCAGAGCAGGGCAATGACGTTCTCGGCGGAATCCCCCAGGGCCCGGATCACCGGCACGGGCATGTGGCTGACGACCACGTCCTTGGGGGCCAGGCCCAGCTCGCGCGCCTGCTTCAGGAACTGGATCGTCCACGGCGGCGCGAGGCCCTCGACCGCCACGACGTCCGGATTGGCCTGCTTGATCTTCAGGACGATGGACGCGAAGTCCTTGGTCTCCTTGGGTGCGATGTCCTGGTACACGATCGCGTAGCCGTGCTGGGACAGCCGCGTGGCGAAGCCTTTCGCGGCGGCAACCTCGTGCAGATTGTCCCGCGCCAGGATCGCGAAGGTCTTCACCCCTTTCAGCCTGGCGTACAGCTCGGACAGACGCTGGTATTCCGCGTCGGCCAGGGCGGTGGCGGTCGCGCGCCACGGGTTGGGCGTGTCGTACAGCACCGCATCGTTTCCCTCGGGGATGAAGTAGGGAATCCGGTGCGTGAGGGCTGCCTGCATCGCCGCGTTGTTCATGCCGCTGGAGAACGGCCCGATGAACAGGTCCACCTTGTCCACCGTCGCCAGACGCTCGTAGAAGCTGAGCGCGGTCGTGGGCTCGCTCTTGTCGTCATACAGGACGAGCTTGACCGGCAGGGCCTTGTTGTATTGCTTGAGGAAGATGCCGCCCCTGGCGTTGACGCGCTCGGCCCAGGCGGTGGCGAGCTTGCCGAAGGAGCCGACGATCCCCTGGTACGGACCGGAGAGCGAGACCGTCGCGCCGATGCGAATCTCGGCGGGCGGCTGCTGGGCGCGGGCGGCGCCCGCAACGAGGACCGACGCGACGAGTGCCGCCCCCGCGAGTGCCGACGCGACGCGGGCCAATGCGGCGCGCCATGGAGACAGCCCGTGGCGCTTCCGCCTGCCGGAGGCCGTCCTGTGAGAGCCGCGTTTCATCGGGCATCCCCTGATGTGAATGCGGGCCGAGGCGGTCGGACTCGCGTCCTTCCGCCCCGACGAACCGGCTGACGGCGGCAAGCCTCCTGCCGTGGCTGTGCCCCCGCAGCTAGGCTTTCGCCGCTAGGCTTCCGCAGCTAGGCTCGTGCCGCCAGGCTCCTGCCGTGGCTGGACTCCTGCCGCGGCGGGGCCTTCGCGGCGGAGCCTGTCACCACTTGCCGCCTTTGGGCACGTGCATCTTCACGGCCTTGTCCAGCGGCCAGAGGGAGACCAGCTTTCCGCCCTTGACCTCGGCAGGATAGGGAATATCGGTGCCGTAGCCCCGGGCATCTATCTTCATGTGCTCCTCGCCGCCGTACAGCGTGAAGTCCGCGTCCCACATCGCCTTGCGCACCGCCTCGTGGTCGAGGGTGCCGGCCCGCTTCAGGGCGTCCTCGATCCGCTTGTAGGTGCGGAAGCGAATCCCGGACTCGGAGAATTGCCACGGCTCGAAGCCGGCCGCCTTGCAGAGCTCTTCGAGTTCCTTGTGATCCGGCGTGTCGCCGTCGAAGAAGTAGAGCACGGAGACGACGCGCTCCGCGCTTTCCCCCAGGCCCTTGATGACCGGCACGGGCATATGGCCGATGACGAACTCCTTCGGCGCCAGGCCCAGCTCGCGCGCCTGCTTGGAGAACTGGATGCTGAAAGGCGCCGCAAGGCCCTCCACCATCACCAGGTCGGGATTCGTCTGCTTGATCTTCAGCACGATCGAGGCGAAGTCCTTCGTCTCCTTCGGCGCGATCTCCTGATAGACGATCTGGAATCCCTTCTTCTTCATGTTGTCCCCGAACGCCTGGGCCGCAGCCTGCTCATGCAGGTTGTCCCGCGCCAGGATCGCGACCGTCTTGATGTCGCGCACCTTGTCGTAGAGCTGGACCAGCCGGTCGTACTCGTGTTCGGCCGGGGCCAGGCCGGTTGCACGCCACGGATTAGGCGTTGCGTAGATGACCTCGTCGTTCCCTTCGGGCACGAAGAAGGGGATCTTGTTGGTCAGGGCGGCCTGCACGGCGGCGTTGTTCAGGAGGCTGGAGAACGGGCCGATAAACAGGTCCACCTTGTCCACCGTCGCTAGCCGCTCGTACAGGCTGAGCGCGGTGGGGGGCTCGGTCTTGTCGTCGTAGAGGACGAGCTTGATCGGCAGGGACTTGTTGTACTGCTTGAGGAAGATGCCGCCGCGGGCGTTGATCCGGTCGGCCCAGGCGTGGGCCAGCTTGCCGAAGGGTCCGCCGATCGCCTGGAAGGGGCCGGACTCGGAGATGGTGCCGCCGATGCGGATCTCTGTGGGCGTGCCCTGCGCCTGGCTCGTCGCCGGGCGCCACGTCAGGCAGATGAGCAGGGCGGCCAGCGCGATGCAGACGCTGCCTGCGGCGCGGTGCCGCCGGAATATGCTGCGAACCATGGACTTTCTCCCCTCGCTTGAATGGCATGAGTGTCGAGACGGATGGACGCTAGGCAGCGGGCAGGCCCGGCAGGGACCGCGTGCCACGCAGGGACGGCTTGCCCCGCAGGGACGGCGTGCCCCGCAGGGACACTGGCCGCGCACGCGCGCCTGCGGGCCCCGACCGGGTGCTCCGGGCCGCCACCGCGACCTCCCGTACCTGGCCTGCCGCGTGCTGGTGAGGACCTGCGCTGATCCTGTTCGGCGATCCACCCCCGGATGAACGTGCGCGCAGCTTAAGGCATGTCCTGGGAGAGTGCAACCGCGCCGCGGGCGCCGGACGGCCCGTGGGCGAGCCGGGCGCTCTGCTCGCTGCTGCACAACATGCTGCTGCCAATATGCCGCTGCAATAGCCTGCGCGGCGCCGGCGCTTGTCCCGCCGCCCCGCTGGCGTATGATGCGCCGCAGCACCGCGATCGCCCACCCGGGAGGCTGTCATGTACGCCGCAGCGCAGCAGACTTGGGACGAGCGTGCGCGCCTGGCCCACCAGGACGCCCGCTTCTCCGAAATGGCCCGGGTGCTCGCCGGGCACAATCGCTTCTATCAGGCGAAGTGGAGCGGCCTCAAGCAAGGGCCGATCAACCTGGCGCGCCTGGAAGAGCTTCCCTTCACGCTGAAGAGCGAGCTGCTCGACGATCAGCGCCGCCATGGCCCCTTCGGCACCAACCTCACCTACAGCCTGGACCGCTACGTCCGCTTCCACCAGACCTCGGGCACCAGCGGCGTGCCGCTGCGCGTGCTCGACACGTGGGAGTGCTGGAACTGGTGGGCCGAGTGCTGGCGAGTGATCCTGGACGCCGCGCAGATCGGCCCGGGCGACCGGGTCATGCTCGCCTTCTCCTTCGGACCCTTCGTCGGATTCTGGTCCGCCCATGAGGCGATCCAGCGGCACGGCGCGCTCGTGCTGACCGGCGGCGGCATGACCTCCCTGCAGCGCCTGGCGATGATGCGCGACCTGGAGGCAACGGTGCTGATCTGCACCCCGTCCTACGCGCTGCACCTGGGCGAGATCGCCCGGAGCGAGGGTCTCGATCCGGCCCGCGATCTCAAGGTGCGCACCACCGTGAACGCGGGCGAGCCCGGCGCCGGGATTCCCGCCACGCGCGAGCGCATCGAGACGCTCTGGGGCGCGCAGTGCTTCGACCATCCCGGCGCAAGTGAGATCGGCGCGTACGGCTTCAGCTGCTCGGCCCGCCGTGGCGTGCACATCCACGAGGCCGAGTTCATCGCCGAAGTGATCGATCCGGACACGGGCCGGCCCGTGGCGCCCGGCGACACCGGCGAGCTGGTGATGACCAACCTGGGCCGCACGGGCTTCCCGGTCGTGCGCTACCGCAGCGGAGACATTGTGCGGCCCCTGCCGCGGCAGCGTTGCTCTTGCGGCCGCACGAGCCTGCTCCTGGAAGGCGGCATCCTGGGCCGCAGGGACGACATGGTCACCATCCGCGGGGTCAACGTCTTCCCCTCCGCCTTCCTCGCCCTGTTCAACGAGGTGCCTGATCTGGGCGAGCATCGGCTGACCGTGTACCAGTCCAGCTCCATGGACCAGCTCTACGTGGAGTACGAGGAGCTGAGCGGCAGCCGGCGCCCCGACGCCATCGTCAATCTGATCCGCGAAAAGCTCGGCATCCGCGTCACGGTGCAAGCGCATGCCCCCGGGGCACTGCCCCGCTTCGAGGCCAAGGCCCGGCGCTTCCACGACCGGCGACGGGAGGGCTGGTCACCGCCCGACCGCTAGAGCGGCGCTGCCTAGGACTCCGTGGGTTCGATTTTCGATAAATTTGTAATTTATTGATATAATGCATATTAAGTGGCTTTGGACGCAGGTCTTGTCCTGCCGCGCTTGGTCTTGGGCGCGGCCAGCCAGATGCAGCCGATGGACACCAGGCTCAGCAGCAGGGCCAGGACAAACGCGGGAGCGTAGCTTCCCGTCATGTCCTGCACCACTCCGGCCACCCACGGTCCAGCTGCCCCACCCAGGACGGACAGCACGCTGATGAGGCCGAAGATCGAAGCATACTTGCGGCCCTGGAAGATCTCCGCGGGAATCAACCCGAACACGGAGGTCAACCCGTAGCCCAGGCCCCCCTGGGCGGCCACCATCAGGTACGTCACCAGCAGCGAGGGCTCCACGCGCAGCAGCAGCAGCAGCACGTAGCAGAGCGCGAACCCGAGGCTGGCAATCGTCCACACCCACTGCAATCCCAGCCGGTCGGACAGGTGGCCCAGGCCGATCTGGCCGGCGATTCCGCACAGGGGCACGAATCCGAGCGCGAACGCGGCGGCGGTGGGGCTGATGCCGATCTCGATCAGATATTTCGTCTGGTGCACCTGCACCAGGTACCAGGCGAACAATCCGCAAAAGTATCCTGCGCCGATCCACCAGAACGGGACGCTGAACAGGGCCGCGCGCAGGGTCCACTCCGCGTCAGGCGCAGCGGCCTGCGCCGGCGCGGCGCCGCGTTCGGCTGGGGCGGGTTCCGGCGGGGCCGCGGCCCCATCCGGCAGCAGGCCCAGGTCCTCTGGCCGGTAGCGCTGGAAGATCACGTTCAGCGGCGCCACGACCAGCAGGGCCAGGCCCGCCAGGACCCAGCACGCCTGCCGCCAGCCGGCGCCGCCGATGATCGCCTGCAGCCACGGGAACATCAGGATCGAGCCCACGCCCACGCCGGAGAAAGCGATCCCGATCGCCAGGCCCCGCCGCCGCTGGAACCAGTGGGGGAGGAACATCGAGTGGCCGATATAGGTGAAGATGATCGAGCCGCCCCCGACCAGCACGCCCTGCGTCAGGTACATGTGCCAGGGCCGCGTCGTCACGGTCGCCAGCAGCAGGCCGGCCGCCACCACGCATGCCCCGAACGGCACCACCCGCCGCGGCCCGAAGCGGTCCATGGCCATGCCCAGCAGGGGGGAAATGGCCGCGCCGGCGACAAAGCCGAAGGTGAACGTCGCCGCCGTTTCGCCCCGGCTCCAGCCGAACTCCTCCAGCAGCGGCGGGTACAGCAGGGAGAACGCCGTGCGGATGTTGACCCCGATCGCCATCGTGACGAAGGCGACAGCCACCACAACCCAGCCGTAATAGAACGGAAGGCGGCTCGCCCAGGAGGCCGACGCGGTGCTGCGCGGTGGGGAGGCCACGATCACTCCGGCAAGAGGGACGGCAAGAGAGAACGGCACGCGGAGGCGATCCTAGTCCGGTCGGGGCGGCTGGGGCAATGCAGTCCGTCCGGCGCGCAGCCGTCACGTGCCCGGCATGTGCCCGGCTCGTTGAGGTCGCCGCCCCGGGATCGGCCACCTTCGCTCCCACCCATGCGAGCCCGGTCAGCAGCGGTCTCGGAGCCGGTGCACCGCAGGATTGGCTTCGTTTTCTAAATCTACATATCAAGTTACTGATCCTACGTATTATTCAGTAAGCAAAATCGGCCCGGCCCGGTGTTTATATACCCGGAATCCGCCCGCAGCCGCTTCCCTTCGCCTAGCCGCCGCCATCTGTTTGTGCTCCGTGTTTTTATAATTCATATCAATCAT
>JBGOTW010000220.1:0-7232 GCA_041476685.1 bacterium | reverse complement strand
GCACGCCGGCGTCCCGCGCGGAGGATCGGCCGGCCGCCTTTTGAAATTTTGCGCCCGCGAGGCTAAGGTGGCGCCACACACCGGCCCGGCCCCGGCGACGCCTCTGCCCGGCTCGCCGCGCGCGTGGGCCGTCCCTTCTCCGCGGGAGTCCGCCATGGCATCGCAGGAGTTCACCTACTGGCTCAACGGGAACTACGTCCCGGCCAGCCAGGCCGTCATTCCCGTCAACAGCCGCGGCTACCGCCTCGGCGACGGCGTCTTCGACACCGAGCGCACCTTCAGCGGCAAGATCTTCCGGCTGCGGGAACACCTGGAGCGCCTCGAACGCTCGCTGCGCATGACCCGCATCGATCCGGGCCTGTCCATGGACGAGCTGGCCCGCGTGACGGAAGAAACGGTGCGGCGCAACCTGCACCTGCTCGACCCCTACGGGGACTTCTGGGTGTACCAGACGATCAGCCGCGGCGGCTGGAAAGGCGTGTACGATCCCGCGCCCGCCTGCGTGTCGGTGCTGGTCGAGCCGCTCAGCTTCACGCGCTTCGCGCCCTACTACTCCGAGGGCATGCCGCTGGTGACGCCGTCGGTGCGCTCCACGGCCACCATCGGGATGGAGCCCAAGCTCAAGACGACCAGCCGCCTGAACATGGTGCTGGCCGACCTGGAGACCAAGCAGGTGAACCCGGACGCCATGAGCCTGCTGCTCGACGAGCAGGGCAAGCTCGCCGAGGTCATCTCCGGCAACATCTTCCTGGTGCGCGACGGAGTGATCCGCACCCCGGGCACGCGCGGCATCCTCGAGGGCGTGACACGGATGACGACCCTGGAGCTGTGCGCGCGGCACAAGCTGCCGGTGGAGGAGGCGGAACTGACCCTCTACGACCTGTACACCGCGGAGGAAGCCTTCCTGACGACGACGAGCTATTGCATCCTGCCCGTGGGCTCGCTCAACGGCGCGAAGATCGGGCAGGCCGTCCCCGGCCCGCTCACGCAGCAGCTGACCCAGGCCTGGCGCGACCTGGTGAGCCTGGACTTCGTGGCGCAGATGCAGACCTACGCCGCCCGCGCCCAGCAGGCGGCTCCGGCGCCGCGCGCGGCAGTCCGCTAGCGTCACCGCTCGCTCGCGCCCGCGGTTCAGTGGGGCCGAGCCTCGCCAGCGCCCGCGATCGGCTGGCGTCACAGTTCACTGACGCCCGCACCTCGCTGGCGTCACTGTTCGCGCGCGTGACAGTTCGCTGGCGCCCGCCGTTCGCTGGCGCCCGCCGTTCGCTGGCGCCCGCCGTTCGCTGGCGCCCGCCGTTCGCTGGCGCCCGCAGTTCGCTTGCGCCGCCGTTCGCTGGCTTCACCGTGCGCCGGCCCGCACCGTCGCCGGGACTCCCGCGGCGACGGCTCACCCCACGGCTGCGGCCTGATCGCAACTCCTATCCGAGCGCGCCATGTCCTGGTCCTGGCTGTTCTCCGTCCGCGTGGCGCTGCTGCTCCTGGCGGGGGTGTTCCTGCTCGCGGGCGCCGCGCTCGGTCTGTCCTGGCTGATTCGCAACGACGCGGTCGTCTGGCTGGCCCAGGCCAACCAGTGGATCGCCGACACGGTCGTGCAGCGCATGGGCTACGCGGGCGTGTTCGTGCTGATGGCGGTCGAATCGAGCATCGTGCCGCTGCCGTCCGAGCTCGTCATGCCGCCCGCCGGGGATCTGGCGCGGCGCCTGCCGGACTGGACGCTGGGCGCGGTGGTGCTGTGGGGAACGCTGGGCTCGCTGGCGGGGGCGCTGGTCAACTACTGGCTCTCGCTGGCGATCGGCCGGCCGGTGCTGCTGCTCCTGATCCGGCGCTACGGACGCTTCGTGCACGTCTCGCCCGAATCCTATGGGCGGGCGGAGGCCTTCTTCCAGCGGCACGGCGCGTTCGCCACGTTCGTGGGCCGGCTCCTGCCGGGCGTGCGGCACCTGATCTCGATTCCGGCGGGCCTGTCGCGCATGAACCTGGTCGCGTTTTCCGCGCTCACGCTGGCCGGCGCGGGCCTCTGGAGCGCGGTGCTGGCATACCTGGGCTACTGGTTCGGCGCGGACCCGCAGCGGCTGTCCGAGGCGATGAAGGAGTACTCCCATTGGGTGGTGGGCGGGACGCTGGCCCTGATCGCGCTGTACGTCGCGTGGGTCGTCGCGCGCTCCCGGCGCGGCGGCGCGGCCGCGCGCGGGGCCGGCCCCGGCGGAGGCTGAGCTGCGGGAAGGACTGAGCTGCGGGAAGGACTGTGCGGCGGGAAGGACTGTGCGGCGGCGGAGGCTGGGCAGAGGCTGAGCGGGGCGGAGGCTGGGCGGAGGCAGAGGCTGGGCGGGGCGGAGGGAGACGCATGACCGAGGTGCTGCGCATCGTGGTGAGCGGCGACGTGCAAGGGGTCGGCTTCCGCGAGTTCACACGCCTGACGGCGCAGCGGCTGGGCGTCGCCGGTTGGGTGCGCAACCTGCCGAGCGGCCAGGTCGAGCTGCTGGCGCGGATTCCCGCGGGCCGCAAGGCCGCGTTCCTCGCCCAGCTTCGCCAGGGGCCGCGCATGGGCAAGGTGGACGGCCTCGCGGTGGAGCAGGCCCCGCCCGAGACGGACTGTCCGCAGGCCGGATTCATGGTCCGCTCGTGAATCCCCCGCCGGCGCGCATCGCCCGGCCCTCTCGCCGGGCGGCTGTCTTCGCGAGCGGCTATTCTTCCAGGCCGCTATCTGCAAGGGTTGCGGCACATTTCGTGCCAACCGCCCGGTGCAGACCCGCGTCCTGTCCGGGTTTACGGGACCCTCCCCGCGTGAAGCCGCATTTTTATTGACATCCGCGCGCCATTCCGCGATGGAAAGGGAACTCCACCGTGCGCGCATGCGGGCTGGGCGCCGAAGCCCACGCGTCTCGCGGGCGGCAGGGAGGAGTGAACGGCGCCGGTCGGCTTCCCGGGATTGGGGGCCGGGACCGTGGCGCGAGCCCATCATGCAGGAATCGCAGGAGCGATCGAAGGAGATATATGACCAAGGCAGACCTCATCGAAAAAGTGGCAAAGGAAACCGACATCTCCAAGGCCAGCGCAGGTACGGCCGTGGATTGCATGATCAGCACCATCACCAAGGCCCTGTCCAAGGGGGACGAGGTGACGCTGGTCGGCTTCGGCACATTCGTCGTGAGCAAGCGCAAGGCCCGCAAGGGGCGCAATCCCCAGACGGGCGCCACCATCAACATTCCGGCCATGAAGGTGCCCCGCTTCCGTGCAGGCAAGGGCTTGAAGGAAGCGGTGAACTAGGCGCGGAAAGGGACCCCGGTGGCGGCTCCGCCCGCAGCCTCGCGGCTGCCCGGGCGGGCCGCCATTGGTTTTTCGTGCGCACCCATCGTGGGCCGCTCCTGCGGTGGGCCGCTCCCGCCGCGAGTCGCTCCGCTGCAGTCCGCCAGTCCCGGCTCCGCGGCCGCTCGTCATGCGCTTAGACATCTTCGGCTGCCGCGTGTTAGCCTATTCAGATTCCGTGAACATGGACCGGGTTACCGGAGGCGCCAGCGAAGGTGTGGCATGAACGGCGAGCAGTTGCAGCGCTTCAAGAGCCGCCTGCAAGGGATGCTGAGCGAGCTGCACGGGGAAGTGGTCGAGACCGTCACGGACATGCGGTCGGAAGCCGAACCGTTCCCCGATCCCAACGACCGGGCGAGCCTGGAGTCGGAACGGAACCTGACGCTGCGGATCCGCGACCGGGAGCGCAAGCTGCGCTCGAAGATCGAGGAAGCCCTGGCCCGGATCGAGGGCGGCACGTTCGGCATCTGCGAGAGCTGCGGCGAGGAGATCGGCGAAAAACGCCTGGAAGCCCGCCCCGTCACGACCCTGTGCGTGGCCTGCAAGGAGAGCCAGGAAGACCTCGAGCTCAAGCAGAACCTGGCTTGAGCCCGGATCCAAGGCCTCCGCGCGGCCCCGCGTCCCCTTGCACCCCATCGCGCGCGCAGTGCTGCCCCTGCGCGGCTCGTTCGACCGGGCCGTCCCTTTCGTGATCCGCCATTCATGATCCTCTCCGACGCCACCATCCGCGCCCTGATCCAGAAGGGCGAGCTGAAGGTGGAGCCGCTCGAGGACTTCATGATCCAGCCCGCCTCGGTGGACCTGCGGCTGGGACGCCACTTCCTGAAGGTGGACGAGCACGACTTCGACATCATCCGCATGGATCAGCCGATCCGCTATGTCGAGATCGAGCGGGACGAGATCGTGATCCCGCCGCTGACGTTCATGCTGGCGACGACGCTGGAGTACATCAAGCTGCCCAACGACCTGACCGCGTTCGTCGAGGGCCGCAGCTCGGTCGGCCGGATCGGACTGTTCGTGCAGAATGCGGGCTGGGTGGACCCGGGATTCGAGGGCGAACTGACGCTGGAGCTGTTCAACGCGAACCGGCAACCGATCCGCTTGCGGACGGGACGGCGCATCTGCCAGCTCGTCTTCGCCCGCATGGACCGCGCCGCGGAGCACCCCTATCGGGGGAAATACCTGGGCCAGCGCAAGCCCATGGGCAGCCGGCTCCACGAGGACACCGATCCACGGTAGGGCGAAGGCAGCCCGCCCTTGGCCCCTCCGGTACGGCGAACTTCCCGATCAGTGGCAGGCTTGCGCGGCACCCGCCGGACGTCCACGGCGTGGCGCTTCCGGCCGCCCGTACCTCCCTGCTCCGCAGGCGCCCCATGACCGAAGATGCCCGCCTCGTCCGCGCCCCGGAGTTTCCGGCCGGCCTGACCTGGTACAACTCGCCCCGGCCGCTCACCCTGGCCGGGCTGAAGGGCAAGGTCGTGCTGCTCGACTTCTGGACCTATTGCTGCATCAACTGCATGCACGTCCTGCCCGACCTCAAGTACTTGGAAGAGCAGTTCAAGGACGCGCCCTTCCAGGTGATCGGCGTGCATTGCGCGAAATTCCCCAACGAGAAGGTGGATCACCACGTCCGCCACGCGATCCTGCGCCATGGCATCCAGCACCCGGTCGTCGTGGATCCGGATTTTTCCGTCTGGCAAAGCTACGCGGTGCGGGCCTGGCCGACGCTGGTGGTGGTGGATCCGGCGGGCTACATCGTCGGACACCTGCCGGGGGAGGGACACCGGGAGCAGGTCGAGGCGTACGTGGAGCAGGCGCTGCCGCACTACCGGGCTGAGGGCGTCGTGCGCGAAGGAGGCGCCGTGCGGTACGTGGAGCGGCCGGCCCAACCCGCCGCGGCACGGCCGGAAGCGGCGCTGAACTATCCGGGGAAGCTGGCGGCCGATCCCGGAACGGGAACGCTTTGGATCGCGGATACCGGGCACCATCAGCTGGTGGAAGTGCGCCAGGACGGCCAGGTGCTGCGGCGCATCGGATCCGGCCAGCCGGGCCTCGCCGACGGCGCGCCGGCGCAGGCGCGGCTGCAGGAGCCCCAGGGGCTCTGCGTGGCGGACGGGACGCTTTACGTCGCGGACACGGGCAATCACGCGATCCGGGCGGTTCAGCTGGGCAGCGGGCGCACGGCGACGCTCGCGGGGACCGGGCGGCAGGCGCCCTTCGGCGCGCGCGGCGGCCCCGCCCAGACCACGCCGCTCAATTCGCCCTGGGATCTGCTTTACCGGGACGGCCTGCTCTACATCGCGATGGCCGGATCGCACCAACTGTGGCGGCTGAGCCTGTCCCGCCGCTGGGTGGAGCCGCATGCGGGCTCCGCGCGCGAGGGGATCGGCGACGGGCCACTGCCCGCCGCCGCGCTGGCGCAGCCGAGCGGAATCGCGCTGCTGGGGGACCGGCTAGTGTTCGCCGACAGCGAGGTGTCCGCCCTGCGCACCGCCGGGCTCGACCCGGAGAGCGCCGTGGAGACGCTGGTCGGCGAGGGACTGTTCGTGTTCGGCGACCGGGATGGTGCCAAGGGAGTGGCGCGGCTGCAGCACCCGCTGGGGGTCACGGTGCGCGACGGCTGGGTGTACGTCGCCGACACGTACAACCACAAGCTGAAGGTGTACCACACCGAGCAGCGCGTCCTGCGCACGCTGGCGGGCACGGGGGAGCCGGGCGCGGTGGACGGACCGCTGGCGCAGGCACGCTTCTTCGAGCCCGGCGGGCTTGCGTTCCTGGATGGCGCGCTTTTCGTCGCGGACACGAACAACCACGCGCTGCGGCGGGTCGACCTGGCCGCAGCCACGGTCGCGACGGTGCCGCTGCGCTAGGGGAGAGTGGATGCGAAAAGGCCGCAGGGGCGGCCGGCTCGGCGCGGCTAACGCGAGTTGCGTTCCGTGGCTTCGTAGCGCCGGTTGAGCAGGACGATCTCCACGCGGCGGTTCTTCGCGCGCCCGGCGACGGTCTTGTTGTCCGCGATGGGCCGGTTGTCCGCGTAGCCGATGGCGGAGATGCGGTGCGGGTCCACGCCGCCCTGCTCGGACAGGATCTGGGCGATGTTGGCCGCGCGCTGGGAAGCAAGCTGCCAGTTCGAGCGCGCCTGCCCGCCGGCCGGCACGCTGTCCGTGTGGCCCTCGACCCGGATGTAGTTCGGCAGGGTATTGAACAGCTTGGACAGGGCGGAGAGCATCTTGTGCGCCGCCGGATTGACGTCGGTCTTGCCCGGCTCGAACAGCAGCTTCTCCTGCATGGTGATGATCAGGCCCCGGTCCTCGATGATGGTGTTCACCTCGTTCTGCAGGCCGTGCAGGGTCACATAGTCGTCCGTGTCCTCCTTGGCCACCCCCAGCTCCTCCTGCGCCGGAATGGGCAGGGGAACCATCCCGGAGCCCTCGTAGTCGCCGATGATGTTCTTGCCGCCGCCGAACGCCAGGCGCAGGGAGGTGGAAAGCGACTTGAACTTCTGCGCGTCTAGCCGGGCGAGCGAGTACATCACCACGAAGAAGATCATCAACAACGTGATCATGTCCGCGTAGGTCAGCAGCCAGCGCTCGTGACTGGGTGCCTTTTCCGGTTCCGGCTTCTTTGCCATGAGGTCTCCGACGGCTACGGGCTAGGCGGCCTTCTCCTCGCCCTTCGGCTTTCCGAAGTAGTCGAAGCGCTCCATCGCTTCCGCATCGAGGAACGCCTTGAGCTTCTCCTCCACGATCTTCGGGCTGACGCCCTTCTCGACCAGCAGGATCGCTTCGATCGTGATCTGCTTCTGGTTCAGCTCGATCTTGTTCAGCGCCTTGAGCTTCGTGCCGATCGGCAGCCAGAACAGGTTCGCCGAGGCTATGCCGTAGAGCGTCGCGATGAAGGCCACCGAGATGGAGGGGCCCAGGCTG
>JBGOTW010000219.1:0-7293 GCA_041476685.1 bacterium | reverse complement strand
TCGCGGTGGGAAGGTGCCTTCGCTGTCATGTCCGGGAGGCCGACGCGGCCCCACGCTCGAACATGGCCTGTTCACTATGTCCGGGATGCGAAGCGATCCGTCAAGAGGAAAGCGACGGAAATCGCTCGGACGGATTCGGAGAGTGGCGGCGACCCGGCCAGACGGGTGGTCAGGCCGATGGTCCCGCCCGGGCGGCAGGGCGGACAGCTTACCCCCTGAGGCAGACTGAGGCGGGCGGCGGCGAACGGAGGTGTACGGAGGCGCGCGGGGCCGGACGGCAGGCGCCCGCTAGCGCCCGTTGGCCACGGCCTCTTCCACCCGGGGCACGACGACACGCATCCCCGCCTGCACGGGACGCGCCAGCAGGACGGGATTCTCCCGATATAGCAGCCACATGGGCACGTTGTGCGCCTGGGCCACGGACCAGATGGATTGGCCCCGCGCCAGCCGCACCTCGAACTTGTCGCGCACCGAATAGGCCGAGAAGAACGTCTGCTCCCGTGCCCGGTGGTAGGCGAGGCGGAGCGCGTTGAAGCTCGCGGCGGAGACGGCGTGCAGGGGAATGATCACCTGCCGCCCGGGGAGGAGGATCCCGCCGGACCCCATACCGTTGCGCTCGCGGATCTCCAGCGCCGCTACCTGAGCCCAGTCGGCATAGTGGCCGATCGTTTCGCCGTAGGCCGAGAGCACCCGCCCCTCGTTACGGGCGAGATCCACGTCGTGCAGGGACAGCGACGCCGCCGACACCAGCGGCGAGGAGGGCTCGCCCGCGGGTTCGAGCGCCAGCGCAGGCGTGTCCACGGCGGCCAGGATGGGCTCCACGCCGGCGGCGGAGAGGGCGGACGCCGGATTGCTCCCCGCCGGAGCCTGGACCGCGCCACCAGGCGTCGCTCCAGCCGCCGCGGCGACCGCCGTAGGCGGAACGGGCTGTCCAGGGCGGGGCAGGATCAGGCGCTGGCCGACGAACAGCCGGCTGCGCGGACCCAGGTTGTTCGCGGCGGCAATGGCGGGCCAGGGGATGTTGTTGCGGCGCCCGATGCTGAACAGCGTGTCGCCCCGCGCCACGCGCACCTCGGTGGAAATCTTCTGCGCGGCCGCCCGGGCCGACTCGGGAATCGCCGCCAGGAAGCGCTGCCCGCTGTATTGCCCGGGCACCTTGAGCCGGAATCCCTTCGGAATGTACTTCGTTCCGCTCACCACCGTGGGCCGCAGGCTGGGGTTGAGCTGGGCCAGCTCCCGCTTCGGCACTCCCGCCGCGCGGGCCGCCTGGTCGAACTCGAGATAGAAGGGCAGCTGGACCCTCGTCACCGCGAGCGGCTTGGCGGGATCGACGTCGCCGAAGTAGTCCCTGAAGTGCGTGGCCACTTCCCGGGCGGCGAGGAACTCGGCGTAGAAGTTCTTGCTGGCGAACTTGAACAGCGGGCCGTCGTAGTTCTCGATGAGCGTGCCCAGGTCGATCGTGGCGGTCTTGGCGACGATCTTCTCCAGGCTCTGCGGCCCGTGGTTGTACGCCGTGATCGCCAGGGGCCAGGTGCCGAGCCGCTCGTAGTTCTGCTTGAGGAAGATGGCGGCGGCGCGGGCGGCGATGACCGGATCGAGCCGCTCGTCCACCTCGCCTTGCACCGTCAGGAAGATCCGCCCGGTGCCCCGGGTGAACTGCCAGATTCCCGCCGCTCCCGCCCGCGACAGCGTGGCGTTGTTGAACGACGATTCCACATGCGGCAGGTAGGCCAGATCCCCGGGCACGCCGTGCTCGTCCATGATCCGTTGCACCTCGCCCAGGATCGCGCCGGAGCGGATAAGGCCGTTGCGGAACCGGTCGGACAGCCCGCGCTGGAAGCGGACGTGGCGGACGCGCTCGCGGATCTGATCGGGCGTCTCGTCCTTGGGCAGCATGCTGCGCAGCCGCTCCAGCTCGTCGTCGAGGGGTTGCGCGGTCTCGAGGCGGTCCGCCAGGTCATTGAGCCGCGCGCTCAGGTCGCGGATGCGCCGCTTCACGTAGGCGTTCTGCTGCCGCGGCCTCAGGCCCTCCCCGAGCTCCACCGCCTCGTAGACCGGATCGATGTTGCGCCCGTCGTGCAGGATGCCTTGCTGGGAGTTCATGGCGGTGAAGGCGTGGATCCAGAACGCCTTCTGCCGCTCGATCACCGGACTGGTGGGGAAGAGCTCGCCGCCCTGGGGCACGGGCACGCCATGCTTGGGAATCCGCGCTCCGGGAGCGACCTCGGCCTGCGGTTCCGCGGGCGCGGGCTCCTCATCGACGGCCGCTTCGTCCAGCTCGTCCTGCAGGGCCGCATCTTCCTGCTGGGCAGGCTCCTCGGGGGATACGTTGCCGGGCACGGCAGGCGCGCCCTCCTGCGGGTGCTGGACTGCGGCAGCGGACGCGCCTTCCCGCGCCGGAGACTCCTCAGGCGGGGCGGGAAGCGTGGCTGCGGGTAGCTCGGGATTGGGCAGGCCCGCCGCCGCAGAGGCGGGTTGGGCCGCCTGCGCGTCGGAAACCTTGGCCGCTGCGGCGGGTTGGGCCGCTTGCCCGTCGGAGGCTTCGGCTCCGAACGCGGGGTGCCCGGCCAGCAGGGCCGCTACCAGCACGGCTGCTATCAGCACGGCTCCGCCGCTTCCCGACCTTCTCCTTTTCCGCCTCTGCATGCGCTCGACCCTGACGGTTCGCGGCCTCAGATTCCCGACACCCGAAGTGAGTACCTACTGTGGCATGCGGCGCGGGGCCGCATCAAGCGCGGATTAGCGCTTTCTAGCGGGAGTCAAGCAAGGGCCGCGCCTGATCCAGCACGGCCTGCACCGCGGGCGCGCTCAGCGCGACGGGCGCGCCGGTATACCCGGAGACGGCGCGCAGCTGGCCCGCATCCTCCTTCCGGGCGCCCTTGAACACGCGCAGCACGACCGGCGCGGGGGCGGCCGCAGCGGAGGCTGCAGCGGAGGCCGGCGCGGGCATGCGGACGGTCACCTCGAGCACGGTCTCCGAACCGGCCGGCACGGCGGCCGCGTCCAGGTAATCGAGCACCTTGACGCCCGCCAGGGATTGCGTCCACGCGAGCGCGGCGGGTTCGCCCTGGGTCGCGTCGCGCTGGCGCGCCCAGCGCTGGGGTTCGGTGCGCGGCGCATGGATGAGCCGCCAGACCGTCAGGGTGCGCGCGCCCAGTTTCGCCTCGATGGACTCCGCGTCCAGCAGGTTGAACGGAAGCCACTCCCGCTCCATCAGGCGGCGCGGCCGCTCCAGTTGCCGGATGGAAGACTGCGGCACGAGAAACACGCGGCCGCCGGGCTGAAGCTGCGCGTAGCGCGGCACGCCCCCGAAGGTGGCGTTGCCCAGGTTCAGCAGCAGCGGCTCGCCCCCCTTGCGTTCGAGGCGCAGGGTTGCGGAGGGTTTGGCCAGGCCGAAGGACTCCAGCTGCTGCGCACTCACGCGCCCCAGATCGCGCAGGGCCGACAACCGCGCCAGATCCTGCAGCACCGCGGCCGCGAAGATGCCGCCCCGGAAGCTCACCCGCCCGGCCGCCGCCGGCTGAGCGGCCGCCGACTGAGTCGTTGCCGGCTGGGTCGTCGCCGACTGAGCCGCGGCCGGCGTCTTGGACGGTGTCTTGGACGCTGCGGTGCCGGGCTTGGTCACGGCGGCCGCGGATTTCGAGGCCTTCGCTCGTGCGGCCGGCGGGGTGCCCGTCCCTTCCGGCGCGGCGGCCGGGCCTTCCGCTTCGATCCACACGGCGGGCATGCCATTCGACAGGAGCACGGCGGGGTCGCTCTTCAGCACCACCCGCGAGTTTCCTTCGGCGTATTCCAGGCGCAGCACGTCGCGCGGCTCGACGGAGAACACGGCCACGGGCCGGCTCGCATCCGTGGCCGGCCACCAGTCCGTCCGCGTCAGCGCATAGGCCCACACCAGGGCCGCGGCCAGGAGCAGCGCCAGCACGCCGTGCGCCCGCGTCATGCCGCCCTCCTTGCCGGAGCCGGCGCGCGGGAGCGGCGGCGCAGCCGCCAGATCCCGAATCCCAGCAGCGCGGCTGGCACCCCGATCACCGGCAGGTAGAACCAGAGCCACTCGTCGCCCCGCATGTGCTGGATGCGCAGGTCTTCCTCGACGTTCGGCGCGCCCGCCGGCTCGCGGCCCGTGATCCAGTCCAGCCCGGAGTTGACCAGCATGGCGTTCGCGCGGTTCTGCATCAGCAGGTCCGCGGCGATGTCGGCGTCCGCGAAGACCAGCAGGTACGGTCCCACCGGCTTGCCGCCGGCGATCCCTTTCGGGTCCGGGGACGGCGCATTCTCCGGCCCCACGCTCGCGGCCAGGATGACGTCCTCGCGCGTCTCCTGCGGGGGATCGAAGCGGAAGTTGCCGTTCCGGTCGCCCCACGTCCCCGGCATCGTCCGCAGCAGCGGCGTGGCATGGAATCCCGCGGGCCCGTTGCCCAGCTTGAGGGAGCCGGCGCCCAGCAGGCCCAGGGGATACTGGTTGGGGTTGGCCCGCATCAGCGCCACGGCGGGATGGGCCTGGTAGGCGAACGTGACGAGCAAGCCGTGGTCGGCGTCGGTGAAGGTGCGGCGGCCGAAGATGCGGTCATTGGCGAGGGGCACCGGGTCGAAGTGGACCCCGTACTCGCCCAGCACGGCCAGCAGCGGATCGGCGCTGCGCGGGGCGCGCCGCATGCCGCCCGGGCCGGGCCGGGTCTCGCCCGGCTCGAGGAACGCCACCAGCCGCCCGCCCTGCTTCAGGTAGCGGCGCAGCGCATCGGCCTCGGCCCGCGAGAACGGCTCGGTCGGGCCTGCGATGACGAGGAGGAAGGCGTCCGAGGGAATCTGGCTGCCCAGCCCCCCCGCATAGTCGAGCGGGCTTACGCGGTAGTCGTGCGTGCGCAGCAGGGCCTCGAAGCGGGTGAACCGGTCGTCCACCCCGCCCGCGTTCGGCCGGCCGGGCTCGTTGCGCTCGCCGTGGCCGACGGTCTCGTACACGATGCGGGGATCGCGGGCCGTCTGGATCAGCATGGCCAGGAAGTCGGTGTCGAAGCGGCGCAGGAGCGCCTGGGCCGTTTCGAGGCGCGTGCCGATCTGCATCGGCTGGACGAGGTCCCCGCGCTTGAGGATCAGCCAGCCGTTGTCGCGCGCCTGGAACTCCAGGGCCTTCTGCGGCTCCAGGTCGGCGTCCCACAGGCCGTAGCTGACGCGGGGAGCGCCGCGCGTGAGCTGGCGGAAATAGCTGTCGAGCTGCGCGGCCACCGGATTGCCGCTGGCGTAGAACAGGCCGACCTGCACCGGCTGCGTCAGCGCCGCGGCGGCGGCGCGGGTGGCCGCGCTGGGCTCGCTCGTCTTGAAGTAGGCGAGGTCCCACTGCCAGGCGAGCCGGTTGCCCGCGAAGTTGAGCGCGGCGACGAGGCCGAGCAGCAGGGCGAGCCAGAGGCCGGCGCCCGCCGCGCCGCCGACGCGCGCCGCATCCGGCAGTTCCGCCCCGCTCCGCCCCGCCAGCCGCCACAGGGCCAGCTCCACGAAGCCGAACAGCACGGCGCCCATCGCCGCCAGCAGCGCCCAGGCGAAGCGCAATGGCCCCGCCCACGCTTCCGCCAGCGGCCCGCCGCCGAACCACAGGCCGCTGCCGAACCACAGCCGGTTGCCGAGCAACAGCTCAGTGCCATAGGCCACCGCCGCCAACAGGAAGGCCGCCTGCGGCAGCAGCGCCCAGCGCCAGGCGGCCGCCTCATCCTTGCCCGCACCCGTGCCGCCGCGCGTGCGCCAAGCCTCCCATCCCGTCCAGCCCGCGCCCGCCAGCAGCGCCAGCACGCCCACGGCAGACAGCCAGGGCCGCGCAGGCGTCGGCGCCGCGAGCCGCTCGCCCGCGTAGAGCAGCACGCCCGCCCCGAGGGTGAGCAACGGTCGCAGCCAAGGTGCCGGTTGCATGCGGCTCATTCGCGCCATCTCCACGCGCCCAGGCTGGCCACGGCGGCTTCCAGCGCCAGGGTCGTCAGCCCGACGTAGAAAAAGACGTCCCGCAGGTTCACCACCCCCTGCCCGAAGGGCCGGAAGTGCAGGTTGTGCAGGGCGAGATAGTCCAGCAGGCTCTTCAGCGGCTCTTCGGTGATCCGGGCCGCCAGCCACAGCACCAGCAGCAGCGTCACGAGCAGCCCGCCCACCGCCCCCGCCATGGTCTGCGTGCCGCTCCAGGCGCTCGCCAGCAGGGTGATCGCGATGCACGCCGCCCCCAGCAGCAGCAGGCCCAGATAGCCCGCGGCAATCTGCAGCAGGGACACCTTGCCATGCACGAAGATCAGCGCAGGCAGGTACAGGGACGCCGCCAGGATGATGGCGAAGAAGGCCAGGGCCGAGAGGAACTTGCCCCACACGATCTGCCGCTCGGTCAGCGGTGCCGTGCGCAAAAGCACCAGCGTCTGCAGCTGGCGCTCCTCGGCGATCAGGCGCATCGCGAGCAGGACGCCGGTCACCATCGCCATCCCGCTGGCGAAGTAGAAGTAGTCCTCCAGCACGGCCTGGGACAGCTTCGGCTGCGCCCCCACGGCGTACGCGTTGAACAGCAGCCCGGTCAGGAGCAGGTGCCCGCTCAGGATCAGGATCCCCGAAAGCGTGGCGAAGTAGGCGCCCAGCTCGCGCCGGGCAATCAGCAGCACGGCGTTCATCGCGCCCTCCGGCGCGTGCAAGGGTTCATCGCCCTCCGGCGCGTGTACAGGTTCATCTCGCCTCCTGCTCTGCCGGCGCCGCGCCGTCGCCCACAAGTTGCACGAACAGCTCCTCCAGGCCCTCACCCTCGAGCCGCTGCTCGAGCAGGCCCAGGCCCGCCTCGACGCAGGCGCGGCTGATGCGCTCGCGCACGTCGTCGCGGTGCGCCACGCGCAGCCACACCTCGCCCGGGAGCGCGTGGAGCTCGGGCGCGGGAGTGACCGTGGCGCCGCGGATCTTGCGCAGGGCCGCCAGCCCCTCTTCCGCGCTGCCCCGCAGCCGCAGCAGCATGGGCCGGGCGCTGGTGCGCAGGGCCCGCAATTCCTCCTCGGTGCCTGCGGCGCGCACCCGGCCCCGGTCCAGCAGCACGATGCGGTCGCACAGGCTCGTGATCTCGCCCAGGATGTGGCTGGAAAACAGCACGGTATGGCGCGGCTTGAGCCCGCGGATCAGCTCGCGCGTCTGCACGATCTGCAGCGGGTCCAGCCCGGCCATGGGCTCGTCGAGCAGGACGACGGCGGGGTCGTGCACGATCGCCTGGGCGATGCCGGCGCGCTGCTGGTAGCCCCGCGACAGGGAGCGCAGCGGTGCGCCGGCGACCGACTCCAGGCCCGCCATGCC
>JBGOTW010000218.1:0-7368 GCA_041476685.1 bacterium | reverse complement strand
TCGTCCAGCGGGACGAACACCGGCTCGCACCCGACCATGCGGATCACCTGCTGGTACGAGGCGTAGCTCGGAGAAGGCAGGATCACCTCGTCGCCCGGCTCCGTCACGGCCATCAGCGTGGCGGCAATGCCCTCGATCGAGCCGACGGTGACGAGGATTTCCCCGTCCGGATCGTAGCGCATGCCGTCGCGGGCCAGATCCTCGGCGATGCGCTCGCGCAGCTCGACCAGCCCCGGCGCGAGGGAGTAGCGGGCAACGGCGCCCTCGTCCATGCGCTCCTTCACGTAGCTCTTGATGACGTCCGGCGTGTCGAAGCTGGGAATCCCCTGCGCGAGCGACACCGTGTCGGGCCGGCGGGCGGCCGCCAGCTCGAACTCCTTGATCGGCGAGAGCTGAAGATTGCGCGTGCGGGCAAAGCGCATGGAGAACTCGAAGCCTGTGGACATCGCGCGGAACCGTCGCCGCGGGTTGCAGTCCCGCAGGACGGCAGTTCCGAAACATCGCGATTCCGAACCACTGTGGCGATTCCGAAGCACGGTGGTTCCGAAACACGGTGGTTCCGAAACACGGCAGTTCCGGAACAACGCGATTCCGGAACACAGCGGTTCCGGAACACGGCGGTTCCGGAACACTGTAGTCCCGCCTCGATGCGACAGCAACGGGCGCCGCCGTTCGGGTGTGGGTCCGTTTTATGAGGGTGCCGTGAACTTCAACAACAGGCTCCTCGTGTTTGCTCGGAGCGACAAGACGGGTCGCTTCGTGCGCAGCGGTGCGGTAACGCCGAGGCGCAGCTACGCCGTCAGCCCTCGTCGCCTGATGCGCCCGGTGCGCGCGGCGCAGGTGCCGACGCCGCTGTGCCGTCGCCGGGCGGAACGGCCGCGCCAGCCTGTGCGGACTTTCCTGGCGGCGCCGGCTGGTCCGCGCGGACGGTCTCGCACCCCGGCACATCCCGCCAGAGGCGGTCCTGGAGCGGCGCAAAGCCCTGGGCGGCGTAGAACGCCTGGGCCGCAGAGTTGAACGCCCACACGTCGAGCGCCACCCCGGCGACGCCCTCTGCGCGAGCCACGTCCGTGACGGCGCGCAGCAGGCGGCTTCCGTATCCCCGGCGCCGCTGGGCGGGGGCCACGGCGAGGTGGTTGACGTACACGTAGTCCAGCGGCAGGCGCAGGACGCTTCCCCCCTGGCGGACGATCTCGGCGAAGACGTAGCCGATGGGCTCCGCGCCCAGCACCCCGATCAGGATGCGCACGGAGGCGTGCTGCAGGAGCGAGCGCACCCGCTCGGGCGCAAAGCTCTCCGGCGTGGGCGGCCGGAACAGGTGCGGCAGGCCCCGGGCGTGCAAAGCCTGGATATCGCGGTGCAGGAGCGAGACCGCCTCCGCGTCCGCGTCCGTCGCCGTGCGGATTTCCATCGGGAATCCCCCGGCCGCCCGGGCCCCCTGTTGCCCAGGCAACCGCCCGGCCTCTTCCCCCCTGCAGGGGGAACAGGTGAACGGCAATGGCAACGGCACTCCACCCAAGCGCTAGCCGCCCAGGGCCTCGCGCACCTCGCGCGGCAGCGGTGCGGCCTTCAGGCGCTGCGGATCGTTCGGATGCACGATACCCCAGATGCGGATTTCACGTCCCGTGAGCGCCTCGCGCCCCGCGTTGCGCACGGCGTGCTGCACCGTGAAGGTCTTTTCCGTGACTTCCGTGATGCGGCTCTCGATGGTGAGGATGTCCCGGAAGCGGCAGGGCGAGATGAACGACGCCTGGGCGTCCACGACGGGGATGCCCAGGCAGCCGTAGCGCTCGCGCATCACGTCCAGCGTCAGTCCGGCCGCGTACATGATCTCCCACGTCGCCCCGTCGAAATAGGAGAAGAAATGGGGGTAGAACACGATCCCCGCGGGGTCGCTGTGACCCCACTCGACCTGGACGGTGTGGATGTGGATGTACGGCGCGGCCATGCGACTCTCATTTCTCCGCTCCGCGCGCGGCGCAACGGGCGCTCCGGGCCGCCCACGCCGTGCGGTGAGGAGATGCCGATCCGGCGCTGCGGATGCGCTTCAGCGTGGAGGACACGGCGTTCATGCGGCGAGTTCCGCCTTCGGGAGCGGGCGCGGTCGGAGCGCTCAGCGGCCCGCCTCGGGTTCACACCGTGCGCAGCCGGCGGTGCGCGCCCTCGAACGCCGGGGCGATCTCCTCCATGAAGCGCTGCATCTGTTCCTTCACGAGGCTGTGCGCCTTGAGCCCGTAATTGAAGTACAGGATCACCTCGCCGATTCCGGCCGCCTCGACCGCCCGCAAGTCCTCGATGATCTTGCCCGGCGAGCCGACGAGGATGGACTTGTTCGTGAGCGACTCAGGCTGCATCTGCCTGAGCAGCTCGACGATCTTGACGAAGTACTGGAGCGTGGGCGGCGCGGTCTTCGGATCGCCGGGAAACGCGGCGATGAGCGCGTCCTTGAAGTAGCGCACGAGGGCCTCGCGCCCGTAGCGCTCCTCGGCGGGGGTCGCGGCGATGTGGATGAAGTAGCTGCACATCGCCCGGCGCGGCGGGCGGCCCTGGCGCGCGGCCTCGGCATGGAAGGCGCGCACGCCCTCGGCGAGGCCGCCGTAGACCATCGCGGCGGCGAAAGGGGCGAAGATGATGTGCCAGTCGTTGCGCGCAGCCAGCTCCATGGACAGCTTCGAGAAGCACGCCACGTACGGCCGCAGCGGCTGCTGCACGGGGCGCGGGCGCACTTCGACGTTGTCGAAGCTATAGTACTTGCCGCGATGGGACCACTTGCCCGGCTCCGTCCATGCCCGCCACAGCACCTCCAGCCCCTCGGCGAACAGCTCGGCGGACTCGGCGAAGGGCGCGCCGAAGGGCGCGTACTCCATCCGGTCGTAGCCGCGCCCCGCCGCGAAGTCCACCCGCCCGCCGGACAGCAGGTCCAGCGTCGCCCACTGCTCGGCCACGTGCAGGGGATGGTGCAAGGGCAGCACGACCACCGCCGGGGCGAGCCGCACCCGCTTCGTCGCCCCCGCCAGCTTCGCCAGCAGGATGTTCGGGCACGAATTGACACCCAGCAGGTTGAAGTGGTGCTCCCCCACCCACACCGAGTTCAGGCCGATCTGCTCCGCGTAGAGCGCTTCCGCATAGATGTCGCGCACGAACTGCTCGGGCGTGCGCGGATTGTCCGGGTAGCGGTTGTCGCTGAGCGTGAAGTATCCGAAGTCCATGGCGGCCTCTTCCCCTGAGCCCCCCCTTGTTTAGGCAACCGCCCGGCCTCTTCCCCCCTGCAGGGGGGAAGAGGAGAACGACAATGGCACCCCACCCAGGCGCTGCGCGCCGACGTTCCGTGTGAACGGAACAAGCGCAAAGCGAGGGCGGGATGGCTGCCGGGAGCTTGGCATAGCTCGGGGCGGGGGAAAACCCCTGGTGTCTTGTGAACGTCCTTGTGCCTTGTGAAGTGGAAAAGGGGAACCGGCCGGCGACCCCACTCACGGCAAGCCTGCTCCGCCACGGGATGCGCCCGAGGATGCGCTGCGGGAAGCCGGCCGGGTCCCGCATGCCGATGCGAAGCGCCAGGCGGCTACGGGGCGAATGCTTTGATCCCGGCGCTCACATCCGGGCCGCCCTTGTCCGCCTTCGCGGCGAGCATGTCCTGCCCGATCGCATAGCCCAATTTCCGGTAGGCCTCGAACTGGGCCGGATCGAACCACTGATCGATCGTGGATTGGTTGGGGAACTCGGGCTCGGCCTTGTGGTAGGCCGTCACTTCGAGCGGCAGGTCGTCGATGAGCGTGGGCTTCACGTAGAACAGGGTGCCGGGATCCTTGCCATCGGCATAATGGATGGTGCCCTTGATGAAGCCCTTCTTGACCGTCTCCGCTGCGGTGCCGAGCTTTGCATCCCGCGGGAAGGCGAGGGATTCCGGCTGGTTTCTCTTGCCCTCGAATTGAATGTGTGCGCCAAAGTCCTGCTCGATCCGCAGGGCCGCGTTCTGCAAGTCTCCGAACCCGAATTCCTCGTCCTGCCCGGCGTCGCAGCACACGATCAGCCCGGCCCGGCGCCGCACCAGTTCGTAGAGTCCGAGGTTCTCGAAGTGGCCGCCGTCGCTGAGTTGCATGTAGGTGCTGTTGTCCCGGTAGCCCATCGGGCCAAGATCGTAGAGCCCGGGGATGAAATGGTCCGGCGCCAGAATAAGGCTGCCGCCTTCCGTGGGTTTGCGCAGCCAGTAGCCGAGGCGCAGGTTCAGCCAAGCCAGCAACAGCGAGACGAAGTAGTTGCGGGTCACTCCGGAACCGCCGACCCCGGTGCCCGGATTGACCGCGGCTCCGGAGATGGCCATGGCGGTGGGCAGCGTGACGTGACCGGCGTTGAACTCCTTCGTGGCTTGCCAGCCGGTCGCGTTGCTGCCGCAATAGAGCGGGCTGAGCAGGAAGCTGTCGCCGCCCCGGTTGAACCGGGTCTGGTCCCGCGAGCGCGCCAGCACGATATTCGCGTTGATCAGCGGATAGGGTTGCAGCAGCTTGCCTTTCTTGTCCCGCAGGCACGCCGCGCTCGCCAGGGGCTGGCGGTTCGCCTGGTAGGCGGCGCCTGACCGGCTCGAGGGCACGAGTGCGGCGCCCGGCATGAACGCCTCCATCAGCCGGTCCCGGTAGAAGCGATGCAGGTTGATGTAGTTGAGATTGACGAACCATCCCGTGATGAGGCCCCAGGCGAGCAAGACGAGCGGCGCCACGATGAGGGTCAGGCCGGCTTGCACCGCATCGAGCCCCTCCTGCACGCCGGCGAAGGAGCCGACGATGCCGGGCAGCTTGAGCGCATCGCAGCCGGTGCAGCTGGAGCCCGCGGCCCAAACGTAGACCCAGCCGGCGCAAACCAGGGCCGTCAGCAGCACGCCGTACAGGAAGAGCGCGGAGCCGAACGCGGCCAGGATGCCCGGGGGGGCCTTGCCCGTCCTTTCCCGGGTGGTGCTCCTGAAGACTTTCAGGGCCGACGCCGCGCCGGCCACGGCGGACGCGAATCCGGCGATGGCCGGCGCCAGCCCGCCCGCTTTGCCGATGGCGGATTCGAGCGCGGCGGACATTGCGAACGCCACGACGGGCGGCGAGAAGGCGATGAGGTACACGGCGGTCAGGAGCAGCAGCGTGCCCATGGAGCGCTCGAACGCGCGGCGCACCCAGTAATTCCAGCCGCTCCCGCGATCCGTGAAGGTCGCGAGGGAATAGCAGACGCTGGCCACGAGAAATGCGGCGACGGCATAGACCGCGGGAATGAGCAGGCGTGCGCTCGCGGCAACGGGATGGGCCCCGAACTCGGGCGCAGGAATGAGCCAGCCGGCCAGCAGGACGTAGTACAGCGCTGCGACGATGGGGAACCAGGTCATGGCGTTGAGCAGCAGGCTGCGCAGCACCGCGGCCACCGCGACCAGCAGCGACTTTCCCCCTTCGGGAGTCAGGTAATCGCCATGCTGGCGCAGGTAGTCCTGCAGATGCGCGGCCGGCAGGGACCCTTTGTTCTTGCCCATTTCCTCCGGCGCGCCGGTCTGTCCCCGTCCGAAGGGGAAGTTCTTCGCCCGGTCGTAGAGGGCCTGGCTATTTCTGTTCGGATTACCCGCTCCCAGCCACCAGGTGAGGGCCGCACCGATGTAGCCTCCCCCGGAAACCGTGGACAGGTAGCGAAAGTGCTGCAGTAGATCCTGATCCGCGAGTGCCTGCAGCACCCCCAGGCAGAACGTCGCGGAGCGGATGCCCCCGCCCGACAGCGCGAGCGCGGCGAAGCGGGAGTCCCCTTCCGCCAGGCCTCCCCGTTCCTTGCCCAGGATGAAGCGGGTCTCCGCTTCCAGCAGCGTCTTGGAACTGGCGTCAATGCGGCCGGCGTGCGCAGCCGCCCGCAGGTCTGCGGTGGGCAGGGGCGCCACCCACTTCGGCTGAGTCCCGCTGCTCTGCTGCTTGTCGTCGCTCATGATGCGTCTCCCCCGGGGTCCGCCGCGGTGCCAGTAAGCGGGATGTCTGTTCGCCGCCTCACGCTCCACTTCCCAACCTTTGGCGCACGTTATTCGTTCCTTATTTGGAGATCAAGGCGTGCAGCGCGTTTGATATTTGGCGATACTCACCCATCCTGGCCCACCGGCGTGGCGACCCGAACCCGGGCAGGCAGTCTACGGTGTTCCCGCCGCTGTTCAGGGCAGCGCCGGACAGTGCCAAAGGGCTACTGAGCGCTACTTCACGAGGCGATCTGTGCCCCCGCCGGAACTCCGTTCCCAGGAGACCACACTTTTCCAAGAAAACATCTAATATATCAGTGGAGTACAATTAATCGCCAAATCGAACCCACCGCCGGAGACGGGGCCGAGCCGCGCCTTGCTCCCCCGCTTCCCTTGTGGGAGAAGGGGCCGGGGGTTGAGGGGCGCCGGGGGTTGAGGAGGTGCCGGAGGTTGAAGACTCGGAGAGCCGCCATGCGCTTGGGAGTGATCCTCGGGTACTCGGGCGCCAGCGCCAACTGGGACCTGGCGCAGGTGGAGGAGGCCGAGACGCTCGGCTACCACGTCGTCTGGTCCGCCGAGGCGTACGGCTCGGACGCCGTGGTGCCGCTGGCAATGGCCGCGGCGCGCACCCGGACGATCCGGCTGGGCACCGGCATCATGCAGATGCCCGCCCGCACGCCCGCCTGCACGGCCATGACGGCGCTGACCTTCGACCAGCTCAGCCAGGGGCGCTTCATCCTCGGCCTGGGCATGTCCGGGCCGCAGGTGGTGGAGGGCTGGCACGGCGTGCCCTACGGCAAGCTGCTGCGCCGCACGCGCGAGTACGTCGCCGTCCTGCGCCGCATCTTCGCCCGCGAGGCGCCCCTGGAGCACCACGGCGAGTATTACGACATCCCCTACACCGGGCCGGACGCCACGGGCCTGGGCAAGCCGCTGAAGAGCATCATCCACGGGCGCAAGGACATCCCGATCTACCTCGCCGCCATCGGGCCGAAGAACACGGCGCTCGCCGCCGAGATCGCCGACGGCTGGATTCCCACCCAGTTCGCCGCCGAGCACTTCCACGTCTTCGAGCCGCACCTGCAGGAGGGCATCGCCCGCCGCACGGACGGCAAGACGCTCCAGGACCTGGACATCTGCGCGTCGGTGTCGGTGGCGCTGGGCAAGGGCATGGGCGACCTGCAGGCGTGCCTGGACTCGGTCAAGCCGCGCATCGCCCTGTACGTGGGGGGCATGGGCGCGCGGGGCCGGAACTTCTACTTCGACCTGGTCTGCCGCTACGGCTACGAGGCCGCCGCGCACACCATTCAGGACCTCTACCTCGCCGGGCGCAAGGAGGAAGCAGCCGCGGCCGTGCCCAACGCCCTGGCCGACCAGATCGCCCTGTGCGGGCCAAAGGAGCGGAT
>JBGOTW010000217.1:0-7376 GCA_041476685.1 bacterium | reverse complement strand
GAGCACCGGAGCCCGGGCAATGACGGCGAAGAGCATGCCGGGCATCTGCACGTCCTGGCCGTACACCGCCTTGCCCGTGGTGATGTCCATGCCGTCGATCAGCTTGACCTTGCCGGTGCCGATGTAGCGGAACTGGGAGGGATTCTTCAGCTTGACGCCGCCCTTGTCCGGCACGGGCAGGGCGGACGCGGCCTTGGCCAGGGCGCCGTAGCCCAGCTTCTTGCCCGACTTGTGGATCACCTCGTGATTCGACGCGCGCACTTCGCTCACGGGTACATTCCACTGCGCGGCGGCCGCCTGCTCCAGCATCGTGCGCGCCGAGGCCCCGACGTGCCGCCACACCGTGAAATGCTGGCGGGTGCTGCGCGAGCCGTCCGTGTCCTGGTTGCCGTACTTCACCTCGTTGCCGACGGCCTGCACGACCTTCATCCTCGCCATGTCCGCTTCCAGCTCGTCCGCGATGACGATCGCGATGCCGGTGCGGACGCCCTGGCCCATTTCGGCGCGGATATTCGTCACCGTCACGGTGCCGTCCTCGCCGATGGCGACGAAGAGCTTGGCATCGTCGCGGATTCCATTGTCCATGCCCTCGCCGCCGTATTTCGGCGCATCCGCCGCCCGGCCGACCGAGGGTGCGACCGCCAGAACCAGGGCGCCGGCCCCGACGCCCTTCAGGAAGCCGCGCCGGCTGACATTGGTGATCGTCGCGGGAATCAGATGCTTGTAGTGATTGGAGTTCATCAGGCCCTCCTCATCTTGGCGGAAGCGTCCTTGATGGCGGCGCGGATGCGCGGGTAGGTGCCGCAGCGGCAGATGTTGCCGGTCATGTCGGCGTCGATTTCCGCATCCGTCGGGTTGGGGTTCTGCTTGAGCAGCGAGGCGGCCTGCATGATCTGACCCGGCTGGCAGTAGCCGCACTGGGGAACGTTGTGCTCCCGCCACGCGACCTGCACGGGATGCATCCCGTCCGGCGACAGCCCTTCGAGGGTCGTGATGTTGTGCCCGCTGGCGGCGGAGACCAGGGTCTGGCAGGAGCGCACGGCGGTGCCGTCCAGATGGACGGTGCAGCAGCCGCACAAGCCTGCCCCGCAGGCGAACTTGGTGCCGGTCATGCCCAGCACATCGCGCAACGCCCACAACAGGGGCATGTTCCCGTCTACGTCCAGCTCTTGGACTTTTCCGTTGATCTTGAGCGAGTAGGCCATGTTCAGCTCCAGGGATGTGCAGGAACGGAAGATCGTGTTCCGGTCCTGTCTTGTCGCGCCCGATGGGGCAGCAACCTCCGACCGTCTAGGGTTACGCCACGAGACGGTTGGGCCCGCGCGCCACATGCAATGGCGCGCGTTTCGCGTGCGGCTGCGCCACAGCGTGCGCACGCGTCCGTCCGACAATCGTAATCTGCGATCCGTTGACTAGCCCGGGAGCCGGGCAGTCCCCCCTTGGGCGCGTTCCTATCACCCTCGGAAACGAATTGGCAAGATGGGAAAGGAGGGGGGGGGTGCCGGACGGGCAGGGCGCGCCGGAAGGGGGGCGCACTCCCGCTTGGACGGGCCCGACCGACGCTGCTTCCGCCCTTCACCCCGTCGCCCGCGCGGCGGCTGGATTCCGGGACTTGAGGCAAGCTCGCGTCGTCCTCGCACCTGGATGCGCGGCGGCGTAAAAGCAAGGGACTGGACCGAATCCCGGGGCTGGACCGCGCTTGCCTGTGCCGGTCGCGCGTCCGCCCCTTCAGCCTGAGCGACCCATGATCAAGGTCACGTATTGCCTGCGCCGGCTGCCGCACCTGAGCCGGGCGCAATTCCAGGACTATTGGCTGCACACGCACGGCCCGCTGGTGCAGCGCCACGCAAAGTTGCTGAATGTCCGGCGCTATGCGCAGGTGCACACGACGGATGAGGAGATGAACGAAGTGCTGCGCAAGCTCAACGCCAGCCCGGAGCCCTTCGACGGCGTGGCGGAGCTGTGGTTCGACAGCGTCGAGGCGCTCAACGCGCCGGCTTCCACCCCGGAGGGCCGGGCGGCGCTGAAGAGCTTGCGGGAGGACATGAAGAAATTCGCGGACGAGGCCCGCTCGCCGCGCTGGCTCGGCGCCGAGACGGTGCTGGTCGGAGGCTAGCGGCCCGGCTTCGACGCGCGTCAGGGTGCAGCGAGCAACCGCTCCCTGCTGGGGAGTCCGAGGGGCGAAGCCTCTCGCGTTCTCTTCACTTCGCCCAGCCCAGCTCCGGCCGGCGCTGGTGCCAGTCCGTCGCCTGCTCGTAGGCGTGGCCGACGCGCAGCACGGTGCCCTCGTCGAAGGCCTTGCCGTAGATCATCAGGCCGATGGGGAAGCCCCCGCTCGTGAAGCCGCAGGGCAGCGACAGACCGCAGAGCATGAGGATGTTGCCGATGGCGGTGTTGCGCAGGTACTGCCCGTTGCGCTGCATGTACGCGTCGAGATTGGCGATCAGCGGCGCCACGGGCAGGGGCGGAATGATGGTCGTGGGCACCAGCAGCGCGTCCACGTGCGCCAGCGTCCGGTTCGCCTCGCGCCGCAGCTCGCTCCAACGCCGCGTCTTCTCGAAGTACTCCGGCCCGGAAACGTCCTTCCCGTTCTTCATGCGCTCGCGGATGACCGGGTCCAGCGCGTCGAAGTGCCGCTCCAGGTACTCGCGATTGACCGCGTAGGCTTCCGCAGCGATCACCAGGCCGCGCGGATTGAGCTTGACCGCCTCCCCCGCTTCCGCGAACGCGACGCTCTCCACGCTCGCGCCCAGCTCCTTCAGCACGCGCCCGGCTTCCCGCACGGCCTTGGCGATCTCCGGGTCCGCATCGTCGAAGAACACGGTCTCCGGGAACGCGAGGCGCAGGCCCTTGACGCCCGCCTTCAGCCCGCGCAGCACGTCGCGGGGGGACACCCCGTGCGTCGTCTCGTCCGCCTCGTCCTCGCCGGACAGGTGCTGGAACACGAGCGCCGCGTCCTCGACCGAGCGCGTCAGCGGCCCGACGCTGTCCAGGTTGAAGCTGAGGGGATAAATGCCCGCGCGGCTGATCCGGCCGACCGTGGTCTTCAGGCCGACGGTGCCGCAGAGGGCCGCGGGGATGCGCACCGAGCCGCCCGTATCGGTGCCCAGGCCCCAGGGCGAAAGGCCGGCGGCCACCGCCACGGCCGTGCCGCTGCTCGATCCGCCCGGAGCGTGCGCCGTCGCGTGCCAGGGATTGTGGGGCGTGCCGTGATCCGTGTTGATCCCCACGCCGCCATAGGCGAACTGCACCGTGTTGGTCTTGCCGAGCAGCACCATCCCGGCCTGCTCCAGCTTGCGCGTGACCGCCGAGTCTTCCTGGGCGACGGCGTTCGCGCGCAGCCGCGTCCCGGCGGTGGTCGGGGTGCCTTTGACGTCGAACAGGTCCTTGGCTACGTAGGGCAACCCATGGAGCGGGCCCAGGTCCACGCCGGCCCGCAACGCAGTCTCGGCGGCCCGCGCCTGGGCCAGGGCGCGGTCGCGCAGCACCAGCCGGAAGGCATGCAGCTTCGCGTCGAGCGCGCCGATGCGGGCCAGGAATTGCTCGGCGAGGGCCACCGGGCTCAGCTCGCCGCTGCGCAGGCGGCGGCCGAGTTCGGTCAGGGTCTGATAGAACGGCGACGCATCGGCCATGACGGTTCCCGGAGAAGGTGGCTTAGAAGGTGGGTTGACGGGCGGCTTACCGGCGCCCGCAGCTTACGCCCGGCCTTCTCCGGAACGCCAGCCGGGCGGGGCGTGCGAGCCTTCCGCACGCGCGGCCCTACCCGCCGAACGGCAGGCGCAGCGCGGCACGCAGCGCCTCGACATCCAGCGGACGCGACAGGCGCTCGTCGGGGATGTGGTCCGCGGGCGGTTCGGCTCCCCCGAGCCACAGCGCCGGCACCGTGTTCAAGACGGGATCGGCACGCAGCGCCT
Source organism: bacterium (assembly GCA_041476685.1). Taxonomy (GTDB): domain Bacteria; phylum SAR324; class SAR324; order SAR324; family JACQKK01; genus JBGPEV01. The sequence continues at coordinate 3,462 of JBGOTW010000217.1, read as the reverse complement.
GCAAGGTCCAGGCTGCCGCGGCGGCTGTCCCGTCGAGCAGCACGGCCTGCGGCATGCGCCCCCGGGCCATCTCGAGCGCCTCCTCCGAACCCCGCGCCGACGCCAACTCGCCGTCGAGCCGCTCCACGGCCGCCTGCGCCGTCCATTCGTCCTCCGGCGTCAGGGCTATCGCCAGCAGCTGGGGCCGGGCCAAGGGAAAGTGGACCCGGAACTCGCTCCCCGCGCCTGGGCTGGAACGCACCTCGATCCGGCCACCATGCGCCGCGACCATGTCGTTGCAGATGGGCAAGCCCATGCCGGTGCCCTTCTCCCCCGCCGTGCCCGGCGTGGAAACGCGCGCGTCGTGCCGGAACAGCCGGAGGAGGGCATCGGAAGGAATGCCCACGCCGGTATCCTGCACGCTCAGGCCCGGCTCCCCCTCGAGCCCGCGCACGGCGACGCTGCCGCCCGGGCGGGTGAATTTGATCGCGTTGGTGAGCAGGTTCTGCACGACCTCGGTGAGCAGGTCCGGATCGGCGAGCAGCCGGAACCCGTCGGGCAATTCGCAGGTCAGGCCAATGCCCTTCTGGCTGGCGAGCGGGGCGAGGCTCTTCACCATGGCGTGGATGCGCGCCGGGCCGATCGGCCGCAGCGCCGGCACCAGGCGGCCGGAGCGCAGCCGGCTGCCGAGTAGAAGCTGGTCGATCATGCGCAGCATCTCTTCCGCGCGCTCGGTCAAGCCGTCGAACAGCTCGCCGAACCTCCGGCGCCCTGCGGCGGCCTCGGGGATGCGATGCGCCTCGGCGAATTCGCGCAGCTCCTGCCGCAGCTGATGCACGGTCAAGGTGCACGTGCTCAGGGGCGCCCGCAGATCGTGCACGATCAGATTCAGATAGCGGTCCTTGACCCGGATCGCGTCCTCGGATTCGTCCTTGGCGCGGCGCACGCCCTCCTCCGCGTGCATCTGCGCGGAGATGTCGGCCAGATACCCTTCCAGGGCCACCGGCGCGCCGGCCTCCGAGCGCATCAGCACCGCCCGGTCCCGCACCCATTTCCGGCCGCCCGCACGCGGCTGGATGCGGTAGGTGCAGTCCAGCGGCCGCCCGGAATCCAGCGCTTCCGCCACCGCGGCGGCCGCCTTGTCCCGGTCCTCCGGCACGATCAGCTCCGGGAAGGTCGGGGCGCGCTGCTCGGCCAGTTCCGCCGTGCGGTACCCGGTCAGCTCCAGGCAGCCCGGGCTCACCGACTCCAGCGCCCGCTCGGCGCCGGGGGAGCAGCGATAGGCCATCCCGGGCAGGTTGGCCAGCAGCGTGGACAGGCGCAGCTGGCTCTGCCGCAGGGCGTCCTGCACCTGCCTGCGTTCCAGCACGTTGCGGATCACGACCGGCAGCATGTTCAGGTACGCGCGCTGCGGGTCCTTCACCAGGTAGTCGTAGGCGCCCTGGCGGATCGCGTTGGCGGCGATCTCCTCGTTGCCCAGTCCGGTGATGAACACGGCGGGAGTGCCGTGCAGCTCGGGCAAGAGCTCCACGCCGGTCATATCCCCGAGCATGTAGTCCAACAGGACAATGTCGAAGCTGCGCGCCCGCAGCTTCTGGATCGCGTCCGCCCCCGATTCGGCCGTGACGATCTCGTAGGGCAGGCGCAGCCGCAGCGCGTGGCGCTCGAGCGCCATGCGGTCCAGCTGATCGTCCTCGACCAGCAGCACGCGCACCGGCCGGCTGACGGAGCCTAGGGCGACATCGTGAGGCTGCGCGGCGGGGTCTCGCATAGGCGCCAGTAGTCGATGATCCGGGTCAGCAACTCGGCAAACCGCGCGTACTCCAGCGGCTTGACGAAGTAGCCTTCCACCCCTTCCTGGAAGCAGGCCTGCACGTCGGAAGGCAAGCCGGAGGTCGTCAACACGACGACCGGGATGCCCCTGAAGCGCAAACCGGACCCCAATTCCCGGAGGAAGTCCAGGCTGCTCATGCCCGGCATGTTCAGGTCAAGCAGCATCAGGTCGGGCAGCGCACCGGCGCCCTCCCGCGCGGCGCGGCGGCGCAGCTCGCGCAGGGCCTCGTCGGCGCTCGGCATCACTTCCAGGTCGTGGGCGCCCGGCAGGTTGCTCAGCACGCGCCGCACGGTCTGCACATCCACCGAATCGTCGTCAATGAGGAAGATGCGCATCGCCTGTCTCTCCAGTGCCTGTCTCCGCGTCCGCGCCGGGCACCGGCTGCGCCGCTCCCGCACCGGCTTCCTGCGCCCGCTCCGCGTGCCCGCCGCCCACGGCCGGCGCCGCGTCGCGCAGAGGCGGGCTCCGCTTGGGGATGGTGAACCCGAAGACGCTGCCTGCGCCCGGAGTCGAGCGCAGGTTCACCGTCCCGCCCTGCTGTTCCACCATCTTCTTCACCAGGCTCAGTCCCAGCCCGGCGCCGCTGCCCGGACCGTCCGGCTTGAGCCGCTGGAACATCTTGAAGACGCGCTCCAGATGCTGCGGCGCGATGCCGACGCCGTCGTCCTCCACCTCGAAGAGCCAGGCCTCGGCGCCGTCGCGGCAGGACACGCGCACATGCCCGCTCGGCCGCCCCAGATGCTGGATGGCGTTGCCCACCAGGTTCTGGAACACCTGCGTCAGCCGCGTCCGGTCGGCCACGACGACCGGCAGGCCCGGCGTCACCGTGACGGAAATGGACGCCGGCGGATTCAGTGTCTCCAGCACCTCGGCCAGCACCTGCCCGGAATCCAGCGCTTCGGGCGCGCCCGGCGCGTGCCCGACGCGGGAGTAGGCGAGGATGCCCTCGAGCATGGCGGCCATGCGGTGCGCGCGGCGGCGCAGCTCTGCCAGGTGCTCCCGCGCCTGCGCGCCGAGCGACTCCGCGGCGTCCTCGCCGAGCCATTCGACCAGCGTGCTGATCCCGCGCAGGGGGGCCTTCAGGTCGTGGGCGACGATATGCGCGACATCGCGCAGCTCGTCGTTGGCGCGGCGCAGGTCCGCCAGCAGCGCCTCGCGCTGCTCCTCGGCGCGCTTGCGCTCGGTGACGTCGACGACGAAGAGCTGCGTGGCGCGCTCGCCCTCCCAGTTGACCATTCGCGCCCGGCAATCGATCCAGATCAGCTTTCCGTCCCGCGTCAAGCCCTGGAACTCGTAGGCGTCGGGCACGGGTTCGCCGCGCATGCGGGCCAGCTGATAGCCCTTCAGGCGCTCGCGCTCGTGGGGCGCCACCATCGCCTGCACGCTCTCGAGGCGGGTCAGCTCGTCCGCACTGTCGTAGCCGAAGGTGCGCGCCAGGGCCGCGTTGGCGAACAGCAGGCGCAGGTTCCTGTGGATGACGATCCCCTGGATCGAGCCCTCGACGAGGTTGCGGAAGTGCTCCTCGCTCTGCCGCAGCGCCGCCTCGGAGCGCTTGCGCCGGGAAATGTCCTCGAGCGTGAGGAGAAAGGCAGGCTGGCCGTCCCACTGGATCGCATTCATCTGGATATCCAGCCAGACGCGGCTGCCGT
>JBGOTW010000216.1:0-7399 GCA_041476685.1 bacterium | reverse complement strand
GGATAGGTGGCCTGGTCCACGTCCAGCAGCACGACGTAGTCGTATTCGAGGCCCTTGACCTGGGTGATGTCGGTCACCTCGATGCCGGGCTGAAACGAGAAATTCTGCTCCGCCACGCGGGAGAGGCGCGGCAGGTCGGTCTTGGCCAGCCCCTCGAAGTACAGGTCGGCCTGGGCCGCATGCCGCGCGATCAGCGCCACATTGGCCTCCGGCTCGCTGCGCATGAGCTGGCGCAGGGCCTCCGCGAGCACGGCGACGGCCTGCCCGGGATGGGCAAAGCGCAGCAGCTCGACGGGAACGCCTTCCCGGGTCGGCACCCAGGGCCGGTCCAGGTGCAGCGGCCCGAGCACCTTGGTCGCGAAGCGCATGATCTCGGCGGTGGAGCGGTAGCCGATCTTCAGGGGCGAGATGGACGTGCCCTGCAGGCCGAGCTGCCCGAGCACGTCCTCCCAGTGGGTGAAGTGCTTGTGCAGGATCATGCGCTGCTCGGTGTCCCCCGCGAGCGTCACGCTGGGCGGATCGGCGACCAGGCTGAGCAGCAGGCGCAGCTCCAGCGTGCTGAAGTCCTGCGCCTCGTCCACCGCCAGATGCGTCACGCGCAGGGGCCGCTTCTTGCCCGAGCGCAGGGGCGCGACCAGCGCCTCGTACAGCAGCAGCAGCAGCGTGTCGTCCTCCCGATCCATGCGGGGCAGCTCCGCGGGGGCGGGCGGCTCCTCGCCCTCCTCGGGTTCCGCGCGCGCCTGGCCCTTCTCCGCCGCGGCGTCCTCGCGCTCGCTGTAGATGCGGAACGACCAGTTCCGCACAGCCTCCAGCTCGCCCGGAGTGAATTCCCCGGGCACGATTCGTTCCAGCGCTTCCTTGAGCGGCTCGAGCTGCAGACAGGCCTCCTCCCACACGGAGACGGCCAGGGAGGCCTGGGCGCCCGACTCGGCCTTGAGCTCCTCGAGCTGGTGTTGCAGCCGCTGGCGGGCCAGCCAATCCTCGCCGAACCCGCCGACGCCCGGCAGGATGGCCGTGCCCCGCACCCAGGCCGAGAAGCGCTCCAGCCGCGTGCCGAGCCGCTCGGCGGCCAGGGAGCGCCAGCCGGCCAGGGCCCGCTCCGCCCCGGGAGCGTCGCCCAGCGCCCGGCTCAAGCCGCGCTCGATTTCCGCGGCGCGGGCGGCGATGCGCTCCTGCAGGTAGCTCCAGGCGGCCGGATGCTGCTTGAAGCGCATCACCGCCGTGGGCGTGCTGTCCGCGTACTGCACCTGCAAGGCGGAGAAATGGCGGCGCCGCAGCTGTTCCAGCAGGTCGTCCAGCACGTGGATGCGCACGCCCCGCACACCCAGCGCGGGCAAGAGCTGGGAGATGTAGGCGGCGAGGGCCTTGTTGAACACGACCACCAGCACCTGGTCCGGGCTGAAGCGCTCCGGGTTCTGGTGGCACAGGTACGCGATGCGGTGCAGCGCGATGGTCGTCTTGCCCGAGCCGGCGCCGCCGTCAATGACGACCACGCCGGAGTCGGGGCGGGTGATGACGCCGAACTGCTCCGCGTCGATCAACCCGGTGATGACAGGCAGGTGGCGGTCGGTGCCGCCCGGCTGGGCCAGCCCCGCCGCCTGCTTGTCCAGCTCGATGCCAAGATGCGGCGGCTGCATCATCGCCGGACGCAGCGCGGTGCCGGTTCCGCCCGACATGCGCGGGCGGGGCCGCTCGACCCGCTCCCAGCGCTCCTGCGCCAGCCGGAACACGCCCTGCGGGCTGTCCACCCGCACCAGCCGGCCTTTCACGACAAGCACCTTGCGCAGGGCCAGCACCTCGCCCTCGACGGCGCGTCCGCCGAAGGTCTCCTCGTACTCGTCGCCCTCCTGGTAGCAGTAGAAAATGCGGCTGATGGGGGCGTGCCGCCAGTCGATGATCGGGTACGGCATGTCCAGCGTGGCCAGCGTGCGGTTGCCGATCAGGATGTCCCGCAGCCGGCCGCCCTGGCGCACGCGCAGGTGGCCGAAGTACGGGGACTCCGCATCGGGCAGCGCCGCGGCCGGCCCCTGCCGCTGCTGGTGGGCCGACAGGGAGGCCAGGCTGTCCATCTGCGCGACGATCTGCGGCAGCTCGTCCTCGTGGGCTTCGCCCAGGCTGTCGCGCAGCTCGAGCAGGGACTCGTCGTAATTCGGGTTCGCCCAGGACGGCGTGAAGCGGGCCAGACCCTCCCGCAGCCGCGCCAGGATGTCCAGCTCCTCGCGCAGCAGGGTCCGCTCGGCCGGGGTCAGTCCCGGGTCGAAGCGCTTCGCATCGGATGGAGTCGCCGCCGCCATGCCCTGCCCAGGAATCGGTGCCCGCCCCGACCCGGCCGGCGGGGCGAAGCCTCCCGTGCGGCGGAGGGCCACGCGGGATTGCGCACGGAATCGCGCACAAGGGGAATATGGTAACAGAATTCCCGGGACAGGGAATCGCGGGGTCGCACACCAAAGGCCGGAGGCGGCATGATCGGGTATGTGGTGGTGGCGGTGGGGGGCGGCATCGGTGCGGGGGCGCGCTACTTCCTGAGCGCCTGGGTGCATGGCGTTGTCGGGCAGGCGTTTCCCTGGGGCACGCTGCTCGTCAACGTCGCCGGCTCGTTCATCATCGGCGGGGTGATGGTGCTGAGCCTGGAGCGCGGAATCGTCTCGCCTGAGGTGCGCCTGCTGCTGACGACGGGATTCTGCGGCGGCCTGACCACCTTCTCGACCTTCTCCTACGAGACGCTGGCGCTGCTGCGCGGGGAGCAGTGGCTTTGGGCGGGGGTGAACACGCTGGGCAACCTGCTGCTGTGCTTCGCGGCGACGGGACTGGGGATGGTGCTCGCGCGCTGGATCTGAGCGGGCGCAGGGACGGCACAGGAGGCCGGCGGCTCCGGTGGCCGGCGGCTCCGCTGGCTGGCGGTGCTTCCGAATCGAGGTGCCGGTGAATCAGGGCGCCGGCAGATGGCTGCCCCGGCAGATCTGGACGCCGCCAGATTGCAACGCCGTGCGGTTGCGTTTTTCCGCGAGTCTGCTACCCCTTAAGCCCGACCTGGGGACGTAGCTCAGCTGGGAGAGCGCGGCGTTCGCAATGCCGAGGTCGAGGGTTCGATCCCCTTCGTCTCCATTCAGTACCGTAATATCAATAACTTAGCAACGGCGCAGTTGGCACCTGTGCATAACCCCTGTGCATAGGTGCCCCCAGGCCCCGCTCCCCTGCGCACGCCTGCCTGCGCCCTCGCCATCCATTGCCGAGTGTGAGCGCGTTGCGTTGGACCGCGATTCGTCAGACTTCCAGTCCGTCTTCAAGACGGATGGTGGCATCGCCCGATCGGCAAGCCGCTCCAAGATCGGGCAAGGCATGGGTCAAGCGAGTGTGGCCTGGCGCGCTGTGGCGACGATGCGGAATCCGAAGGGACGGATCATGCCCTGCGCGATCAGCAGCCGCTCCAGCGGAACAAGTTGGCGCGCAACCGGCAGCGAATCGTCCCCAAGCCGGTGCAGCCAGAACCGCGCGAGGGCCGGCGTGCGCTCCTCGTGCAAGATCTGGAACGCGGCGGCAACGCCGGCCCGCATGGCGTCGCCCTCGTGCAGCCTTTCGCTGAAGTGACCGTGGCCCTCCCGGCCGTGGCCGCCGTGGCCGCCGTGGCCGCCGTGGCCGTGCCCCTTGCGACCGTGGCCGCCATGCCCGTGGCGACCCGGCTCGAACCGCTCGCGCCACCGGGTCAGGGGCTCCTTGCCCTCCAGCACCCCGCTCGGCTCGGTATCGGCCAGCAGCCCCGCCGCCACCAGCGCGTCTTGCGTGCCGAAGAACCACGCGGCCGTGGCAGCGTCCACGCGCTCGATGGCAAACTCCTCCAGGATCAGGCGGCCCCGGGGGGCCAATAGCGACCGCACTTTCTCCAGAGCCGGCCCCAGCGGGGCGATGTGATGCAGCGAGTACGAGAACAGCACCACGTCGAACGGGCCCCCCGCGAATTGGAGCAGATCGGCCTCATGGGCGTCTATGCCGCCGGCACGCGCCTGCTGCACCGCCTCCGCCGAGGAGTCGATGGCCGTCACGATATGTCCCGCCGCGCCGAGCACGGCTGCCAGCCCGCCACTGCCGCACCCCACGTCCAAAATGCGCGCCCGCGCCTGCGGTGCAAACTTTAGGATATACGAGGCGGTGTCGTTGTACTGAAGGTCGGAAGGGCGCTTTTCGTCCATGTCTGGTCTCTGCTCCGGCACGTCCGGATCGAACGCTTCGGGGAATGCCAATCCAGCCGCTCAATCGGCGGCTCCACCGTCACTTGCCGGTGCCCGACGATTTTCGGGCCACGGCTTTGAAGAAGGTATAGCAGAACGTTCCGTCCCGCTCAGTCGTTCGGTAGAGGTGGCGGATCCCCCGGTCCCACGCTTCGGCCGTGGACATCCCGGAAGCGATCGCCCGGCCGCGAACGCCTTCGACCATGGCGATGAAGGTCTTCTTGGTGAAGCCCTCCACATAGGCAGGCTTGCTGGAATCCACGTAGACCATCCGGGGCGAAACCTGGACTCCGGAAAATCCGCATTGGGTCAACAGCGGAAACAAGCGTCGTCCGATCAGGGCATCGCCTCCGTCCTGGGCCTGGAGGTCGATCAGACACTGAATGGTGAGCCAGGCGTCGCGGCTGTCCGGATGGAAATACGTGGACCCGTGATCTCCCTCGATGACCGTGAGGGTGCCATCCGCTTTCATCTTCGCGCCCAGGTGCGCCAAGGCCCGCTCAGGATGCTTCAAGTGCTCCAGGACGAAGCAGACGAATACATGGTCAAAGCTCCCGTCCGGGAAGGGCAGCCCGTAAATGTCGCCCTGCTGAAACACGACGTTGCGATAGCCTCGTTCCTGCACCCGCGCTCTTGCCGTCTCGAGGGATAGGGGCGAAATATCGACCGCAGTGAAGCGCGCGCCGGGGCTGTTCTTCGCCAGGGCCACGGTCTGGCCGCCAACACCACAGCCGGCCTCCAGCACCGAGCTTCCCTCAGGATAGCGGGTATCGTGGTGCAACAATTCTGTCAGCGCCGTCGCTTGGTCAACGAGCCGCTCAACTTCGCTTGCCGAATACCCGTGGACGTATTCCATTTCCGCCATCGCTCCCTCTGCGCGGATCCACTCCTCAAGCGGGGAGACTCGCAGTCTCGCCGGCGACACCGGTCGCCGGCCGCGGCTCTGATCCTATTCGATCGGATATTTCCCTGATAGCCAGCTGCGGCCCGTCGCGCAATAGAAGGTCAGCGCGCCTCCACCCCGCGAATGGCACGCTGCACCAATATCAAATGATATTACTTGACAATAATATGCAGCCCACATAATATCTCACCAATAGCGCGGCACGGCGTCCAGGCGCCGCGGAACGAGGCGGGCGGAGTCCAGGGGTGGCGCACGCGGGAGGGATGGTTCATGGCCAGCGCGGCACGACGGCTTGAAGTCGCGGAGAACATCGCGCGGAAATGCGAGGATGTCTCGCGCGTGCTGCGCTCCCTTTCCCATCCCGTGCGCCTGAAGATCCTGAGCCGGCTCGTGGAGCGGGAACGCAGCGTCAACGAGCTGACCGAGTCGTGCGGAACGTCGCAGTCGGCCATGTCCCAGTTCCTCAAGCGCATGAAGGGCGAGGGGCTCGTGGCCGCGCGGCGGGAGGGCCAGTTCGTCTTCTACCGCATCGAGAGTCCGCGGCTGCACCGGCTCATGCGGGCCATGAGCGACATCTACTGCTAGCCGCCGGAACGGGCGTGTGCCGCCGCTGGACCCGGGGAGCGCAGTCCCTGGTACGATCAAGAAGCAAGGGTGTAGATCCAGGGGTGAGGCAAGCGTAGCGAACGGGCAGCGCATCACCAGGAGAGTGACCATGAAGATCAATATTCATCCGATCGAACGCTCCATTCGAATCGTGGCGGGACTGGCCATCACGAGTCTCGCGTTCTGGGGCCCCAGCAATCTGTGGTTCCTGCTGGGGATCATTCCGCTGGCGACAGGTGTGGTGGGCTGGTGCCCGCCGTACGCCATGCTCGGCATCAGCACCTGCGCCACGAAGGGTGCCGCGCCCAAGTCGGCTTAGGAAATCGGGCCGATTGTCTCTTGTCCCATGACCGGCCTGCGCGGCCTGAAGGAGTTGCGGCGTGTCTTGGCGCCGGATTCAGGCGCCCAGGCCAAGAACTGAAGCATGGAGATTCGTGAACACCGATCTGCTGCTAACCGCAGGCATCGCGCTGTTGGCCGGGGGCGCCGTCTTCGTCGGCCTGCGCCGGCTCCGATTTCGAAAGGCACGCATGCAACTTCCCGATCTGCTGAAGGCCGGCGCCGTCGTGGTGGACGTGCGCAGCCGCGGTGAATTCGCCTCCGGCTCCCGGAGGGGCAGCATCAACATCCCGCTGGACGAGTTCCAGCGCGGCCTGAAAAAGCTCGACCGCTCGAAGCCGGTGATCCTATGCTGCGCATCCGGCACCCGCAGCGCCATGGCGGAACGGATGCTCAGAGAGGCCGGATTCGGCCAGGTCGTCAACGCCGGATCGTGGGCCAACATCTCCGCATAAGGGGCGGCGCCATGGACATCCGCATTCGCTTGCGCGGCGGCAAGAAGGTGGACGCCGAATTCGGCGGATTCACGATCCGCACCGACCAGCCGCCGAAGTTCGGAGGCGAGGATTCCGCGCCGTCGCCCTTCGACGTCTTTCTCGCATCGCTCGGCGCGTGCGCCGGCTACTTCGTCCAGAACTACTGCCAAACGCGCGGGCTTTCAACCGAGGGCGTGGAGATCGTCCAGACCATGGACTGGAACCCGGAAAAACACCTGGTCAGCAAGATCCACCTGGATATTCACGTCCCGGAATCATTTCCGGAGCAGTATCGGGCCAGCCTCGTCAGCGCCGTGAACCTGTGCACGGTGAAGAAGCACTTGCTCAAGCCGCCCGTGATCGAGGCGGAGACCCGCGTCATGCCGGCACCCTCCGCGCCCGAAGCCGCGGCCTAGCCCCGTTTGCGCCGCGCCCGCCGCGCCCGGATTGCATGCGGGAACGGCGAGGCGGTAAGGTGGGTGCGCGCTTTTGGCGCAACGGCTATGCGCGGGTCTCGCCGCGCGGCCCAGCCTGCCCGGGGCGTGCCCCGGTTCCAGCCGCCGTTTTCCTGCATTGCCAGCCGCGTCAGGAGCCATGATCCGGAATATCCTCTGCATCGGCGCGGGCTACGTGGGCGGGCCGACGATGGCGCTGATCGCGGACCGCTGCCCGGACGTGCGGCTGACGGTGGTGGACATCGATCCGGACAAGATCGCGCAGTGGAACTCCGCGCAGCTGCCTGTCTTCGAGCCGGGGCTGGAGGAGGTGGTGCGCCGGGTGCGGGGGCGCAACCTCATCTTCGCTCCGATCACGCCCGAGGCGATCGCGGCGGCGGAGCTGATCTTCAT